>SKIF01000053.1 GCA_007116575.1 Paracoccaceae bacterium
AGCGCGTTTCGGAGTGGCGGCCATTCCGCCAAAGGCAAGGCGCGCGTCCGAGATGGTGCCACCGCTGAGATGCAGCGTGATGCCCAGCGCCACGGCGGAGATATCCTCGTCGCGGCGTTTGGAAAGCTTGTAGGCGGCGTGGAGCGAGCCGGGGCGGGGTCTGGGCAGGATGATCTCTTCGACAAACTCGCCGGGCGCGCGGTCCTGCTTGCCATAGTCGATGAAGAAATCCTCGAGCGGGATTTCGCGCCGCGCGCGCCCCTTGCGCAGCACCAGCCGCGCCCCCAGGGCGATGAAGGGCGGAGGCGTGTCGCCGATGGGTGAGCCATTGGCAATATTGCCCCCGAGCGTGCCCATGGCGCGGACCTGCCATCCGGCGATGCGGTCCCAGTAGCGGGCGAGATGGGGGAAATGCGCCAGAAGCGGCGCGCGGGCGTCTTCATAGCTGACCATGGCGCCCAGATGCAGCGCGTCTTCGGTCTCGCGCACCTGCCGCAACCCGTTGAGATGGCCGATGAACACCGCCAAAGGCATGTCGCGCAGGAATTTCGTGACCCAGAGCCCGACATCGGTCGCGCCCGCAACGATGCGCGCGTCGGGGTAGGACTCCAGCACTGTTGCCAGATCATCCACCGAGGCAGGCAGGATCGCGCGGCTCTCGCCCTTCGCGACATCGACCCGTGCGCCGTCCTGCCAAGCGGTTAGTTGCGCTTCCACCTGCGCACGTTCCTCGGTCAGCGGGTCGGAACTGCCGTGATCGCCCATGGAAAGAGCAGCGCGGATCATCGGTGCGTAGCCGGTGCAACGGCAGAGATTGCCCTGCAACGCAGTCTCGATCTGTGCCTCGGTCGGGTGCGGGTTGGCCATCCAGAGCGCATAGAGCGCCATCACGAAACCCGGTGTGCAAAATCCGCACTGGCTGGCGTGGTGCTCGACCATGGCGCGTTGCACCGGGTGCAGACCCCCGTCGGAGCCGCGCAGATGCTCTACTGTGACGACATGGCAGCCATCGCAGGAGGCCAGCGCGCGGATGCACGCATTCACTGGCGCGTAGCCCAGCCCCTGAGGCCCGAGACGTCCCACCAGCACCGTGCAGGCCCCGCAATCGCCTTCGGCGCAGCCCTCCTTGGTGCCGCGCAGGCGCTTGTCGAGGCGCAGATGGTCCAGCAGCATGTCCGTGGCCGCCACCTGCGTCAGGGTCACGGGACGGTCATTGAGCAGAAAGCGGATCTCGCGGCGCGGGGTCATAGGGCCTCCCGGGGGGTCTGCACTGAATATATCAGAAACATACTTCAAGATACTTTCAACAGAAGAGGCATAAACGGCAGAGTGTTTCAACGCAGTGTTGGCAATCCTGATTGAAAGCTGTGCAATACTGGCGCACGCATCTTCGGGGGGGAAGCCATGTCCTATCTGGAATCGCTGCGGGTCTTTGTGCGGGTGAGCGAGCTTGGCTCAATCACCTCGGGTGGGCGTGACCTGCGGCTGACGCCCGCTGTGGCCAGCAAACGGATCAAGGAACTGGAGGCGCGGCTGGGGGTGCGGCTGTTCAACCGCACCACGCGCAAGCTGACCCAGACCGAGATCGGGCGCGATTTCTATGAACACGCGCGTCGGGTCATTGCGGCGCTGGAAGATGCCGAGGCGGCGGTGGCCGGGCTGTCTGGGCGACCGCGTGGCACAGTCCGGCTGACCGCGCCGTTGGGAGTGGGACGCCACATCATCGCTCCGCTATCGCAGCAGTTTCAGCGCGATTACCCCGAAATCTCGATCAATCTGCGGCTGTCGGACCGGCGGGTGGATATTCTCGAAGACCAGATCGACATGGCCTTCGTGCTGGGCGTGCTGCCCGAATCGAGCCTCAAGCAGCGCAAGATCATGGATGCGCCGCGCGCGCTGGCGGCCAGCCCCGACTATCTGGCAGCGCGCGGCGTGCCGCAGAGCCCCGAGGATCTGAAGGCGCATGACTGCCTCTTGCTGCGCTATCCGCGCTCGCCTGAATATTCCTGGACGCTGCAGACCGAGGACGGCAATCTGCGGCTGGATCTGAGCGGCCCGCTTGATTGCGATGATGCAGGCGTGCTGGTCGACTGGGCGTTGGCGGGCGGCGGTATCGTGAACCGGCCGCGGTTCGAACTGGCGCAGGCGCTGGCGACGGGCGCGCTGGTCGAGGTGCTGCCCGAGACGCCGCCGGTCCCGGCAGTCTTCGCCTGCCTCTACCCGCATCGCCGCCAGCAAGACCCGAAGATCCGCCTCTATGCCGATTTCATGGTCCGCGCCTGCCGTGCCGAACTGGCCCATGCAAGGCGTGTGGCCGGTGCGGACTGAGTCCTCAGACCATGTCGATATGATCGGCCAATGTGACCAGGTCGGTTACTCCGGCCAGCGTGACGATATCGCCGCCGCCGAAATCCAGGATCGTCTGTCCGCCCTGTACCGAGGCGAAACTGTCCAGCACCTGCGCGGCGCTCAGCCCCCCGCCCCAGAGGTCCTGATCAAGCTCCAGCCGGTCATTGTCGGTGAAGGTGAAATCCATGATCAACGCGGTTTCGTCCCCGGCCATGAAGATGAACACATCCGCACCGCTGCCGCCGACCATCGTGTCATCGCCCGGGCCGCCATGCAGCACATCATCGCCTGGCCCGCCGTGCAGATAGTCATTGCCCGCCCCGCCGAACAGCGTGTCATTGCCATCCATCCCCCACAGAATATCATCGCCGGGGCCGCCATAGAGCACATCATCGCCCATACCGCCATAGATGGTGTTGTTGCCGCCCCCGCCATAGATCGTGTCATTGCCGCGCCCGCCGCCGATACGGTCATTGCCGGGGCCGCCATAGATGAGATCGTCGCCATCCATGCCCCAGAGCCCGTTCTCGCCGCCGCCCCCGAAGATCGTGGAATTGCCGACACCGCCATAGATCGTGTCATTGCCGGACCCGCCGACCAGCAGGTTATTACCTGGCCCGCCGCCGAAGCGGTTGTAGCCGGGGCCACTGAAGATGGTGTCGTTGCCCGCGCCGCCCCAGAGCCGGTCATTGCCGGTGCCGCCATAGATCAGGTCATCGCCCGGCCCGCCAAAGATCAGGTCATGCCCCGGTCCGCCGAAGATCGTGTCATTGCCCTCGCCACCATAGATGGTGTCATTTCCCGTCCCGCCATCGATGAAATCATCGCCCGTGCCCCCGTAGAGCGTGTCTCGCCCCGGCGTGCCGGTCAGGTAAAGGCCGGGCACGTCATGGGGCAGGGGGGCAGTGGGGGGCGATGGCGGGGTCGGCAGTAGTGGAGGCGGCCAGGGAGGTCGGTCCGCGCGCGGGTCCTCGACCGGCTCGAGCAGGATCAACATGCTGTCGGGCCCGACCAGTCCGACCGGAAACAGCGCCGCTGCCGATAGCGGCTGGCCGTCATGCGCGGTGATCTGCACGGTCGTGTCGCGATAGGTGATATTCGCGCCCGAAACGGTGGGGGTGATCGCAAGCTGGCTCAGGCTGCGCAGCATAGGCAGATCAGTCAGGTCGAGCCGGTCGAGCCCGGCGCGGAAATCGGTGATCTCGACCAAAGTGCTGCTTTCGCGGATGACGAATGTATCCGCGCCGCTGCCCCCGGTCATCACGGTCCGCCCCGGCCCCGAGACCAGCACATCATTGCCTGCGCCCCCCGACAGCGTGTCATTTTGCGCCGCCGCGATCAGCACATCATGGCCCGCGCCGCCCAGCAGCAGTTCTGCGCTGCCCGCAGAGGCGCTCTGCACGCTGCCCATCTGAGCCAGATCGACCTGAAAATGCGCGAGACCGGTGGCGTTCTGTGCGCCGATGGCAACGTGCAACGTCGCACCCGAGACCTGCGCCGAGACTGTCAGCGGTGTGTTCAGCGCCCCGCCCGCGCCATCGGCCCAGGACTCAAGAAAGACCAGCCGCCCGTCCGGCAGCAGGCGTAACAGCGTCACCCCGTGATCGGCCCCGACGGCAAAGACGAAAACATGATCGCCCGACTGCGCGACCGACAGATCCTGCGCGCGGTAGAACCGCGTGCTGGCCGTATCGATGACATGCTGTACCGGGGTCAGGCTGCCATCCGCGCCGATCTCGACCACCGAAATCGCCGATCCGGTGGAAGAGGCCACCAGCGCATAGCTGCGCCCCTGAACCGTGACCACCTCCATCGCCGAAGGGGCCGAAATCCCCAGCCCCTGCTCCGGCCCCATACTGTCGATTTCGACCGCCGTGCCATTGGGGTTCATCTGGTAAGAGGTGATCTGGGCATCCAGTGCGCCCAGTGTCAGGACATAGGATTGCGCGCCAAGTGTCATCTCGTGCAGCGCGACCGTGTTGGTCTGCCACGGATGCGCGGGCAACAGCGAGGTAGGACTGTCCGACAGCGTGGTCAGGCTTGGCAGCGTGTTCGCGCCGGTGGTGAGATAATCCTCTTCCAGTGCCGAAAAACCGATATTGCGAAACCCGCCGAAGGTGCCATTGGCGTGCAGCACATAGCCCACCAGCGTGGTCGGCGTGGACCCGAAGAAGACAATGGTCTGGCCGTTGAACTCGCCCAGGCTGATCTGCGAACTGACGACATTCTGCACCGAGGGCGGGAACAGCAGCGAATCGACTGTCTCGAGCGTCCCCTCCGGCGTGATGCGCGAGACAAGCATCCCGCCATAGGCCCCGGTTGTGGTGATGAAATAACGTCCCTCGGCGGTCCCGACCACGAGGCTGTCGCTGATCACCTGATTCAGCAGCGGATCGCCAGCGTGATAGACACCGCCCAGTTGCAGCCACATGCACCCACCTTTTAACCTTCACCCGCGCGCAGGATGGCGCGCGCGCAGGCTGCATGAAGGGCGGCAATCGGGCAAATTTGCGGCCTCTCGCTAGCATTTTCTTAATTCGCAGATGGCCTATTGGCTGCATGGCCATACGCTTTCATCGCCCCCGCCCGATCAGCGCCGCCCCGTGCCAGAGTTCGGGTGCGCTGCTTGTCGCCATTGTCGTCACGCATGACCGGCTCGCGCATCTGCGCCGGACCGTGCGTGCCTTGCTCGACAGCCCGCCGTCAGAACTTGCGGCGCTGGTGGTGGTGGACAATGCCTCGTGCGATGACACCTGCGCCTGGCTTGCCTGCGTGGCGGACCCGCGCCTGCATGTGCTGCGACTCAGCCGGAACATGGGCGGCGCGGGCGGGTTCGCGGTCGGGCTGAGATATGCTCGCCGCAGGTTCGGCGCCGATTGGATGCTGCTCATGGATGATGATGCCCACCCCGAACCGGGCGCGTTGCGCGCCTTCCATGCCAGCGATCTGACCGGTTGGGATGCGATCGCCGGGGCGGTCTACCTGCCCGATGGCGCGATTTGCGATCTCAACCGCCCCTCGTGGAACCCGTTCGCAAACTGGCGGAGCTTTCTGCACACGGCGCTTCGGGGTCGGGAAGGGTTTCATCTGGATGCGGCGGCTTATGCGGGTCGCCGGATCGTGCCGGTCGATGCGGCCTCCTATGTCGGGCTGTTCCTGTCGCGTCGGGCGCTGGATCTGACCGGGCCGCCCGACAGGCGGCTGTTCATATATTGCGACGACATGCTGCAGACCCTGCAGCTGACACGCGCAGGGGGGCGGATCGGGTTCCATCCGGCGTTGCGATTCGCGCATGATATGCCGCGCAACGTGGCTGGCACGGTCAGGGTGCCGCTTTGGAAAAGCTACTACAAGATACGCAACAGCCTGATCCTTTATCGCACGGCGGCGGGCTGGCTGTTCGGGCCGATCTGCCTGATCGTGCTGCCGCGCTGGCTGGCTGGGGCATGGGCCTTTCCCGGCCAGCGGCGTGCTTTTCTAAGGCTGTTCCGACACGCGGTCTGGCACGGGTTGTGCGATGACAGACGCACCGGCCATGCGCAGGTTCTGGCTTGGGCTGACGGCGGGGCGGATGACCCGCTACCAGCGCATCAGGACACGCTGACGCTCTGTTCTGCACGGAACTCGGTGCCGTCTTCCTGCGTCCAGACGAACTCGAAATCGCCCGGGGCCGCCGCGCGGACATGAAAGACGAAGGTCGGATTGGCCGCGCTGCCATTGCCGAACGCATATTCCAGCACAGTCTCGCCATTCATGCGCGCAGTGAAGCCAGCCAGCATGTTGCGTTCATCTTCCGGGCCGACGCCGGTGATCATCGGATGGCTGATCAGCGTGCGGATCTCGATCTCCTCGCCCTCACGCGCAGAGCGGGGCAGGCGAATACGGGGTGTGCTCATGGCTCTCTCCTCAGGTTGCGCAGCCGCCAACAGTCACGCTCACAAGCGCGGCCTGTTCCAGCACGCGCCCGTCCGACAATTCGGCCAGCACCAGAAGGTCCTGTTCGGTACCGATGCGGATGCGGGTGAAGACCTCGGCGCGGGCCAGATGCGGGCTCAGATGGAAACTGCCGATCTCGGGGGCAGGGTTTTGCGTGGCGATGACATGGATCGCGCGGACATGGTCTTCTGCGCTCATCGGGCTGTCGACATGCACGCCCAGCGGCACCTGCGCGCCATTCTCGGACAGATCGGGCAGATCCAGCGTGATCCCGCCCTCCACACTCTCGCGCCCATCGAGGATACGGTCGCGCAGGGATTGCCAGCCATTGGTATCTTCTGCGCGCAGTGCCGCTGGGCTGATCAGGGTCAGCGCGGCAGTGAGTCCTGCGCCTTGCAGGAAGTCTCGGCGTATCAGTGTCATGCGCTCTCCTTTCTTGCGTTTGTCTGAGTGGCAGGGGCGTCCAGGGCAAAGAGCGGGCGCAGTTTCATGCCCAGCATGTTCCCCGGAATGGCGGCGAGGATCCAGATCCAGCCATGCAGGCTGCCCGAAGCCACGCCAGAGAAGAACGCGCTGATATTGCAGCCCAGCGCCATGCGCGCCCCATAGCCCAGCATGAGCCCGCCAATGACCGCCGCCAGCAGCGGGCGCAGCCCGATGCGCCAGTCGGGGGCGAAGCGTCCGGCCAGTGCGGCAGCGAAAAATGCGCCCAGAACCAGCCCGATATTCATCAGATGCGTGGCATCTTGCACCAGCGGGCGATGCAGCAGGTCGATGCGGGTGGGCTCTTCCCAATAGGCCCAGAAGACCGGGTCAGCCAGCCCCGTGGCCTCGCCCGCCAGCGCGCCCCATGTGGCAAAAGCCTGCGTTATGCCCCAAGGTCGGCCTGCGATGACCAGCGTCGCAAAGTTGAGCACCGCCAGTGCAAGCGCCGCCCATGCCAGCGGCCAGGGGCCGGACAGGAATTGCGCCCCGGAGCGGCGAAACAGCGGCTCGACCTGGCCGGTGCGACGGCGTTCGCGCCGGGCCAGCGCCCAGGCGATTGCTACAAACAGCGCCAGATTGAGCGCCAGCGCGGGCCAGAGCCCCAGCGTCTGCGGCAACGAGACCGCAGGCAGCGCCGGGAGATCCTGCCAGCGTTCGACATCCCATGCCCCCAGCGTGATGCCGATGACGAAACAGGCCAGCGTGATGGCGCTGCGCGAGTCGCCCCCGCCGGTGGTATAGAGCGTGCCCGAGGCGCAGCCGCCGCCCAGTTGCATCCCCACACCGAAGATGAAGGCCCCGATCACCAATTCCCAGCCTGCCGGAAACACGAAGCCGCGCACCGGCTGGCCAAAGACCGTGCCAGCGGCCAGCGCGGGGAAGAACAGCAGCACGGCGAGCGCCAGCATCAGCATCTGCGCGCGCACCGCGCCGCTGCGCCCGGTGGCAAGGCAGGTCCGGTAGGCCCCTGTGAAACCGAAGGCCGCGTGGTAGAGTGCAAAACCCAGCCCCCCGCCGATCAGCCAGAGCGCGGCCAGTCGCCCCGAGCCCTGCGCCATCACATAGGCTGCACCCAGCACCAGCCCGCTTGATGCGAGCATCAGCGCGGGCCATTGCATCGGGCGGGCGTGCGAAAGGGGCATGTCACTGCTGGACATCAGCGGTTTCCTGTTTCAGCGGCTCCCCGGTATGTATAGGGCGCTCTGGCCTGCATCAAGGAAGCTGCGAGCGGGCGGAAAGCGGTGCGCAGGGGCGGTGCCGCGTCGCATTTTCTTCGGGCGCGCGAGGGTGCCGGGCGATCAGGCTGGCGCTTGCGTGCCGGGGTGATGTGACCGCGTGACCATGCCCTGCGTCTTGTGAGCGCAGCGCGGTCGCGCGGGGGCGGCGTGAAAGCTGTGTTCAGAAAAAGAATTATATAACAATGGGTTGCAAGCCTTATTTGACTGCGCTCCAAGCCTCGGCTCAGCGGCCAAATCGGCGTACCGGGGCTATTCAGGCGTGAAAGATCGTCCCGACTTGCCCCGGCAGCTATGCTTTCTGTTGGGCTGTTTCATAGCGGCGCCAGCCGCCCGAAATGGACCGGTTTTGCCTGTTTTGTTCGTTTTCGAGGATTGAATCGGCGCAAAATAGGGACAGGATCACCTTTCTGGCACCGCAACCGGGTCAAGTTCCCACCTTGGCGGCTCGTCTCCTTCCAGTGTCCCGGCCTCGGCGCCCGGGGGGGAATTCTGATCGCATCCAATCGCCTGCATGGCGCGGGTCTGGCGGGGTTTTCCGGTCTCGGGGGCGGTGGCGCGGGGCTTTGCGCTTACGCCATCTGGCGGCCAAAGATGGCCTCGACCTCGGCGCTGCCCTTGGGGCGCAGCACCAGCAACCCGTCGCGGCGTTCGATCAGGTCGCGGTCATGGGCGCGCAGCACGGCGGCGCGGGCGCGGGGTTCGGACCAGCGCAGATGATCGACCAGCGCGCGCAAGGTGTTTTCCTCGGCCATCTTGTCAGTGTCCTGATGCGTGTAGAGATGCGCCACCAGCGCGCGGCAGTCATGGTCAAGCCGCCGCTGCCGGTGGCGCAGGGCTTGCGCGACCAGCCCGCGCCCGGGCGCGAAGACGAGCGCCAGCGCGAACAAGGCACCGGTCATGCTGGCCATCATTCCGCCGATCGAGACATCCCATAGTCGCGCGAGCGCATAGCCTGCCACGCAGGCCGCGACCGAGAGCGCGACGGCCAGCACCATCATCAGCCACAACCGCCGTGTGAGCAGATAGGCCGTGGCAGGCGGCACGATGACGAAGGCGATGAACAGGATCGCGCCGACTGCGTCAAACGACGCGACGGCCGTGATGCTGGTCAGGGTCAGCACCGCGTAATGCAGCACGCCCGGCGCAAAGCCCAGCGCGGCGGCCAGCCCGGGGTCGAAAGTGGCGAGTTTCAGTTCCTTCCAGAACAGCAGCACGAAACCGAGATTAACCGCCAGCACCGCCCCGAGCGTCATCACTGCGACCGGCACCCGCAGCCCCCAGAGCGTGACCGTGTGCAGCCAGACGAAGCCGATCTCGCCCAGCAGCACGGTATCGACATCGATATGGACATTGCGCGCATGGATCGAGATCAGGATTACCCCAGTGGCGAACATCGCTGGAAACACCAGCCCGATGGCGGCATCCATCTTGACCAGCCGCGAACGGGCCAGTGCCTCGGTCAGCAGCACGGTCACGACACCAGTTGCGGCGGCCCCCAGAAGCTGCACCGGCCCCGAAATCTGCCGCGTCAGCAGCCAGACCGTGATGATGCCCAGCACGATGGAATGGCTGATCGCGTCGGTCAGCATCGCATTGCCGCGCAGCACTAGAAAAACCCCCAGAACTGCGCTGGAGGCGCCCACCAGAATGCCCGTGGTCAGGATCATCGCCGGGATCGAGTCGAAGAAGGCCGGGATCATTGGGGCGGGTCCTTGTCGCTGAGCGGTGCCTTGGCCGACAGGGCGGCGGTTTCGGCGTGGCCGGCCTCGGTCAGTTCCCAGTGCGTCGTGGTCTCGGGCGGGTGACTGACCGGGCGGATCAGGCCGCGCCGCTCGAGCGCGGCAAGACGTGCCTGCGTGGGCATGGCACCCAGCGCCGTGCGGATCATGCCCTGTTCTGCCTTGTAGCCTGCATTGTCATGCGCGGCAGCGAGGGTCTGGAGCGTGACCAGCACGCGCCGCTCGCCGATCCGGGCGCGGGCACGGCGCGCGGCGATTGCCTGCCAGACCAGCCCCCGGCCCGGCGCGACCAGCAGCGAGACCAGCACCGCCGTCGTGGCGATCAGTACCACCACCGGCCCGGTTGCCAACCCGCGCGTGCTGGCGCTGATCAGTGCGCCGCTCGCCCCCGAAGCTGCCCCGATCAGGGCCGAGAGCACCACCATCGGCCCCAGCGCGCGGGTCCATTGCCGCGCCGCCGCCGCAGGCGCGATCAGCAGCGCCACCATCAGCACCACGCCCACGAGTTGCAGCCCGACCACGATGGCCAGTGCCACCATGACGGTCAGCACGATCTCCAGCAGCGTGACCGGAAAGCCCTGCGCGCGGGCGAAATCGGCGTCGAAACTGACCAGCTTGAACTCTTTCCAGAAAGCCAGCACCAGCGCCAGCGCGGCCAGGCCGATCCCGCCCATGATCCAGAGATCCGAGCGCAGCAGAGCGGCGGCCTGCCCGAAGAGAAAGGACATCAGCCCGAGGCTGCCCGCCCCGCCCTGCCCCTGGATCACGGTCAGCAGCACGATGCCGACAGCAAAGAACACGCTCAGCACGATGCCCAGCGCCGCGTCGGTCTTTAGGCGGGTGCGGCGGGTAATCAGCATCATCACCAGCGCCGCCAAGGCCCCGGTGAAGAACGCGCCCGCCAGCACCGCCCCGAGATCGCGCCCGCCTGCAATGAGAAAACCAAGACAGACACCCGGCAGCGCGGCATGGCTGAGCGCATCGCCCAACAGACTCTGGCGGCGCAGCACGGCGAAGGCCCCGAGCATGCCGCTGATCGCGCCCAGCAGCGCCGCGCCGGTCAGTACGGTCAGGACAATCGTGCCCGAGAACAGTTCGGCCAATCCGGTCACGGCGCGGTGTCCTGCGGTGCGGCAAGAATGGCAAGCTGGCCGCCATAGGCAGTGCGCAGGTTCTCGGGCGTGTAGACATCGCGCACCGGGCCCTGTGCGATGATGCGGACATTCAGCATCACCAGCCAGTCGAAATAGCTTTGCACCGTGGTCAGGTCGTGATGCACCACGATGATCGTGCGGCCCTCTGCGCGCAGGCGTTTCAGCAGCGCGATGATCACCGCCTCGGTGCTGGCATCCACCCCGGCCATCGGCTCGTCGAGGATCAGGATGGGCGCATCCTGCACCAGCGCGCGGGCAATGAAGACCCGCTGTTGCTGCCCGCCTGAAAGCTGGCTGATCTGGCGTTCGGCATAGTCCTGCATTCCGACCTCGGCCAGCGCGGCAAGGGCACGGGCGCGGGCGTCTCGGCCGGGGCGGCGAAACCAGCCCAGCGCGCGGTAAAGCCCCATCTCGACCACATCGCGGGCCGTTGTCGGAAAGTCCCAGTCGACCGAATGGCGCTGCGGCACATAGCCGATCTGGCCGCGCATCTGCGCAACCGGGCGGCCCAGAAAGCGCACATGCCCTGCATCCGCGCGTTCCAGACCCAGCGCCGCCTTGATCAGCGTCGATTTGCCCGCCCCGTTCGGCCCCACGATGGCGCACATCACCCCCGGCGGGATGTCGAGATCAATATCCCACAATGCGGGCGTGTCGCCGTAGCTGACGGTCAGATCCTCGATATGAAGCGCCTGTCCGGGTTCGTGCAACGCGTCATTGGTCATATGGGTTTGTCCTTGGTCGATGGCGCGCGCGGCGGTTTTGCGCGTGCCCATTGGGCAACCGTTACAGGATTACCGCTCAGGGTGCGATGCGCCATTCCTGTGTCCAGCCCTGTAGCGCCTCGGGCCAGTCGGGCAGGCTGCCGCCCAGCGCCTGCGTGATGGTCACGGTATTGGCGCGGATCATTCCGATATAGCTGCCTTCGGGCGTGCCGGGATCGCCCATCGCGTCCGAGAAGAGTTCGCCGCCGATACGCACATCATGGCCGCGCGCCCGCACTTCGGCCACCAGCGCCTCGATGGTGCGGGGGTTGATCGTGGTTTCGACGAAGACCGCAGGCACCTGATGATCGATCACGAAATCCGCCACTGCGCGAATATCGGCGATGCTGGCTTCGGATTCGGTCGAGATTCCCTCGATGGCCTCGGAGGCCTCGAGGCCGTAGGCGTCAGCGAAATAGTAGAAGGCATCATGCGCCGTCACCAGCATCCGATTGCCTTCGGGGATGGTAGCAATGGCCTCGTCCACCCATGCGTGCAGCGCCGCCATCTGTGCGCTTAGCGTTTCGACATTGGCGACCATGTCTTCGGCGCAATCGGGGCGCGCCGCGGCGATGGCTTCGGCGATCACGGGGGCGATGCGCGCCCAGCGGCTGACATCCATCCACAGATGCGGGTCCAGCGTGCCGGGTTCGTCGGGGTCTTCCAGCAGTTCGTCAGCGCCAAAGGTGGCATCCGCCAGCCCCAAAGTGGGTGTGCGGTCGGAAAACCGCGCCAGCACATCCGCCAGACGCGCCTCGAGCGCGGTATCGACATACAAAATCAGATCGGCGGCGGCGAGCCTGTCCACATCCGCCGCTGTTGCGCGATAGGTATGCGGATCACTCCCCGCCCCAAGGAGCGAAGTCACCTTGGCGCAATCTCCGGCCACATTCTGGGCCAGATCCGCAATCATCCCGACCGTCGCCAGCACGTTCAGCGGTGCCTGCTCGGCATGTGTCGGGGTGCCAAGCGCGGTGGCGGTCGCCGCGGCCAGCAAAGGTAGCTTCAGTCTTAATCCCAACATCGCGTCTTCCCTGATTAGAGCATCTTTGCGGCCCTTATATGCAAATGAAAATCGTTTGCAACAAGGAAGTGGCTGGCCCTTGGAACGGCACGACCTGGTCGCTGGTGCCGGTCGGTTGTGCGATAGTCGGCGCCGCCCGGGACTGAAAACGCTCGATCCAGCCGCACTGTCACGCCATGCTTCATTCGACTGGCAGACCAAATCAACAGTTTTGGCTACGCGGTAGTGGCACGTTTTGGGGCTTGTCCTCGTTCAGGCATCGCTGATGTTTAGAGAATGCTGACATCACAGAACGTCGTTCCGGGCACTGCATGCCACTGTTCAAGATGCTCAAGTGCTGGCCCGAGTGGAAGTGAAGTTCCTACATGGCGCTGTCAGTCGTCGCTGATGTGTCTGCAGTATGAAGCAAGCATTGGCTGAGGGCCGCTTGCTTCATGTTCTAAATCAGGGCCTTACGCGCTATTCATGTCGAACAAAGTGGACGCTACACGCCTGACGCAAAGTCGATATTCGGCAGTGCCGATCCGGTCGCGTCCGCAACGGCGTCAGGGCCGTCGATCAGCCGGTCGGGGCGGGCCAGTGTCGTCAGTTTCTCGCGGTCGGTAATGATAACCCGCGCGCCATCCACCTTGACCCCGTCCGCTTCCAGCATCCGCAAGGTGCGCGACAGGTTTTCCGGTGTCATGCCGAGATAGGACGCCAGAAGCCGCTTTTCCACGGGCAGCACATAGGAGGCCACGCCCCCCGCCAGAATGGACTGCCGCAGCAAGTAGGACGCGACCCGTTCCCGCGAGTTGCGCAGCTTGAGCGTCTTGGCGCTGCGCACGACGGATCGGTAGCAGGCGGCCAGTTCATTGATGACCGAGACTGCGAATTCGGTGTCGTGGCGGAACATGGCGCGCAGGTCTGCCGCCGGGACAAGGATGATCCGTGCGCGTTCCAGGGTGCGCGCCGACATCAGATAGGGGGCATCGCGGATGCAGGCGGCCAGAATGAAGGTCGAGACCGGGCGGACCACTGCCATGGTGCACTCGCGCCCGGACCATTGCGCGAACAATTCCACCGATCCTTCCAGAACGATATGCAGAAAGTCTGCCGGGTCGCCCTGGCGCGCCATTTCCAGCCCCTGAGGGAAGCTCTGCGCGTAGGAACTGGCCATCAGTGCCTCAAAGTTGGCCTGCGCCATGTCGCGGAAAAGATGCAGGTGGCGAATCTCTGGAAGCTCTTCGGACCGCACGTTTCTGCCTTTCTGATGGTTTGATATATATCAAACCATCGGCACATGAACATCAAGGCCAGCGCAGAAAAAAGTTATCCTTTCGACACGAAAATTCTGAATCAGAGTTTCCGCAGATTTCAATTCGGGTGCGATTTCGAAAGCGTCTTTCCCAGAATTGATCTGAATCAAGTCTTCGCGAAACCGGCTGTGACTGTCTGCGTGCGAACCGATGCCAGAACACATCTGGAGCACAAGGAGACGTCAATGCATGTCATGCTGGCCTATGACAATTCCCGCAACTCAAGGATAGCACTCGACACCGTGCGCGACCTGCTTGCCGCGCTGAAGCCCAAGATAACGCTGATCTCGGTGGTCGAAGAGGTGGGTAGCGCGACCGCTGACGCGGATGAGCTGTTTTCGGCGCAATATACCGATCAGAAATCCGGTACCGAACGTGCCGCAGCCGAACTTGCGGCAGAGGGCTACGAGGCGGTGGTGCTGATCGCCGAGGGCGATGCACGCAAGATGATCCTGCGTGCGATTGATGAGCGCAAGCCCGACCTGCTGGTCATGGCACGGCACAGCCACAAGCCCGATGCGGGGCCGTTCAACTTCATCACCAAGCGGCTGGATGCGCTGATCGAGGAATTCGACCACATGACCTTCGGGTCAACCAGTGCGTTTCTCGCGCGGCGCGCGCCTTGTCCGCTACTGATCATTCCGACCCACGCCGAATGATCCCTATCCATATCTGATATTCGAGGTCTGACATGCAAGTCAGCGACTTATTCCGCTTCAAGAATCCCGAGATAAAGGCGCTCCATCTGACATGGATTGCGTTTTCATGTCGTTTTATGTCTGGTTCAACATGGCCCCGCTGGCGAGTTCCATGCTCGCCTCGGTGGACTGGCTGACCCGTGACGATATCCGCCTGTTCGCGATCGCGAACGTGGCGCTGACCATTCCCGCCCGTATCATTGTGGGCATGGCGTTGGACCGCTATGGCCCACGCCGTGTGTTCTCGGTGCTGATGGTGCTGATGGCAATCCCGACCTGGGTCTTTGCCTTTGGGGATTCGCGCGAAGTGCTGTTCATGTCGCGTCTGGTGCTGTCGTCGATCGGGGCGAGCTTTGTTGTCACCATCCACATGATCGCGCTGTGGTTTCCGCCGCGTTCGATCGGGTTCGCTGAAGGTTTTGGCGCGGGCTGGGGCAATTTCGGCTCGGCCGCTGCGGCCATCACGCTGCCCACCATCGCGCTGCACATGTATGGCGGCGAAGACGGCTGGCGCTGGGCCATGGCGACCTCGGGTCTGGTGATCGCCGCCTATGGCGTGTTCTACTGGTTCGCCATCACGGACGGCCCTTCGGCTGACACGCACAAGAAGCCGCGCAAGGCTTCGGCGCTGGAGGTGTCGAACTGGCGCGATCTGGTGCTCTTGTGCATCTTCACCGTGCCGTTGGTCGGCATCCTGTCGATCCTGGTCTATCGCGTGCAGTTGATGGGCTATATCGACGCCATGACGGCAGCCATCTGCTATGGTGCCATCGTCGTGGTCGTGGCCTGGCAGGTCTGGCAGGCGATCCGGGTCAATGTGCCGATCCTGAAAAAGGGTGTGCCGGAAGACGACAAATACCCGTTTTCTTCGGTCGCGGCGCTGAATATCACCTATTTCGCCAATTTTGGTGCGGAACTGGCGGTGGTGTCGATGCTGCCGATGTTCTTCCAGGAAACCTGGGGTCTGACGGCCGTGGCGGCCGGTATGATTGCGGCAAGCTTCGCCTTCGTCAATCTGTTCGCGCGGCCCATGGGCGGGCTGGTCTCGGACCGTTTCGGCAACCGCCGCTTCGTGATGATGGCCTATATGTTCGGCATCGGCGTCGGTTTCGTGATGATGGGGCTTCTGGACAGCAACTGGCCGCTGATCATCGCGATTGCGATTACCATCATGTGCAGCTTCTTCGTGCAGGGTGCAGAGGGCGCGACCTTCGGGATCATCCCCTCGATCAAGCGGCGCGTGACCGGGCAGATCTCGGGCATGGCCGGGGCTTACGGCAATGTCGGCGCAGTATTCTATCTCTTTGTCTTCATGTTCGTCGATGCCTCGACCTTCTTCTTCATCATCGCGGCGGGGGCCTTCATCAGCTGGATCGTCTGCATGATCTGGCTGAAGGAACCCGAAGGCGGGTTCGGGGATGAATACGTCATCTCGTCGGTGGACCGCGAGATCGCCCGCGAGGCCGCCGAGAAGAAGGCGCTAGATGCCGAGATCGCTGCGATCTTCGCAGAATCCGAAATGGTCGAAGTGACCCCGCGCGGCACTGGCGGTCTGCAACTGAGGGTAAAGTTCGCCACTGTCGATGATCTGCGCGCCGCGCTGGAGCGGCTGGAACGCGGCAAGCCTCGACCCGCTGAATAACACAACACGACTAGCCCGGCGCTGACCGGGCCAGCCCTGACATGCCTCTGCAGATGCTGACAGCGCTCAGCCGCACCGGCCCCAAAGAAGGACAGGAGAAGAAATGGCCAAGGACATGGAAAAATGGGACGTCGAAGACACGACGTTCTGGGAACAGACCGGGAAGGGGGTGGCGAACCGCAACCTCTGGATCTCGATCCCCAACCTGCTGATAGGCTTCGCCGTCTGGCTTATGTGGGGCATCATCACCGTTCAGATGCTTAATGCGGGCTTTCCGTTCACGCAGGCTGAACTCTTCACGCTGACGGCAATCGCCGGTCTGACCGGCGCGACGCTGCGCATCCCGGCCTCGTTCATGATCCGCATTGCAGGTGGTCGCAATACGGTCTTTCTGACCACGGCGCTCCTGATCCCGCCTGCACTGCTGACAGGTCTGTTCTTGCAAGACCCCGAAACGCCCTTGTGGAAGTTCCAGCTTGCCGCTCTGCTCTCGGGCATCGGTGGCGGGAACTTCGCAGCCTCGATGAGCAATATCAGCACCTTCTTTCCCCGCCGCCAACAGGGTCTGGCACTGGGTCTGAATGCGGGTCTGGGCAATTTCGGTGTCACCACCATGCAGATCCTGATCCCGACCGTGATGACCGTCGGTATCTTCGGCGCGATTGCCGGTGATCCCATCGCACTGATCCGTGACAGCGGCACGCTGATCGGCCGGATCGAGGCCGGAACGCCCACCTTTATCCAGAATGCTGGATTCATCTGGGCGGCGATCCTGATCCCGCTGGTGACCATTGCCTGGTTTGGCATGAACAACCTCAAGCCGCTGTCGCCTGACATGACTGGCACGCTAAGTTCCTTCGGCAAGATTCTGGGTCTTTACGGCGTGGGTCTGCTGACTTCGGTAATCGGGCTGTACTTTTTCCTGCCTGCACCATCAGGTCTGGGCATTCTGAACGTCTTTGTCGCGGTGGTGCTGATCTGTGTGCTGACGCTGGTGCTGCTGAGGATGATCCCGGGTCGTGTCGGGGCCAGCATGGGCACGCAATTTGCGATCTTCAAGGACAAGCACACCTGGTCCATGACGATCCTGTATATCCTGACCTTCGGCTCTTTCATCGGCTATTCGATGGCGCTGCCCTTGGGGATCACGGTGATTTTCGGCTTCACGACGGTCGAGGTCGATGGCGTGATGGAGCGGGTGGCCAACCCCAATGCGCCGAGCGCACTGACCTATGCCTGGATCGGTCCCTTCATCGGCGCGTTGATCCGCCCGCCGGGGGGCTGGCTGTCGGACAAGTTCGGCGGCTCGATCGTGACACAATGGGTTGCTGCGGTGATGGTCGTGGCCTCGGCTGCGGTGGGTTACGTGATGATGCTGGCCTATCAGTCGCAGACGCCGGAACAGTATTTCTTCATCTTCCTCGTGCTGTTCCTGATCATCTTCGCGGCCACCGGCATCGGCAACGGGTCCACCTTCCGCACCATCGGGGTGATCTATAACCGCGAACAGGCTGGCCCGGTGCTAGGCTGGACCTCGGCTGTGGCCGCTTACGGTGCCTTTGTCGCCCCGATCATCATCGGCGATCAGGTGCGCGGCGGAACCCCGGAATATGCGATGTATGGCTTCGCCGTGTTCTACGCGCTCTGCCTGATCCTGAACTGGTGGTTCTATCTGCGTCCCAACGCCTACATCAAGAACCCCTGAAAACGTGCGGGCGCGCGGCATCCTTCGCGCGCCCACCCTTGCCAATACGCTAACGGAGAAAGCTGATGAGCCATCTTCTTGACCGGCTGAACTTTCTGAAATCGACCCGGAAGGACACGTTTTCAGACGGCCACGGCCAGACCACCATCGAAAACCGCGACTGGGAGGACACCTATCGCAACCGCTGGCGCCACGACAAGGTCGTGCGTTCGACCCATGGGGTGAACTGCACCGGATCGTGCTCGTGGAAGATCTATGTGAAATCGGGCATTGTGACCTGGGAAACCCAGCAGACCGATTACCCCCGCACCCGCCCCGATCTGCCCAACCATGAACCGCGCGGTTGTGCGCGTGGCGCGTCCTATAGCTGGTATCTTTACAGCGCCAACCGCGTGAAGACCCCGCTTGTGCGCGGCGCGCTGATGCGGCTGTGGCGCGAGAAGCGCAAGACCATGACGCCGGTGCAGGCCTGGGAGGCGATCCAGAAAGACCCCGCCGCCCGCGCAAGCTACACCCGCAAGCGTGGCACAGGCGGCTTTGTCCGCGCCACCTGGGATGAAGTCACCGAGATGACCGCGGCGGCCAATGCCTACACGGCCAAGACTTATGGCCCCGACCGGGTGTTCGGCTTCTCGCCGATCCCGGCGATGTCGATGGTCTCTTACGCTGCCGGGTCGCGCTACCTGTCGCTTCTGGGCGGCACCTGCATGAGCTTCTATGACTGGTATTGCGATCTGCCGCCCGCCAGCCCGATGACATGGGGCGAACAGACCGACGTGCCGGAAAGCGCCGACTGGTATAATGCGGGCTATCTGCTGCTATGGGGGTCGAACGTGCCCCAGACCCGCACGCCGGATGCGCATTTCTACACCGAGGCGCGCTATCGCGGCACCAAATCAGCCGTTATCTGCCCCGACTATTCGGAAGCCGCAAAATTCGGCGATGTCTGGCTGAACGCCAAGCAGGGCACCGATGCGGCGCTGGGCATGGCTTTCGGGCATGTCATCCTGCGCGAGTTCCATCTGGATCGCCAGGTGCCCTATTTCGAGGAATATGTGCGCAAATACAGCGACATGCCGATGCTCGTGCGGCTGGAGAAGAAGGGCGAAAGCTATGTTCCAGGCCGCCAGTTGCGCGCCAGCGATCTGGCCGACAATCTGGGCGAGGAGAACAACCCCGACTGGAAAACCATCTGCATTGACGAAAACTCCGGCCAGATGGTCGCGCCCAATGGCTCGATCGGTTTCCGCTGGGGCGAGCAGGGCAAGTGGAACCTTGAAGAGAAGGCCAAGGGCAAGGACACTGCGCCCAAGCTGTCGCTGGTGCTCGAGGAAGACCGCGATGATGTGGTCGGCGTCGATTTTCCCTATTTCGGCGGCATGGCCACGACCCAATGGCACAAGGATGCGCGCGGCGATGTGCTGACCCGGAACGTGCCGGTGAAGAAGATCAAACTGGCCGATGGATCGGAAGCGCTGGTCACGACGGTGTTCGACCTGTTCTGCGCGAACTACTCACTTGACCGGGGACTGGGCGGTGATCACGTCACCGATGACTACAGCGCCGATGTCCCCTTCACGCCCGCCTGGGCCGAGCAGATCACTGGTGTCAGCCGCGACAAGATCATTCAGGTGGCGCGTGAGTTCGCCGACAATGCCGAAAAGACCAATGGCAAGTCCATGGTCATCATCGGCGCGGCGATGAACCACTGGTACCACATGGACATGAATTACCGCGCCGTCATCAACATGCTGGTGATGTGCGGCTGCGTGGGCCAGTCGGGCGGGGGCTGGGCGCATTATGTGGGTCAGGAAAAGCTGCGCCCGCAGACGGGCTGGACGGCGCTGGCCTTTGCGCTCGACTGGGCACGCCCGCCACGGCACATGAACTCGACTTCGATGTGGTATGCCCATACCGACCAGTGGCGCTACGAGACTGTGACAGCGAAAGAGATCCTCTCGCCCACGGCCCCGGAAGGCGATTACGAGAAGCTCTCGCTGATCGACTACAACATCCGTTCGGAGCGGATGGGCTGGCTGCCATCTGCCCCGCAACTCAAGACCAACCCGCTGAAAGTGGGGGCTGCGGCCAAGGCGGCGGGCAAGGAGATCCCTGCCTATGTCGCCGAGCGGCTGAAGTCGGGCGAGCTGGAAATGTCCTGCGAAGACCCGGATGCGCCCGAGAACTGGCCGCGCAACCTGTTCGTATGGCGCTCGAACCTGCTGGGGTCGTCGGGCAAGGGGCATGAGTATTTCCTCAAGCACCTTCTGGGCACCGATCACGGGGTTCTGGGCAAGGATCTGGGCGAGGAAGGGCGGCAGAAGCCGATCGAGGCCAAGTGGCATGACGATGCCCCCGAGGGCAAACTCGACCTGCTGGTGACGATCGATTTCCGCATGTCCACGACGGCAGTCTATGCCGATATCGTGCTGCCGACCGCAAGCTGGTATGAAAAGGACGACCTTAACACGTCCGACATGCACCCGTTCATCCACCCGCTGCAGGCGGCTGTGGACCCGGCCTATGAGTCCAAATCCGACTGGGAAATCTTCAAGGCGATTGCCAGGAAATTCTCTGAAGTCGCGCCCGAGATTCTGGGGGTGGAAACCGATGTCGTGCAATTGCCGATGCAGCATGACAGCCCCGGCGAGATTGCGCAGCCTTTCGTCAAGGACTGGAAAAAGGGCGAATGCGACCTGATCCCCGGCAAGACGGCCCCGGCCTATATCGCTGTCGAGCGTGACTATCCGAACCTCTATGCCCGCTTCACCTCTGTCGGCCCGCTGATGGAAAAGGTGGGCAATGGCGGCAAGGGGATTGCCTGGGATACCAAGACCGAGGTGCATCACCTCAAGGCGCTGAACGGTGTCCACACCGACGGGCCAACCAAGGGCATGGCGAAGATCGAGAGCGCCATCGACGCCTGCGAGGTGGTGCTGATGTTCGCACCCGAAACCAATGGTGAGGTTGCGGTCAAGGCATGGCAGGCGCTGGAAAAGGCCACGGGCCTCAAGCACGCCCATCTGGCCACGGTCAAGGAAGACGAGAAGATCCGCTTTCGCGACATCGCCGCTCAGCCGCGCAAGATCATCTCTTCCCCGACATGGTCGGGCATCGAGTCCGAGGAGGTCTGCTACAACGCGGGCTGGACCAATGTGCACGAGCTGATCCCGTGGCGCACGCTCTCGGGGCGGCAGCAGATGTATCAGGACCATGAATGGATGCTGGCCTTCGGCGAGTTCTTCGTCACATGGCGGCCCCCGGTCGATCTGAAAACGATCACCCCGGATGCCACCAAGGCGCTGAAATCGGCGGAAAAGCATGTGGTGCTGAACTTCATCACGCCGCACCAGAAATGGGGCATCCACTCGACATATTCGGATAACCTGCTGATGCTCACGCTCAACCGTGGCGGGCCGGTCATCTGGATTTCCGAGAATGACGCCAAGACCGCCGGGATCGTCGACAACGACTGGGTGGAGCTGTTCAATTCCAACGGGGTCATCACGGCGCGCGCCGTGGTCAGCCAGCGGATGAAGGACGGCACAACCTTCATGTATCACGCTCAGGAAAAGATCGTGAACACGCCCGGCAGTCAGATCACCGGCCAGCGCGGCGGCATCCATAACTCGGTCACGCGGGCGATACCGAAGCCCACGCATATGATCGGGGCCTATGCCCAGCAATCCTACGGCTTCAACTATTACGGAACCGTGGGGGCGAACCGCGACGAGATGGTGATCGTTCGCAAGATGGAAAAAGTGGACTGGCTTGACCGTCCCGCAAAGGTGGAGGCAGCGGAATGAAAGTTCGTGCCCAGATCGGAATGGTGCTGAATCTCGATAAATGCATCGGGTGTCATACCTGTTCAGTAACCTGCAAGAACGTCTGGACCTCGCGCGAAGGCGTTGAATATGCATGGTTCAACAATGTCGAAACCAAGCCCGGCATCGGCTATCCCAAGGATTGGGAAAACCAGAAACGCTGGAATGGTGGCTGGAAGCGCGATCCCTCGGGCAAGCTTGTGCCCAAGCAGGGCGGCAAATGGCGGATTCTGGCGAATATCTTCGCCAATCCCGACCTGCCCGAGATCGACGATTTCTATGAACCCTTCGACTTCGACTATGACCATCTGAAATCGGCGCCGGAAATGCAGGCCTTCCCGACCGCGCGCCCGCGCTCCAAGGTATCGGGCGAGCGGATGGAGAAGATCGAATGGGGCCCCAACTGGGAAGAGATCCTGGGCGGCGAGTTCGAAAAGCGCAGCCAGGACTACAACTTCGAGGGCATCCAGAAGGACATCTATGGAGAGTATGAAAATACTTTCATGATGTATCTGCCGCGCCTGTGCGAGCATTGCCTCAACCCGGCTTGTGTGGCCTCCTGCCCATCGGGCGCGATCTACAAGCGCGAGGATGATGGCGTTGTCTTGATCGATCAGGAAAAATGCCGCGGCTGGCGGATGTGCGTGTCGGGCTGTCCCTACAAGAAGATCTATTACAACTGGTCGAGCGGAAAATCCGAGAAATGCACGCTGTGCTATCCGCGTCTGGAAAGCGGCCAGCCGACCGTCTGTTCGGAAACCTGCGTCGGGCGTATTCGGTATCTGGGAGTCATGCTCTATGATGCCGACAAGATCGGTCAGGCGGCCAGCGTTGCGGACGAAAAGCAGCTTTATGACGCGCAGCTTGATGTCTTTCTTGACCCCAACGACCCGGCGGTGATCGAGGCCGCACGGGCCGAGGGCATCCCCGAGGACTGGATCAAGGGCGCGCAGGACTCGCCGATCTGGAAGATGGCGATGGAGTGGAAGATCGCCTTTCCGCTGCACCCCGAATACCGCACCCTGCCGATGGTGTGGTATATCCCGCCACTTTCGCCGATCCAGAACGCCGCTGAGGCTGGCAAGATCAGCGCGCAGGACCACATGCCGGACGTCAAGTCCCTGCGTATCCCGGTGCGGTATCTGGCCAATATGCTGACGGCGGGCGATGAAGCCCCAGTTGTCAGCGCGCTGGAGCGGATGCTGGCGATGCGCTCCTACATGCGGTCGAAAACCGTGGATGGGGTGGTCAATCTGGGCGTTGCGCAGCGCGTTGGCATGACGCCCAACCAGATCGACGAGATGTATCAACTGATGGCGATTGCCAATTACGAGGATCGTTTCGTTATCCCGACCACGCATCGCGAACTGGTCGAGGATGCCTATGACCTGAAGGGCGGCTGCGGCTTTACCGATGGCAATGGCTGCTCGACCGGCACATCTGGCGCGTCGCTCTTCTCGGGCGGCAAGAAATTCCGCAGCCCGCAGGAGTTTATCCAGTCATGAAGACCTATCGCGCACTCTCCGCCCTGCTAAGTTATCCAAGCACGGATCTGCAGGCGGCTGTCCCTCAAATCTGGCAGATCCTCTCTTCCGAGGGTCTGCTGAAACCGAGTCATCTTGCGAAGCTGGAACCGCTTCTGATCGAGGTGGAAACCGGCGATATCTATAAATTGCAGGAACGCTATGTGCTGCAATTCGACCGCGCGCGCACGCTCTCGCTCAACCTGTTCGAGCATATTCACGGTGAAAGCCGTGACCGGGGCAGCGCCATGGTGGATCTGCTGGAGACCTATCGCGCTGGGGGCTTTGATCTGGTCGGGCCGGAACTGCCCGACCACCTGCCAGTGCTGCTGGAATTCCTCTCCACGCAGACGCCCGAGCAGGCGCGCGAGATCCTCGCCGATGCCGGTCATATCCTTGTGGCCCTGGCCGAGCGTCTGGCGCGGCGCGAAAGCGTCTATGCGCCAGTGCTGGCGGCTCTGGTGGCGCTGGGGCAGGTGGGACGCTCTCCCGAGGCCGAGGCGCTGCTCTCGGAAAAGGACGACGACCCCGAGGATCTCGAGGCGCTCGATGCCGTCTGGGAAGAGGCCATGGTCACCTTTGGCCCCGACCCGAACGCAGGCTGCCCGGTGTCACGCGACATTCTGGCCCGCATGGATATGCCCGCACCGGCGCCCCGCGCCGCGAGCCAGTAAACGGAGGCTAT
>SKIF01000059.1 GCA_007116575.1 Paracoccaceae bacterium
AGTGTTTTCACACAGTATGCCCGTGTCGAGGGTCTGTTTCCAGTTCTTTTGCTCACGACCTGTCGTATGGGCACCACCTGTGCCCATCACGACATTGCAACAGATTTCGGAAACATTCGCTCTCTGAGGTTTCGACATGCGCGAGCATCGAAACAATGGCGCTGTCTTGTCGAAAACAAATACATAAATCGTCTTGTTGATGCCCAATTCCAGACATGATTTCGGGGGATAACCATACTCAGCCAAGCGGTGGTCAAGGCATAACGAGTTACCGACGAGGCTGAGTAGAAACCGTTCAAAACTGGAGATAGACATGAACCTCATCGCAAAGATCAAGACCTTCACCGCTGATGAATCGGGGGCAGTCACCGTCGACTGGGTCGTGCTGACCGCCGCTATCGTTGGCCTGGGAATCGCTGTTGTGGCTTCGGTCCGCGGTGGTGTCGAAGGTCTGGGCGATTCGATCGAGTCCGCACTGGGTGCTGGAATCCCGGCGCTCTGTGAGCAAGAAGGCTTCTCGGACTGCCCGGAGTAACAGATCGAGACTGACGGTTGAAAAGATTCAAGCCGCGCCTTTGGCGCGGCTTCTCATTGTTTCGCAACGCGCCACTCGAGGGTTGCGAAACAGCGCACCTTGCCGCGGCGCAATGGGGACGTGCGGGCATCAGTCGGCATCCGGGTCAACCTCGTCTCGAGATATGGGGGCGCTTGCGATCACACTCCTTCGTCCTGTCGCGATCTTGGCCCATTATTGCCACATTCCCAGACAATACTCGGGTTCTGAGCAGTAGAGTCGGCAAACTAGTCAGACTTGTAACCAAGAGGAATTACCTATGCGCATTGCATTTGCAGGCGTTTTCATAGCCGGAGTCGGGCTGGCCGGGTTCGCGGTCTTCCAGACACACCAGTATATCTCTCAGATGCAGGTTGAACTTGCCGCGGCGCGGTCACAGGCCAACACGATCGAAATGGTCGATGTCATGATCGCCAATCGAGAGTTGCGCTATGGCCAGTCGCTGTCCCGCCGCGATGTCGGCGTAGCCAAGTTCCCCGCCAATGCGGTGCCAAAGAACGCCATAACCGAGGTTGAGCAGCTCTTCCCCGGCGACACGCGCTCGCGCATCGTGCTACGCTCGATCGACCCGATGGAGCCGATCCTGACCACCAAGCTCACCGAACCGGGCAAACAGGTCGGAATCAACTCGCATCTCAGCCCTGGCAAGCGCGCCTTCACCATTTCGGTCAACCAAAGCAGTGCGGTGGCGGGCTTCTTGCGGCCCGGGGATCGTGTGGATCTGTTCTGGACCGGGCGGGTGTCAAACGTGGGCGAGGTCACGCGTCTGATCCATCCGCACCTGCGTCTGATCGCCGTGGACCAGAGCGCCGATATGGACCGTGCGACCGAAGCGGTCTCGGCGCGTTCGATCACGGTCGAGGTGACACCGACCCAGGTGGCGGCGCTGGCACAGGCCCAGGCCTCCGGGAATTTGTCGCTTGCGTTGGTTGGCTGGGATGACGACGGTGATGTCGGGCATGTGGAAATGACACGCGATCAGATGCTTGGCGTCGTTCGGGAAGAGAGCGCCGTAGAGGTCGAGGAGAAATGCCACATCCGAACCCGGCGCGGTGGAGATCTGGTCCTGATCGAAATTCCCTGCACCAACTGATCCAGCGTATTTGGCCACCGCACAGCCCCGTTGACAGTGCGGCATACCTCCCACGCGCCCTGCCTCGGGCCCGGCGCGTGGAAAACCCCCGCCAGATCATGAGAGTGGTAAAGAAACCGCCACAAGACTTGGTGTCTTCATAGCTGATCGTTGCAAAAGAGCACTTCAAGAACGCGTGCTAACTACAAGAATCTTGTCAAGAATCCAAAAATAGCGCATGATTGCGCTCAAATGCGGTAAAACCGCCCCAGAAGCGGCCTTAAGGTCGTCGGCAGTATTGAGCAGTCTCGGAAGGCAGGCGACATGCATATCAAGACCCTAGCGGCCGCTGTCGTGGCCGGTGCCGTGTTCGGATTTGTTCCCGCACCCGGTCTTCAGGCAGAGACGCTCCGTATCCTCAACGGTGCAGCGGTCTCGACGCTGCGTGTGCCGATGAACCGTGCGGTGGTGGTCGAAACCGACACGCCCTTCGCAGAATTGTCGATCGCCAACCCCGGCATTGCCGATATCTCGACCCTTTCGGATCGGTCGATCTATGTTCTGGGCAAGACACCAGGGCGGACCACGTTGACCATTCTGGGACCAGAGGGCAACCTGCAGTCGAATGTCGAGGTCCAGGTCACGCCCGATATAGCCGAGTTCCGCGAACGGCTGCGCCAGATCCTTCCCAATGAACAGATCGAAGTGCGCACGGCAAATGACGGGATCGTGCTGTCGGGGACGGTCTCGACCAAAGCGCGGCTCGATGCTGCGCTGCAGCTTGCCCAGCGCTATGCACCCGAGCGGATTTCAAACCTGATGAGCGTCGGCGGGACGCAACAGGTTATGCTCAAGGTCCGCTTTGCAGAGATGCAGCGCGGGATAGGCAAGAACCTTGGGTCAAGCATATCGCTTCAGGCTGGCTCAAGCGGTTCCGTCGCAACCGGCAGCTTCGCTGAGCCCGGCGGCTCGGGCGGAAATCTGATTCCGTTTTCCGAGGGTCGCAGTGGCGGCGCCGTGGGCTTTCGTATCGGTGGTGGCCGTCTGACCGCCAATGTGCTGATCGAGGCGCTTGAAACACAAGGCATGGCGCGCACGCTGGCTGAGCCCAACCTGACGGCGCTCTCGGGCCAGTCGGCTTCGTTCCTAGCTGGTGGAGAGTATCCCATTCCGGTGCCGCGTGAGAGTGGTATCGGTATCGAATATCGTACATTCGGGGTGGAACTCGAATTCACTCCGCGTGTGCTTGATGACAATGTCATCAACCTGACGCTCGAAGCGGCGGTAAGCTCGCTCGACCAGGCGAACGCGGTCTCGGTTAGTGGGACCACGGTCGACGCTTTCCGCCGCCGCGCGACTCAGACCACCGTCGAGTTGCGCGATGGCGAGAGCTTCGCCATCGCCGGGCTGCTGGAAGATGACTTCCAGGCTTCATCCACTGCGGTGCCGTGGATTTCCGAGCTTCCCATCCTCGGGGCGCTGTTCCGCTCTGCCAATTACCAGCGCAGGCAGACCGAGCTTGTCATCATCATTTCGGCCCACCTGGTAAGCCCGACGCGCGGTGAGGCCCTGATGCTGCCGACTGACCGTGTGCGCCCGCCTACCGAACGCGACCTGTTCCTGTCTGGACGCCTGAGCGCGCCCGGATCAGGTGCTCTGGGTGAAGTCGCGCGGCAGGACTTTGGTGGGTCCTACGGCTATGTTTTCGACTGAGAGGCATTGCGGGGTAAACGCATGACACAGAAGCCGCTGATGGCCATAAACAGACGCTTCTTTCTGATCGGCTCGGCCGGCGCGGCGCTGGCGGCCTGCGCCAATATCGACCGCGAAGCCGGGTTCGGCCTTGATGAGGGCGGCTTCGGCAATCCGACAATGAACAACCACATGGTCCAGACCGGCCAGCTCAGCCTTGCGAAAATCATGTCGCGCAGGTTCCATGCAGAAGTGCCCTCGATGGTCAACTTTGCCTTTGACAGCGCCCAGCTCGATGCCACGGCTCGAGATATACTGCGGCAGCAGGCGCATTGGATGCGGCAATTCCCAGAACTGCGCTTCCGGATTTACGGCCATACCGATGCTGTTGGCAGCGCTTCCTACAACCAGTCGCTCGGGATGCGCCGCGCCCGTGCTGTGCAAGATGCACTGGTCTCGATGGACGTTCCACGGAGCAGTATCGAGGCCGTCGTCTCGCGCGGCGAGACTCAGCCCATAATCGTCTCGGAAGGGTACGAACCCGCCAATCGACGCACAGTGACCGAGATTTCGGGGCTGGTGCGGCGGGCAACGCGCATGGATGGCGAATACGCGCATATCCTGCACCGAACCTATGTGAGCGGCGCAGCAGGCGGCTGAGCCCGCCACGCCACGCAACGCCCTGTAATCCTGCATTCGAAGATGCTGTCCACGCCGTCGCGCCCGTCAGGTCGGGCGCGCGATGCAGGATCGTGAAAAAACCGTGAATAAAGGAGAGTATCTCGAAGCGCGCCGAACAATTACAGTTGTTTAGCCAAATTTCCGCCAGAATTATGAACAATCTTTCTTCAATAAACGACCGCTATGCTTTGGACGCATGATTCTGTCCCAGGCCAGGAAATCGGTCAGTAAAGCACATTGAGGATGCCCCTATGGCGAGCAATGAGATGGCCACTGCGCAAATGATCCGTGCCTGCACGGTGTCGCGGAATGTGCAGAATTTCGACCTTCTGATCGAGGATATGGAAGCCGAGTTCGGTGAGACCTGGGGGGATCTGGGCTTCAGCGAAGCCCTGGCCTTTCTGGGAACTGTCGAATCGACATCGCTGGAACTTCTGGCCATTGCGCTTGATGACGAAGATGAGGGGCAGTTCGCCGTCATTCGCTCGCTGATCGAGAAGGCCGCCGCACGCGACGTGCAGGTTCTCCTTATCGCCGAAGAGCTTTCTCCGATCCTGTTGCACCAGCTGTTGCGCGCGGGCGCGGGTGACTTCGTGCCCTATCCGCTGCCAGAGAATGCCCTGAACGAGGCGATTACGCGGCTGCGCAAGTCGCAGGAAACCGTGTCAACACCCGCCTTCCGGGCGGCACCTTCTGGCAAGAACGGTGCGGTTTTTGGCGTACAGTCGCTGGCCGGTGGTGTCGGCGGCACGACCTTCGCCGTCAATCTCGCTTGGGAACTCAGTACGCTTGCCACCGCGCAGGACCAAAAGGTCTGCATTCTCGACTTCGATTTCCAGTCCGGCTCTGTCTCGACCTATCTGGATCTCGCGCGTACGGAAAAAGTCTATGAGCTTTTGTCGCAGACAAGCACCATGGACAGCGACGCATTCTTCGCGGCCTTGCAGGTGTTTCAGGATAAACTCAGCGTGCTGACTGCTCCCGCAGACATGTTGCCGCTCGATCTGCTGACGCCGGACGAGATAGAGCGCGTCATCGCCATGGCCCGCGACCAGTTCGAGTATGTGATCATAGATATGCCGCGGACGATCGTACACTGGACCGAGACAGCGCTTGAAATGTCTGACATGTATTTCTCGTTGTTTGAGCTCGACCTGCGTTCGGCACAGAACACGCTGCGCATGATTCGCGCGCTCAAGGCTGACGGAATCTCGCTCGACAAGCACCGCTTCCTGCTCAACCGAGCGCCGCGCTTCACCGACCTGAGCGGCAAGGGACGTGCCAAGCGGATGGCGGAAAGCCTTGGGATCAGCATTGCCACCCATATTCCCGACGGCGGAACCCAGATTCGCGATGCCAATGATCACGGCCTGCCGCTGGCCGAGTTTGCCCCGAAAAACCCGATGGCAAAAGAGATTCAGAAATTTGCGGCGAGCCTGTTCGAGACCGCGCAAGCCACTCGCATGGCGGCAGAGTAAGATCGAGTAACGAGGAAACCATCATGTTTGCACGCTACCGCAAGACCACACCCGCCACCCAGGCCGTCAAGCCTGTTGAAGCCGTGCCCACGCGGCCCGAAACCCAGCAGGCGACGCGCGCGCCAATGTCCATGCCGCGCCCGCAGACCGAGAAGCCACTTCCGGTCCTTGGTGCCGACCCGAACCGTCTGGCACAACGCGCCCAACGCATGAATGCGATCAAATCCGATCTGCACAAACGACTTCTGGAGAACCTGAACCTTTCGGCTTTGGAACATGCCAGCGAGGCCGAACTGCGCACCGAGATCACGACGATCGTAGCCGAGGCGCTTGGCGAGATGGAAGTGGTCCTCAACAGCGAAGAGCGCGCAACTCTGAACAGAGAGCTCTATTTCGAGGTGATGGGTCTGGGCCCGCTCGAACCCCTTTTGCAGGATGATACGGTTAACGACATTCTGGTGAACGGCCCCAAGCAGGTCTTTGTCGAGCGTGCAGGCAAACTGGAACTCACTGACATCACGTTTCGCGATGAGCGGCACCTGCTGCGGATCATCGACAAGATCGTGTCGGCCGTGGGCCGCCGGGTGGACGAATCGAACCCCTATGTCGATGCCCGCCTGTCCGATGGCTCGCGCTTCAACGCAATGGTGCCCCCGGTCGCGGTGGACGGCTCGCTGGTCTCGATCCGGAAATTCAAGAAAGAAAAACTGAGTATAAATGAACTCGTCCGCTTTGGTGCATTTTCCGAGGAAATGGCACTCTACCTGGAGGCGGCCGTAGCGACACGGCTGAACATCATTGTCTCGGGCGGGACGGGTTCGGGTAAAACAACGACGCTCAACGCACTTTCGAGCTTCATCGGCCATGAAGAGCGCGTCCTGACAATCGAAGATACAGCCGAATTGCAGTTGCAGCAGGCCCATGTGGGCCGCATGGAAAGCCGCCCCGCCAATATAGAAGGCAAGGGCGCTGTCACCCAGCGGGATTGTCTGCGCAACGCACTGCGGATGCGCCCCGACCGGATCGTCGTGGGCGAGACCCGTGGCGAGGAAGTGATCGACATGTTGCAGGCCATGAACACGGGCCATGACGGGTCAATGACCACGATCCACGCCAACTCGGCCCGCGACGGCATCAGCCGTCTGGAAAACATGGTAGCCATGGCCGGGCTCGAAATGCCGCTGCGCGCTGTACGCAGCCAGATCGGCTCGGCGGTCAACCTGATCGTGCAGGTCTCGCGCCTGCAGGACGGTTCGCGTCGAATGGTCTCGATCACCGAAATCACCGGCATGGAAGGGGATATCATCACCATGCAGGAGATCTTCCGCTTCGAGCGCACCGGGCTGGAACCAGACGGGACCATTCTGGGCCATTTCACCGGCACTGGTCTGCGCTCGCATTATTTAGAGCGGTTCAAACGCTGGGGCTACGACTTGCCCGCCAGCATCTATGACGAAGCCAAGGCTCGGAGATAAGCCATGCCAATCTCGTTCAGCACATTGATCTACATCGCCATTTTCGGTGCCGTCCTGCTGCTGATCCAGGGGATTTACCTGCTCACCTTCGGACGCAGCATCGAGCACGAATCCAAGATGAACCGGCGGCTCGAGATGATGGAGAAAGGCCGCGCCAAAAAGGACGTGATGGAGCAGTTGCGCCGCGAGCGCTCGGTCCACAAAGGGCAGATGTCCATCCCGTTTTACGGGCTGCTGCAAGACCGCGCACGCAAGGGCAATGTCGCCTTCTCTGCCAAGAGTTTGCTGTTACTGATGTTCGGGCTCAGCGTCCTGAGCTTTGTGTTGCTCAGCCTCCTGACGCAGACCGAAACGGCAGTTGGCCTGGGGGTCTCGGTGGCTATCGGTTTTGGCGCCGTGTTTTTCTGGGTCAGCAGCAAGGCAACCAAACGGATCGCAGCCATCGAGGAACAGCTTCCCGAGGCGATTGATCTGATGGTGCGCAGCCTTCGCGTGGGCCATCCGTTCAATGCGTCACTTTCCGCCGCCGCAGAAGAAATCGCCGATCCGCTCGGCTCGGAACTCGGTTTGATTGCAGACGAGATTTCATACGGTCGCGACGCCTCCGAAGCGCTGGCGGAATTCGGTGATCGTACCGAATTGCAGGATATCCGCTTTTTCGCAGTCGCTGTCAGCATCCAGCAGAAATCTGGCGGCAACCTGGCAGAGATCCTACATGGTCTATCGCAAGTGGTTCGCTCGCGTTTCAAGCTTCTCCGCCGCGTACGCGCCATCACAGCCGAGGCGAAATGGTCGGGCATGTTCCTTTCAGGGTTTCCGATAGTTGCGATGCTGATGATCCAGTTGATCAAGCCGGACTACTATGATCCGGTCAAGGATAGCCCCCTGTACCTGCCGCTGGCGGTCGTGGTCTGCCTCTTCCTGATCGTCAATATCCTGTATATGCGCAAGATGACCGACATCAAGGTCTAGTGTCCAGCACTCTGACCACCAATACACCGAAAAGGACCTTTCCCGATGTTCGAGATCTTTGACACACCTTTCGGTATGGTCGCCGTCGCTGGTATGGCCGGGGTGGTGCTTCTGGCAATCGGCCTGATGGTGCTGTTCGGTTCCGACCGTTCCGACCCGATGCAGAAATTCTCTCGGCAGGTCGGTGCCGCGAAGCCAGAGGCCAAGGCGGAACAGGCGCAACTTCGCCGTCGCACGGGCCGCAATATCAAGGCTCTCGAGAATTTCAGCCGGTTCCTCGAGCCCGAGAACGAGAATGAGCTTTCGGCCGCGCGCCAGAAGATGATTCAGGCAGGGTATTATGGCAAGAATGCCGTGCGCGATTTCGCAGCGTTGCAGTTCATCCTCGCAATCGGCGCGCTCATTGTCTCTTCCTTGTTGGTCTTTGTCATCGCCCCCGACAGTTTCGACAGCCCGTTGCTGGCTGGTATTGTCATGATTTGTCCTATGGCGCTCGGATATTTCGCGCCGCGGCGCTGGGTTGAAAGCCGTGTTGAGGCGCGAAAGACCGAGATCCTCTCGGGCTTTCCTGACGCGCTGGACATGATGCTGATCTGTGTCGAGGCCGGCCAGTCGCTGGACCAGTCGATCCAGCGGATCGGGCGCGAGATGAAGCAAGCCTATCCGGCACTGTCAGAAGAATTTGGGGCTCTCGGAGAGCAGGTCAAAGCCGGGCGCGAGCGTACCGAGGTTCTACGCGACATGGCCAAGCACTGCGATATTCCCGACATTACCTCTTTCGCAACCGTGATGATCCAGGCCCAGACCTATGGCACGTCGATGACCGACGCGCTGCGCGTGTTCGCATCCGAAATGCGCGACAAACGGATCATGCGCGCAGAAGAGAAGGCAAACCTCTTGCCGACCAAGATGACGCTGGGCACTATGCTGTTCACAATCCCGCCGCTGATGATCATCCTGATCGGACCATCGGTAGTGGGCATCTCGACCGAGCTGAACCCAGCAATGATCACCGGCAGGTAGGATTGCGACTCAAACTGATGATCACAGCACTTTTCTTTGCGGCAGGCTGCGCTGGCCTGCCGCAAACCGGATCGGTGCAGGACCAACTTGCCGCTGGCCCCGATCAGCTTTTGGGCAGCCAGCGTAGCATCGACATTCCCGAGGCCGTGGATGGGCTTATCGTCGGGCACCGCGCCATGGCTGCGGGAGAATTCGAGATCGCGCTGCGCGCCTATACCCGCGCGGCCGTCAGCCATGGGCCCAACGTTGATGTCCTCTCTGCGATCGGTTCTGCCAATCTGCGGCTCGGTCGCATAGGTCAGGCCGAACAGGATCTGCGGCGCGCGCTTGAACAGGACAGCACTTTTGTTCCCGCGCATAACAACCTTGGGGTTGTGCTGGCCGAACAGGGAAAGTGGGGCGAAGCCGAACTGCACTTTCGCAACGCATTCGCCTTTGATGCCGGAAGATCTGCGCAAATCCGCGATAACCTGCTTTTAGCCATCGAAAACAAGGAAAAAACAAGCTATGATGACCATGAGGCACATCAGCTTTTGCTGATGAGACGGGGAAGTGGCCGGTATCTGCTATTGTCCACACCCCTGTAAATGAGCAGTGAGGACGCAAAAAATGCGCCACCCTATCCTTGTTGCACTGCTTTCAGGCAGTGTGTTTGGCTTGTCAGCCTGTCAGGACAGCAGTCAGGCCAGTGTCTCGCGCGCGATCGACAGTGTGAACGCCATAGATCAGCAGAACTTGGCCGAGTTGATGCTCGTCGCCGGAGACCCGGAAGAAGCGGTCGGTTTTTTCACCGCGCAGACGGAAGCGAACCCCGATGACATAGTCATGCAGCGTGGTCTGGCGCGATCGCTGACCCGCGCCGGACGCGTCAACGAAGCCGTGCCGGTCTGGCGACGGGCGGCGCAGCACCCCGAAGCCGAGAATGATGACCGCGTCATGCTCGCCGATGCGCTGATCCGCTCGAACAACTGGGACGAGGCAGAAAAGACGCTGAATGCGATTCCGCCCACACATGAAAGCTTTGACCGCTACAGGCTGGAAGCGATGATCGCAGACAGCAAGCAGCAATGGTCGCGCGCAGACCATTTCTACGAGACCGCCGCCGGTCTGACCACACGGCCCGCCAATGTGTTCAACAACTGGGGTTTTTCCAAGCTGACGCGCGGCAATCCGCGCGAGGCCGAGCAATTGTTCACGCAGGCTTTGCAGCATGACCCCAACCTGTTCACGGCCAAGAACAATCTTGCGCTGGCCCGCGCCGGACAGGGAAACTACAGCCTGCCGCTGGTCCAAATGACGCAGCAGGAGCGTGCAAAACTTCTGTTCACCATGGCCATTGCCGCTATCCGCAAGGGCGATGTCAATGTCGGGCGCACACTCTTGCAGGACGCGATCGAGACGCACCCACAGCATTATGACGAAGCTGTTCGCGCGTTGCGCGCGCTCGAAAGCGGAGGGCATGGCTGATGATTTTGCCCGCACAATCGGCCCTGTGGTTCCTGCCATTCGTCACGCCGATCGCGCTCTGGGTCGCCTGGAGCGACATGAAATGGATGAAGATCCACAACTACGCCGTTCTGGCGCTGGTGGGCGTCTATCTGGTCATCGGGCTGCTGGCCCTGCCCTTTCAGACCTGGGCCTGGGGCTGGGCCAGTTTGGCCGTCGTTCTGGCGGTGGGTTTCGTACTCAGCACAGTCGGGCTTCTGGGCGCGGGAGATGCGAAATTCGCGGCCGCCATGGCCCCTTTTGTCGCCCTTGGAGATCTGAGCCTGTTCCTGATGCTGCTCTCGGTCGTGGTCGTGGTAAGCTTTGTCGCGCATCGGCTGGTACGGCGCGTGGCGCTTGTACAGGGGCTGGCGCCGCAATGGGAAAGCTGGCACCGGCGGGAATTCCCGCTGGGGTTGGCACTGGGTCCGAGTCTGCTGTTCTATCTCTGCCTTGCCAGCATCTTCGGCAACAGCGCGGGTTAACAACTGAGTCAAGATCTCGCGCTAAGGTGGCCTGAGATCGGGGAGAGAGCGGTTACATGAACATTGAGACTGGCCCCATCGCTGCGCCTGTAACGCCGCGCAGTCTCGAAGCGACCGGGCTAACCCAGGTGCTGATGCAGGACATCCTGCTTAAGACCATCTTCCGCATGTCGCTGACCAAGATCACCGACATCGCGCGCACCATCTGCCTTCCGATCCCGCAGACGATCGAACTGGTCGACATTGCACGGCGCAGCCAGTTGATCGAGGCGACCGTCGCCCATGCCGCCAGTACCAGCACCGAGGCCAGCTTTCAGCTTACCGAGGCGGGAAAGGCCCGCGCGCTTGATGCCCTGAGCCAGTCCGAATACTACGGCGCGATGCCGGTGCCGCTCGAGATCTATCGCGAACAGATCAAGCGCCAGTCGATCCGCGACATCCAGATTACCCGGCGACAGCTCAAAATCGCCATGGGCGATCTCATTCTTCCCACCGACTTGATGGACAATCTTGGCCCTGCTGTCAGTTCCGGTCGGTCGATCCTGATGTATGGCCCGCCAGGCAATGGCAAATCTTCCATCTCCAACGGGATCCGGGCCGCGATGGGGGACCATATCTATGTACCGCGCGCGGTCGTTCATGCCGGCCAGATCATCAGCGTCTACGATCCGATCGTGCATAACATCGTCAAGACATCGGAAGACAACCCCTCGTTGCTGCGCCAGACCGGCAACCGGTTCGACAACCGCTATGTCTATTGTGAGCGGCCAACCGTGATCACAGGCGGCGAGTTGACGCTCGACATGCTCGATCTGAAGTACAACCCGGTCTCGCGCACCTATCAGGCACCCTTGCAGTTCAAGGCCACAGGCGGCGTCTTCATCATCGACGACCTTGGTCGCCAGGAAGAACCGCCACAGGCAATCGTGAACCGCTGGATTGTCCCGATGGAGATGAATTACGACATTCTTGCCCTGCAATCAGGCGAGAAATTCGTCGTGCCCTTCGACACGCTGGTAATCTTCTCGACCAATTTCCACCCCAATGACATCTTCGATCAGGCCGCGCTGCGGAGGATCTTCTACAAGATCAAGATCGACGGTCCGTGCCAGTCGGATTTTCTGAAGATCTTTGCCATGGTCGCACGCAAGCGCAACATCCTGCTGGATGAAGAAACGATCATTCATCTGATTCAGAAGAAGTATCCCACCATCAACAACGTCTATGCCAACTATCAGCCGGTCTTTCTGATCGACCAGATGATCTGCATCTGCGATTTTGAAGGCAAACCGCGTCACATGTCGCCCGAGTTGATCGACCGGGCGTGGAAGAACATGTTTGTCGAGCAGGAAGAGATCCAGCGCTGAGTTTCAGACCGCCTCGGAGGCGCGCGCCTCAAGCACATCGAACGGCACACCAGGTTCGGCCTTGGCACAGCGAATCACAAGCGAGGTCTTAACCGTGATCACGTTATCGGCGGCCAGCAATTCTTCGGTCAGAAACCGCTGGAAAGAGGACAGGTCAGGCGCGACGCATTTCAGGATGAAATCGATCTCGCCATTGAGCATGTGGCATTCGCGTACCAACGGCCATTCGCGACACCGTTGTTCGAACAGTGCCAGATCTGCCTCGGCCTGCGAATTCAGTCCGACCATGGCAAAGACCTGAACTTCGAAGCCCAATTCGCGCGCATTGACGCGCGCATGATACCCTTCGACAAAACCCTGTTCCTCAAGCGCGCGCACCCGGCGCAGGCAGGGCGGGGCAGAGATGCCGACCCGTCGCGCAAGTTCGACATTGGTCATGCGTCCATCGGCTTGCAACTCGGCCAGGATCTTGCGATCAATCGGGTCTAGCTTCCCGCTCGACATCGTCAATTCCTTATCTGTTTTCGGGTTTGTATGCTGCGACCTCGATTTGCGCAATAATCTTTCAACATTGCGCAATATTTTGTCGGCCTTGCCCGCTGTCGGATTGCCCCTTGTGCTGGCAGGCAGAGTGCCTAGATTGCGCCGCGACATGTGAAAAGGAACAGGCCCATGAGCGAGACACGCCACACAAGACTTTTGATCATCGGCTCTGGCCCTGCAGGATACACCGCCGCGGTCTACGGGGCGCGGGCGATGCTTCAGCCGATCCTCGTGCAGGGGGTGCAGCCGGGCGGGCAGTTGACCATCACGACAGAGGTCGAGAACTGGCCCGGTGACACGATGGTCACTGGCCCCGACCTGATGGTGCGGATGGAAGCCCATGCCGCTGCGATGGGCACCGAGATCATCACCGACCATATCGCAAGTCTCGATCTGTCGCAGCGTCCCTTTGTGGCGCAGGGTGATGGCGGCGCGACCTACACCGCCGATGCCGTGGTGCTGGCCACGGGCGCACAGGCGCGCTGGCTGGGCCTGCCCTCGGAAGAGGCGTTCAAGGGCATGGGCGTCTCTGCCTGCGCCACCTGTGACGGCTTTTTCTATCGCGGCAAAGAGGTGGTCGTGATCGGCGGTGGCAATACAGCGGTCGAAGAGGCGCTCTTTCTGACCAATTTCGCTTCCAAGGTCACGCTGGTACACCGCCGCGACAGTCTGCGCGCCGAGAAGATCCTGCAGCACCGGCTGTTCAACAATCCCAAGATCGAGGTGATCTGGGATCACACGCTCGACGAAGTTTTGCCGGACAGCGCGAATCCGGGTGTCGGTGGGGTGCGGCTGCGCCATGTCAACACCGACGAGACGCAGGAGCAAGAATGCGCGGGCGTCTTCATCGCCATCGGTCACAGCCCGGCCAGCGAATTGGTCAAGGATCAGTTGAAGATGCAGGAAGGCGGCTATGTCTGGGTCGAGCCCGGCAGCACCAGGACCTCGGTGCCAGGTGTCTTTGCGGCAGGAGACCTGACCGACCATACCTACCGGCAAGCCGTCACCAGCGCGGGCATGGGCTGCATGGCCGCGCTCGATGCCGAGAAATTCCTCGCTGAACAGGCTTAACGGACAATCGGCTCCAACGGATCATAGAGCGCGCGCCCGTCCCATGCGGGCGCGCCAAAGGCGATCTCGGGCAGCGTGTCGGGCTTGAAGCGAAGGCTGCGCAACTCGGCCTCGGTGACGAATCGGCGCGTATTGACCACGCCCGCAGGATCGCGCCACTCTTCGCTCAGCGTGCCACCGATGATCTCGGCGCGGAAATAGATATCGACCTGGTGGAACTGGCTATTCGGGTCGTGAAACTCATTGACCAGACAGGGCGCGCCCACTGCAATCTGCAGGCCACATTCCTCCTGCACCTCTCGGCGCAGGTTTTCGGGCAGCGAACTGCCCGCCTCGACCCCGCCCCCGGGTGCGCACCACAGATCGCTCTGCCCGTCCGGCCAGGCATTGACCAGCAGCAGACGGTTGCGATGCAGAATCACGGCCCGCACGGCCAGTCGCGGTTTCGTCATCGGGCCTTCCCCGCCTCTGGTGTTGTCTCATTCTGCCTCCTATATGTCATCCATGCGCAAGATTTTGACAGCCCTGTTTCTGACCCCTGCGCCCGCACTAGCCGATTGTGTGGTCTTGCTGCATGGGCTCGCCCGGACCGAGAATTCGATGGTCGTGATGGAAGAGGCCTTGCGGCTGCATGGCTATGAGGTGGTCAATTACGGCTACCCCTCGCGCGCAGCCCCGATTGCCGATCTGCTCGGCCATGTCGGCGAGGCGGTCGCGCAATGCGATGGGGGACGCATCCATTTCGTGACTCATTCGATGGGAGGGATTCTGGCGCGCGGCTGGCTCGCCCGCAACCGGCCCGAAGAGCTGGGCCGCGTGGTGATGCTGGCGCCGCCCAATCACGGTTCCGAACTGGTCGATCTGTTTTCCGATATCGAGGCATTCCATTGGATCAACGGCCCGGCCGGGCTCGAACTCGGCACCAGACGCGACGCCGCGCCGCAGAGCCTGCCATCCCTTGCCGATTACGATCTTGGCATCATCGCAGGCGACCTGTCGCTCAATCCGCTGACCTCGGCGCTGATCGAGGGCGAGGATGATGGCAAGGTCTCGGTCGAAAGCACCAAGCTCGATGGCATGACCGATCATATCGTGCTGCCTGTCTCACATACCTTCATGATGAACAACCCGATGGTCATCGCAGAGACGCTTGAATTTTTGCGCAATGGTGTGTTCGATCACGGGATCACGTTTCCCAACGCGCTGCGCAAGATCGCCAATCCCTGAATCCGGAACGCACCGCCTCAGCGGGCAGGCAGGATCCGGTTGACATGCCCCATCTTGCGGCCCGGCCGGATCTCCGGCTTGCCATAGAGATGCACGGCCACATTCGGGGCGCGCAACAGTTCCGGCAGGCGGTGGAGATCATCGCCGATCAGGTTTTCCATCACCACGTCGCTGTGACGCTCGCCATCGCCCAGCGGCAGGCCCGTGATGGCGCGGATATGCTGCTCGAACTGGTCCACAGCGCAGCCATTCTGCGTCCAATGGCCGGAATTATGCACGCGCGGCGCGATTTCATTGACGACCAGCCCATCCGCGCTGACAAAGATCTCGACCCCGAGAACACCGACATAGTCCAGTGCATTCAGGATCCGCGACGCCATGATAACGGCATCGCTGCGTTGAGAGGGGCCAAGCCGCGCGGGAACGCGCGTCTCGACGAGAATGCCGGATTTATGCAGGTTCTCGCCCGGATCATAACAGGCCACCTCACCATTCAGCCCGCGCGCGGCAATGACCGAAATCTCCTGCGAGAACGCAACGAACCCCTCAAGTATCGCCGGGGCACCGCGCATCGCCGCCCATGCTGCGGCGATATCGGCGCGACTCTCCAGCCGCACCTGTCCCTTGCCGTCATAGCCCATGCGCCGGGTCTTCAGGATCGCCGGGGCGCCCAGCGCATCAAACGCCGCTTCCAACGAGTCCAGGCTGTCCACTGGCATGAACGGCGCAGTCGGCAAGCCGAGGTCGCGCAAGAAGGTCTTTTCCGACAGTCGATCCTGCGCCACCGCCAGCGCGTTGCGGCCCGGAAGGACCGGGCAGTGCGGGCTCAGCAGGTCAATCGTCTGTGTAGGCACATTCTCGAACTCGAAACTTACCAGATCGACTGCGTCGGCGAACTCCTGCAGTGCCTGCGCATCGTCCCATGCGGCCCGTGTGACCGCATGAGCCACGTCGCCTGCCGGGATATGCTCTGCCGCATCGTAGATATGACAACGGTAGCCGAGCCGCGCGGCCGCGACCGACAGCATCCGCCCAAGCTGCCCGCCACCCAGAATGCCGATCACAGCGCCTGCGGCCAGCGGTTCACTCATCGACCGGCTCCTCGGGGATCGAAGCCGAAAGCTCCGCGCGCCACTTATCGAGCCTCGCAGCAAGCTCTGCATCCTGCAGCGCGAGAATGCCTGCTGCCATCAGCCCGGCATTGGCAGCCCCCGCTGCCCCGATAGCCATGGTCGCGACCGGGTAGCCGCGTGGCATCTGAACGATGGAATAGAGGCTATCCACACCGGCCAGCGCACGCGTCTGCACGGGCACTCCGATCACTGGCAGGCGGGTTTTCGAGGCCATCATTCCAGGAAGATGCGCGGCCCCGCCCGCGCCCGCAATGATCACCTGCAATCCACGCTCGACGGCAGTGCGCCCGTAATCCCAAAGGCGATCGGGCGTGCGATGCGCCGAGACAATGCGCGCTTCATAGGTCACGTCCAGCGCATCAAGCACCTCGCCGGCTGCGCGTAGGGTCGGCCAGTCGGACTGGCTGCCCATGATGATGCCAACGCGAATATCTGTCATAGGCCCCCCGGTCTGATGTCGCGCGCACTATAGCGATGGCGCGGGCGGGCGCAATCGGCTCAGGCAATGATATCCGGGGTCAGCTCATCCTCGATCCGGGTGATCTGGTCCTTGAGGCGCAGCTTTTCCTTTTTCAGTCTCTGCACGGTCAGTTGCGTCCCCGGCCCCTGTTGCTGCAGCGCGGCGATGGCCTCGTCGAGATCGCGGTGCTTCTGGCGCAGGACTTCGAGCTTGATGCGCAGAACATCGTCATGGTTCAGTTCCTCTGGGGAGTTCATCGATGCGACTCGCTTGGGGGACAGATCAGGGGCAGATTAGCCGCATTTCGGATATGGCAAAAGCCTTGCAGCGCGCGCAACCGCCCCCATATTCAGTGAAGGGTTGCCGCAACGGGACCCCCAGCATTGTCGCTTGCATGAAAGGGCCAGGCTGATGACGAAACTGAGTTTTCCCTCCCACCCGCTGCTGCTGGGCTTCGACCAGCTTGAGCGTCTGGTCGAGCGGACAGCGCGGGCGGGGACGGATGGGTATCCGCCCTTCAATATCGAAGTGACGGGCGAGAACCGGTTCCGCATCACGCTCGCACTGGCCGGATTCCGCGAAGAGGACCTGTCGATCACTATCGAGAAACGCCAGCTTCTGGTGCGCGGCCAGCAGAGTGAGGCCGAAAAGGACGCCCGCGTGTTCCTGCATCGCGGCATTGCAGCGCGCCAGTTCCAGCGCGCCTTCGCACTTGCCGAAGGGGTCGAGGTGGACGCGGCCGTGTTGGAGAACGGCCTGTTGCATATCGACCTGATCCGCAGCGAGCCGGAAGACAAGGTCCAGACCGTGACGATCACCCAAGGTTGAGGAGGCGCATCATGGACAGCGAATATCCCGTTCCCGACACGACGCGCCCGATTGTCTATGTGCGCGAGGTAGAGGCCGCCAGCCTGCCCGAAGAGGTCCGCGCCCAGTTGCCGGGTGTGTCGCGTCTCTACGCGATCCACCATGAAGAAGGAGAGCAGCTGGCGCTTGTGACAGACCGGACCATGGCCTTTGTCATGGCGCGCCAGAACGACTACGACCCCGTCAGCGTGCACTGAACGATGCCTGACCGTTCTGGCGCATAAGGGCCGGAGCGCAATGCGCTCCGGCCCTTATGCGAATCCTGATCGTGCCATTCATGTCTTGCCTGAACCGGCACAGGCCGGAAAGCAACAAGGCCGGGGCTTTACCCCGGCCTTGCCTCTGTCAAGTCTCGGCTGATTACATCATGCCGCCCATGCCGCCCATGCCGCCCATGTCGGGCATGCCACCACCTGCCGGGCCTGCGCCTTTCGGTTCGGGCTTGTCGGCGATCATGGCTTCGGTGGTGATCAACAGGCCTGCGACCGACGATGCGTCCTGAAGTGCCGTGCGGACCACTTTTGCCGGGTCGATTACGCCGAATTTGAACATGTCGCCATATTCACCGGTCTGGGCGTTGAAGCCGAAAGCCTTGTCATCGGACTCGCGGATCTTGCCTGCCACGACCGAGCCGTCAAAGCCGGCATTCTCGGCGATCTGGCGCAGCGGGGCCTCGATGGCACGGCGCACGATGCTGATGCCGACATTCTGGTCGCTGTTCTCGCCGCTCAGACCCTCGAGCGTCTTGGCACCCTGGATCAGTGCAACGCCACCGCCGACGACAATGCCTTCCTGAACGGCCGCACGGGTTGCGTTCAGCGCGTCATCGACGCGGTCCTTGCGCTCTTTCACTTCCACTTCGGTCATGCCACCGACGCGGATCACGGCAACGCCACCGGCCAGTTTCGCCAGACGCTCCTGCAGCTTCTCGCGGTCATAATCGGACGTGGTTTCCTCGATCTGCTGGCGGATCTGCGCCACACGGGCCTCGATCTCGGCCTTCTCGCCTGCGCCGTCAACAATGGTCGTGTTGTCCTTGTTGATCGACACTTTCTTGGCGGTGCCCAGCATGTCGATGGTGACATTCTCGAGCTTCATGCCCAGATCGTCGCTGATGACCTGACCACCGGTCAGAATGGCGATGTCTTGCAGCATGGCCTTGCGGCGGTCGCCAAAGCCCGGTGCCTTGACGGCGGCGATCTTCAGGCCACCGCGCAGCTTGTTGACGACCAACGTGGCCAGAGCCTCGCCTTCGACATCTTCCGCAATGATCAGCAGCGGCTTCTGCGACTGGATAACCGACTCCAGAAGCGGCACCATCGGCTGCAGCGACGAGAGTTTCTTCTCGTGGATCAGGATCATCGCGTCTTCAAGCTCGGCGATCATCTTGTCAGGGTTGGTCACGAAATAGGGCGAGAGATAGCCGCGGTCGAACTGCATGCCCTCGACCACATCGGTCTCGGTTTCCAGACCCTTGTTCTCTTCTACAGTGATGACGCCTTCGTTGCCGACCTTCTGCATCGCATCGGCGATCTGGCGACCGATTTCCAGCTCACCATTCGCCGAGATGGTGCCGACCTGCGCGACTTCGGCGCTGTCATTGACCGGACGTGCGGCGCCCTGGATAGCTTCCACGACCTTGGACGTGGCCAGATCGATGCCGCGCTTGAGATCCATCGGGTTCATGCCCGCGGCAACCGATTTCAGACCTTCGCGCACAATAGCCTGTGCCAGCACGGTTGCGGTGGTGGTGCCGTCGCCCGCTTCGTCATTGGTGCGCGACGCCACTTCCTTGACCATCTGCGCGCCCATGTTCTCGAACTTGTCCTCAAGCTCGATTTCCTTTGCGACCGTCACACCGTCCTTGGTGATGCGCGGTGCGCCGAAGCTTTTGTCGATAACGACGTTGCGGCCTTTGGGCCCGAGCGTAACCTTCACGGCATCGGCGAGAATGTTCACGCCGTTGAGCATACGGTCGCGGGCCTTGGTTTCAAATTTGACGTCCTTAGCAGCCATTTGGGTGCCTCCTGGTGTCTGTGTCTATGGAATGAGGGCGGACAGGTCTCAGGCGATGACGCCGAGAATGTCGCTTTCCTTCATGATCAGCAGCTCTTCGCCATCGAGCGTGACTTCGGTGCCCGACCATTTGCCGAAGAGAACACGGTCGCCAGCCTTGACGCTGGGCGCGATCAGCTCGCCCGAGTCCTTGCGGGCCCCTTCGCCGACCGAGACGATTTCGCCTTCGGCGGGCTTTTCCTTGGCGGTGTCGGGGATGATCAGGCCGCCCTTAGTCTTTTCGTCGCTTTCGACGCGACGAACAAGAACACGGTCATGCAGCGGTTTGAAAGCCATCTGAGAACGCTCCTCTGGTTCCAGGTTGAAATCCTGTTATCACTCAAACCTCTCGAGTGCTAACGGCGCAGATGTAGGTAAGCCAAAAGAAGCTGTCAACGGGGGCACAGGGAAAAAAATTCGCGCGGCGTCATGGCCTCTGCAATGGGTGACAAGGCGCGGGCAGGTCGCTATAAGCGCCGCGACCCGCAGCAATGGACGACTGACATGATCAAGGTTTTTGGCCATTTCTCTCCGGATACCGACTCCACTGGCTCACCGCTGATCTGGGCCTGGTATCTCAGCCAGATCGAAGGGCAGGAGGCCGAAGCCGTCCTGCTGGGAACACCCAATACCGAAGCCGCCTTCGCGCTTCAGCACTGGGGCTTCGAGCAGCCCGCCATCCTGACCGACCTGCCGGAAGGCACACCGGTCGTGATTGTGGACACCAACAACCCGGCCGAACTGCCCGAGGGCATCAACAAGGCTGATATCCGCGCGATCATCGACCACCACAAGCTGGTCGGTGGGCTGGAAACGAAAGGCCCGATCGAGATCACCATGCGCCCGCTCGCCTGCACTGCGACGATCATGTACTCGCTGATCGGCAAGCACATGGCGCAGGCCCCGCGTGGCATCAAGGGAATGATGCTGTCCTGCATCCTGTCCGACACGCTCGAATTCCGCTCGCCCACCACGACGCAGGAAGACCGCGCCGTTGCGCATGCACTGGCTGAAGAGCTGGGCGTCGATATCGGAGAGTTGGCGGCGGCGATGTTTGCCGCGAAATCGGATGTCTCGCGCTTCTCGGCCGAGGAACTGCTGAAGATGGACGCCAAGAAATACGGGGTCGGTGACAAGACTTTCCGCATCTCTGTGCTGGAAACGACAGCGCCGGACCAGATCCTGACGCGCAAGGACGAACTGGTGGCCGCCATGCCCGCAGTCGCGCAGGAGGACGGTGCCGATGCCGTGATGCTCTTCGTCATCGATATCCTGAACGAAGAGGCCACGCTGCTGGTGCCAAATGACTCAGTGCGTGAAGTCACGGAAAAATCCTTCAATGTCACTGTCGAGGGCGATCAGGTGGTCTTGCCCGGCGTGATGAGCCGCAAGAAACAGATCATTCCGGTGCTCACACTGTGACACAGCTCATCGGGTCGTTTTCCGAGATCAGCATGAATTACGACCTCGCGCTGGTCGACCTCTGGGGCTGCGTGCATAACGGGCTGACCATTCACCCCGCCGCCGAAGCGGCGCTGCAGGCGTACCGGAAGAGTGGCGGGCATGTCGTCCTCGTCACCAATGCCCCGCGCCCGCGGGATGGCGTGCAGGCGCGTCTTGATGAGATGGGGCTCGCGCGCGACGCATATGATGCCATCGCAACCTCGGGCGATGCCGCGCAGGAAGCCATGCTGCTGGGGGCAGTTGGTCAGCGCGTCTGGCATCTGGGGCCAGAGAAGGATGAAGGCTTCTTCACCGACCTGCCCGATTGGGCGCGCGACCGCGCGCCGATCGCCCGCGTCGGATTTGACGAGGCTGAGGGCATTGTCTGCACCGGCCCGTTCGACGAATTGAACGAGGTGCCCGACGATTATCGTGGACGGTTCCTGTCGGCCAAGGCACGCGGGCTGAAACTCTTGTGCGCCAACCCCGATATTGTGGTCGACTACGGTGACAGGCGCATCTATTGCGCCGGCGCACTGGCACAGCTTTATGACGAGATGGGGGGCGAGAGCCTCTATTTCGGCAAGCCTCACCCTCCGATTTACGACCTTGCACGGCGGGTGGCTTCGCAGGCGGGGCTGCGGTTTTCCGAGGACCAGGTCATCGCCATCGGCGACGGTATCGCGACCGACATTCAGGGCGGGATCAGCGAGGGGGTGGATACGCTATTCATCACGGGCGGGCTGGCAGCAGCAGAATTCGGTCCCGACCCCGAGACCCCGGACCCCGACCTGCTGGCCGACTGGGCTGCGCGGCTGCAGATTCACCCGACTTTCGCGCTGGCGCGGCTGCGCTAGAGCCGCCGCAGTCGCCGCGTCCCAAGGGCGCGGAGCGTTCACCCGTTTCAGTCCCGCGCCTTCGTCTGCAAGCACAAACTCTGCCTGGCCCGGTGGTCGGCCAATGTCCTGTGCGCTGCCCGCAAACTCCGGCAGACTTCACGCTTGAGGCGATGAAAGGGCACAGGAAGCGCGCCGCATATGTCCGCGGCAAAGCGCCGCGTAACATAATTGCCGAATTTATGACGCATTAGTATGATTGTTACGCAAGGCTGTTGCATTGCAGGCCAGGCTCGGGTAATGCTGCACTGCAACATGACTTGGGAGTCGGGACGCAGGAAAGGCGCTTGCAGATGTTGGACAATGGCATGAACGACAATTTCCCCCGCGGCACAATCTGCATCGAGGATCTCGAGATCGGCATGTCGCGCCATCTGCGCAAGGAAATCACTGACCGCGACATCGAACTCTTCGCCGAGGTCTCGACCGACCGCAACCCGGTGCATCTCGACGATTCCTATGCCCAGGACACCATTTTCGAGGGCCGTATCGCGCATGGGATGCTGACCGCCGGGCTCATCTCGGCCGTAATCGGCGAGCAACTGCCCGGCCATGGCACGATCTATATGGGCCAGACGCTGAAATTCATGGCCCCCGTGCGCCCTGGTGATGTGGTGCTGGCCGAGGTAAGCGTGCTGACGATCGACTACGCCAAGCGCCGCGTCACTCTTGAATGTCGCTGCTCGGTCGGCGATACGACTGTGCTCAAGGGTGAAGCCACAGTGCTGGCACCCAGCCGGAAATTCGACTGAGCAAGGGCGCACAGGCCCTGCAAGGGGGCAGATGCGGATCGTTCGACACTGGCACGCCACGCCTGCCGAGGCGCAGGGCACCTCGGTCGCCATCGGCAATTTCGACGGGGTGCATCGCGGCCACCAGCGCGTGATCGACCTCGCCCGGCGCCCCGATATGCCGCTGGGCCTTGTCACTTTCGAGCCCCACCCGCGCGAGTATTTCGCACCGGACACCGCCCCGTTTCGGTTGATGAACCCCGAGGCACGCGCCAACCGGCTGGCACGACTTGGGGTCAAGGTGCTGCACGAGCTTCCCTTTGACGCAACACTGGCCGGGCTGAGCGCCGAGAACTTCGCGCGCGAGGTGCTGGCAGAGGGGCTGGGCGTGCGCCATGTCGTGGTGGGCGCGGATTTCTGTTTCGGCAAGGGGCGGCGCGGGACAGCATCGGATCTTATCGCGCTTGGTGCCGAACTCGGTTTCGAAGTCACGATCGCGCCCCTGCTGGCCGATGGCGACCGTGTCTTCTCCTCCACCGCAATCCGTACCGCACTGACCGAGGGCCGGCCGCGTGACGCTGCCGCAATGCTGGGCCACTGGCACCGGATCGAGGGGGCGGTCCTGCATGGCGAGAAACGCGGGCGCGATCTGGGCTATCCGACCGCGAATATGTCCATCAAAGGGCTGCACCCGCCGCGCTTCGGGGTCTATGCGGTGCAGGTCGACATCCTGTCGGGCCCCCATGCCGGGCGGCTTGGGGGCGTAGCCTCGCTCGGGGTGCGGCCCATGTTCGGCGAGAACGCGCCCAATCTCGAGACATTCCTGTTCGATTTCACAGGCGATCTCTACGGCACCCATCTCTCGGTCGCGCTGATCGAGCATCTCCGTGACGAGATGCGCTTTGATACGCTCGAGGCGCTGATCGAGCAGATGGATGCCGACAGCGCGCGGGCGCGCGACATCCTCGGCGCACTCGACTGACCCGACCAGAGAAGCGCTCCTGTTCCGATGCGCAGCATCGGGGTGCCCGCGAGGCGTGCAGGGGCAGGTGGGTGCGCACGTCGAGCGGGCGCCTTACCCGCTCGCGGCGCGCAATGCCGACAGCGTCAGGGCCGGATGATCCGTGAAATATCCAGCTCCACCGCCTCGGCCAGATCCGCCAGCGAATCATGCAAGA
>SKIF01000032.1 GCA_007116575.1 Paracoccaceae bacterium
CCTGCATTGCGCGCGCCCTGATGATGGGCCTCCATCTCGGCCTGAAGGCGCTCGAACTGGTCGGTGGTCATGCTGCTATGGCCATCTGTGCCCTTATAGACAATTGCGCCCGAAGGCCGCGCGGCATTGTCCAGAAGCGCTTTTGACCAATGCGAGGCGGCGTTATGCACATCAATCGCGCGGCTGGCGGCGGTCAGGGGGGACAGGCCGTAATGGTCGTCTTGCGGGTGAAAGGCGCGGATATGGCAGATTGGCGCATGACCGTCGCGCATATGGAACCGGTGGCTGCGCGTGCCGACCGTGTAGTCATAGGCGACAGGCCAGCCATCCGCGCCCGGCACAACCCGCATCCGGTCCGAGCGCAGGACATGCAATTCGCGCACATCGTCATCCAGCGTGACCGCTTCGACATAGGCATTGCCGGACAGCAAAATCTGGGCATAAAGCGCCTCGAACAATTCCGCACGGCCTTGGGCAGGGCTTGGCCGCGTGATCAGGTCCAGAAGCGCATGGGCGTCATAGCGGCAGTCAGCATCTTGCAGCACCACAGGCAAGGCGCTGGCAGCCTCGGAAATCAGGCGCACGGCGCGAAAGCCGATGGGGTTTGACAGAAACCCCGCACGCACGGCAGACACGCCGTCCCGCGCGCTCCAGATGGCGCTGCTGTTGCCCTGCACCCCAAGCTTGCCGGGAATGCGCCCCGCCGTCAGGGGGCCAACGGCCGAGGCTTTGGCCTCGGGGGCGCTGGGGGCTTTTCGCAGGAAATCGAACATCACTCTCTCCATCATGGCGGACGCTTGGCGGTTGGGCACACCCTAGCGCCGAGGGTTGAAGCCGCGCTTACTAGAGCGTACGCAGCTTGGGGCGAGCGTAGCGCGCGGCAGGGGCAAGGATCAGGTCATGTATCGCCCAGACCAGCGCATCAACGCGGTCAGGGCTGCCCGCGCCGCGATAGCCCTGCGCGGTCATCTGCATCATCTGGTCCTCGAGTGCGCCCAGACGGCCTGCGTGAAACACCCGCCCCTGCTCATATAGCGCGGCCACAGGCTCGGCGCGCGCGACCTTGCCGCGCGTGGCATGGACTGCGCGAAAGGGCACCAGCGGGTCGATCTGGCGCAGCACTTCGGCGACCAGATCGCCGCCCTGATTGACCTCGGCCACCACACGCTCGGCCTTGTGGCGCGCGCGCGCGGCCAGAACCGCCTCGGCCCAGGCCGAGGGGGATGCGGCGCGTAGCGAAGCATCTTCCAGCACATAGGCCCGCCAGTCGGAAGGTGGGCCTTCAGTGACAGCCCCCACCACCACGATCCCGCACAGATCCGAGCCCGCACCCGAAGACACCGCCGGGTCCACCGCCACCACCACGCGGCTGAATTCGGGCAGCGCCGTTGCCCGCGCGCCTTCCAGCAGCGTCATCGGCCAGAGCGTGCCCTCGGCATCTTCCAGCAGCGTACCGTCCAGTTCCTGACGCTCCAGCGCCGTGCCGCGATAGCGCGCGCGGATCTCCTCCAGAAACGAGGGGGCGAGCCAGGCGCGGTTGGCCTCGGTCGGCGCATGGGTCAGCACGGTCGAGGGCGCGCGCAGGATCGTCTTGAGCGTTGCCTGCGCGCGCGGGGTGGTGGTGACCAGCTGGCGCGGATGCTCGCCCAGCCGCAACGCGAATTGCAGCATGTCCCATGCGGCTTCCGCCTTGTCCCATTTGGCAAGCTCATCGCACCAGGCGGCATCGAATTGCGGCCCGCGCAGCGCGTCCGGGTCCGAGGCCGAGAAACATTGCGCCACGGCGCCATTGGGCCAGACCAGACGGCGGCGCGTGGCCTCCCAGACCGGCAGCCGGTCGGGCGGCGCGCAGGCCATCAGCCCCGAATCGCCGAACACCATCACATCGCGCGCCTGATCATAGGTCTCGGCCACCAGTGCCACACGCCGCGCGCGGCCCGCGTCATGCGGGCGCGCGCCCTCGACCTGCGCGCGCACCCATTCCGCCCCGGCCCGCGTCTTGCCCGCGCCGCGCCCGCCAAGGCAGACCCATGTCCGCCAGTCGCCCGCGGGGGGCAGTTGATGCGGCTGCGCCCAGATCTCGAACAGCCAGGGCAGCGCCGCCAGCGCAGGCTCACTCAAAGAGCCCAGAAACGCCGTCACCTGCCCCGGCGGCGCGCAGGCGAGCCAGTCGGCGATGGACCTCGGCGCGGGCGGCGTCGAGATCGAGGGCAGAGCTGGTGGCGGTGTCGAAGCCCTTGAGCTTCTGAAGATTGGCACGTTCATGGTAAGCGATCTCCAAGGCTTTGCGCAGGCTGCGAAATTCATCGCTCAACTCGCGGCAGGTGGATGGGGTCGGATCAAACTCGCTGGCTAGCAGATAGGTCAGGCGCTCGATGGCCTTGTTGAGCAACTGCTCGGAATAGGACACCATGTTTTCCGGTGTCGGCCCCGTGCGGGGCGTGGGTTGGTCTGTCATGCGCTGCCTGTCCTTACGTCCCCCCTGCACGAACCCCGGCGCGCGCCCGGCGCGGAAACATGGCCCGCAGGGCACGGCAGATCAGCCGGCGGAATTCAGACTAGGGCGAATTGCTGAACACCTGCCCACCACAGCGCACGCCGTTCCGGGCCTGTCCATGGCAAAGACCTCTGCATACCGCGCCCCCGGCGCAGAGGTTGCGCCCGGCGGCAAGGCCGGACAGCGAGGGTCAACGCCCCCGGAATCCCGCGCGCAAGGCGGCGTCCGGGGTCACTGGTGCGGCACTTGTGACTTGGGAGATGGCACAGGCAGACCGGGTCGCGGTGCCAGATACCATCTCTGGCAGATACCGTCTCTCACACGGCGGGCTGTAGCGCCCATCGCGCAACGGCCCCGACAAAACGCCCTCGGGGCGTGCCCGCCCACGCGCCCCACGTCCCGAGGGCGCAGCCGGTTCAGCGCTCAGACAGCCGCGACATGCGCGTCGCGCGCGGCCATGAATTCCAGCACTTTCAGCCCCATGCCATAGGCCACGACCTCGTCATAGCGTTCCATCAGCAGGGAATTGGCCGGGTCCAGCCCGGTGATGATGGCGAGCCCCGTCGGCGCGGATTCGACCAGCCTCACTTTCAGGTCGGGGCGGAAATGGCGCAGCACCATCGGCACGCGCCAGACATCCCCGGTCCAGGGTCGGGTAAAGCGGTGCCGCGCGGCTTCGGCCGCGCGGCGTGGCAGCACGTCATGGATCAGCACCTCGCAGCCGGGGGCGGCCAGCGCCTCGACCCCGATGAAATCGCGCAACGCGTATTCGAACACATGCAGCCCGTCGATAAAGGCCAGATCGAGCGCGAAATCGGGCGTGCCGGCTTCAAATGTCTCGCGGAAGAACGTGTCTGAGGGTTTCTTTTCCAGCCGGAAGGGCGGCTTGTCGAACAGATCGGGCGGCACATTGGGGGCCGGATCGATCCCGATGGCAAGCTCGAGATCCGCGCAGATCCGAAGACTCTCGCCCGTGCTCACACCGGTTTCCAGATAGCGCCGCACCTGCGGCGAGCGGATGCGCCTTGTCAGTTCTTCCTTGTAGATCGAGACGGGTTTGAGCGGGCGCTGCACATCGCCGTAAAGCTCGGCGACGGCCTGATACAACTCGTTTTCGCGCGCGACGTAATTGGCATAGCCGCTCCAGGGCGCGGCAGAGGTGTCGTCATATGTCCGGAAGAACTCGGCGGCCTGCATGTAATGCTCCTGCTGCAATGGCGCTCGGGTGCCGCAGGGGCGGGCACCGCGCATCCCCGGTATAGGCGCAACTCGCAGCCCCGATCAAGCGATTGCGTACGCCTATATCAGCCTTGCCATATCTTGCGGCATTGTGTGGGCAGCCCCTGCGCGTCAGAGCGGCCAGAAGATGGGGATGAACACTGCCGCCGTGGGCGCCATGACCAGATGCATCGGCAGGCCCACACGCAGGAAATCGGTGAACCGGTAGCCCCCCGGGCCATAGACCAGCGTATTGGTCTGATAGCCGATGGGTGTGGCAAAGGCCGCCGAGGCCCCCAGCATCACCGCCACCACCAGCGGGCGCGGGTCGATCCCGAGGGCAAGGCCGAAGCCGATCACGATGGGCGTCAGCACCACCGCGACCGCATTGTTGGTGACAAGCTCGGTCAGGGTGATGGTCAGCAGATAGATGCACAGCACCAGCAGGAAGGGCGGCAACTGCTCGAGCCATGGCGCGGCCTGTGACACGATCAGTTCGACCGCGCCCGAGGCTTCCAGCCCCGCCCCCACCCCCAGCATGGCGAAGATCAGCGCCAGCAAGCGGCCATCGATGAAGCTGAAGGCTTCATCGGCATCAATGCAGCGTGTCAGCAGCACGATGGCCACGCCAATGAAGCTGACCAGAGAGATCGGCGCGAGCCCCATCGCCGAGAATGCCACGATGCCCACCAGCACCGCCACCACGATGGGCGCGTGCCCGCGTCGATAGGCGCGGGCGGTGGGGCGTGCGATATCGGCCAGGTTCATGTCCTGCGCCAGCCGCTGAATATCTTCGGGCGCGCCTTCCAGCAGCAGCGTATCGCCCACGCGCACCACCAGATTCTCGATATTCGTGCCGATATTCTGGTTCCGGCGGTGCACGGCAAGCGGATAGACCCCGTAGCGGCGCCGCAGGCGCAGGCTGCCCAGCCGCCGCCCCACCATCTTGCATTCGGGCGAGATCAGCACCTCGACGGTGGTGGTCTCGACCAGGGACAGGCGTTCGACATCTCCTTCGCGCGCGCCACGGCCCTGTGCGGAGGCGGCATCGGCCTCGCCCTCGGGCTCGGGTTCGTCCTGCTGATGGCCATGCGCGACATCGCGGTTCTGTTTCAGCCCGAGCACCTCGGACATCTGCGTGCGCAGCACCACCCGGTCCCCCGCCTTGAGGCTGACAGCACTCATATCGCCCCAGCGCAGCGAAGCATCGCCGCGCAGGATGTCGATCACCCGCGAGCCCTCGCGCTTGAAGATCTCGACCTCGGCCAGCCTGCGCCCGATCAGGCGCGAGCCTTCGGGAATCACCACCTCGGTGAAATACTTGCTGCGCGTGCGGTCCGAGAGCAGATCGCTCATCGAGGCGCGGTCCGGCAGCAGGTGCCGCCCGATCAGGACCAGATAAAGCACCCCTGCCAGCGACATCAGCAAGCCCAGTTTGGTGATCTCGAACACGGTGAAGGGTTCCAGCCCCGCGGCCTGCGCGACCCCGTCCACCAGCAGGTTGGTCGACGTGCCGATCAGCGTCAGCGTGCCGCCCATGATGGCCAGATAGCTGAGTGGAATCAAAAGCTTCGACGCCGTTGTTCCCATCTGTCGGGCAAGCTGCACGAAGATCGGGATCATCACCACCACAATCGGCGTGTTGTTGACAAAGGCCGACAGGCCCAGCACCGCGCATGTCAACAGTCCCAGAGTGAGCAGCGGGCGGGTCTCGACATGGCGCATGGCAAGCTGCGTGATCCAGTCCAGCGCGCCGGTGCGCACCAGCGCCCCCACGATCACGAACAGCGCCGCGATGGTCCAGGGCGCGTGGTTGGAAAAGGCGGCAAAGGCCGCGCCCTGCGGCAGAATGCCGAGGATCAGCATCAGCACCGCGCCGCCTATGGCCGTCACCTCGACCGGGTAGGTCTCGCGCAGAAACAGGATGAACATGCCAAGGACAATGCCAAGCGCGATTACCGGCTGTGCCATCTCGCCCAGTTCGATCCCGATCATCGCTGCTCCTTCATGCGCCGCGGCACGACCCGCAAGCGGAAATTGCGCACAACCGTGCGCAGATGCAAGGGCCGCTCATGAGTTGCCGGGCAACAGCGCGGCCAGTTTCGGGCGCGGCTGCACCAGAAACAGGCCCGCAAACAGCGCCACCAGCGCCAGCCAGACCCAGCCCGAGGGCCGCTCGCCCAACAGCAGGACGGCCCAGAACATCGCCCAGCCTGTTACCAGATAGGCGACCTGGGTGGCAAAGACGCTGCCCGCGCTGCGCAACAGCGCGACATAGCCAGCATAGGCCAGCACCCCCGCCACGCCCGAGCCCAGCACCGCCAGCACGGCAGGCGAGGCCTCACCGGGCCAGAGCGGCGCGCCCGCGGCCCAGGTCAGCGGCACCATCAGCACCACCGCCACCACCGAGCCCCCGACCAGCGCCTGCAGCGCGCCAGCCTCGGCCCGTGAAAGATGCGCGACAAAGGCGCTTTCAAGCGCATAGCAGAGCGGCGCCAGCGCCGAAACGAAGAGGAAGACCAGCGGCACCGATTCGGGCAGGCTGCCCTGCGGCAGAATCAGAATCGCCACTGCAAGCGCGCCAAGCGCCAGCCCCAGCGCGCGCATGGGCTCGAACCGCTCTATGCTCAGCGCCAGTGTCAGCAGCAGCGCGAAGATCGGCACCAGCGAGGTCAGGAAGGCATGGGCGAAAGCCGGGATATGACCCAGCGCCCAGAATCCCGCCAGATGCGGCAACACGATCCCCAGCAGCCCGACCAGTGCGTAAAGCAGCAGCGAGCCCCGGTCCAACGGCAGCGCCAGCCGCCCGCGCAGCGTCTGGATGATCACCAGTGCCGCCAGCCCGACCACGGATTGCCACAGCACGATGCTGACCGGCACCATCCCGTCGAGCCGCGCAAAGCGCACCAGCGGTGCGCCCAGCCCCCAGAGCGCGCCGATGGCAATGAGCGCGGCGACGGCCTTCAGGGCATGGGGCCGCGCGTTCATATGGTCCACAAAGGTTGCCGAGGCCGGGCCGCAGGCTGCCCCCGCCCGCCCCTGCGCTGTGCACGGGACGGGTGGCAAGACACTGGCGGCCAACACGCCGGGGGGCAGAACGCAAGGCGCGGGGTCTGCCCGGCGGCTCCGGGTTGCAATCTGGTCACGAGTCTCTCCCGGATCCGGCCTGTTCCTGAACCAAGCTTTCCTCTGGATGGCCCGCGCAGTCAACACTCTGGCAGCGCTCCGGGTCGGATACGCAAGCAGACCAGCGGGGACGGCTCTGTGCGACGCTGCGCCGACTGGTAGCGCAAGCTTTTGGCAGTTTAACGCAAACGGCCTGCCGAAAGCTCTCGCTTTTCACACAAAGCCGCGACCTTGGCGGTTGCAGCATTGAAAACCCTCTGCTAAACCCGCGCCGATTTCACATGCCGCGTCGCTAGTCGCATTCATGGCACTGGGCCAGCGCGAGGCTCTGCGCAACCAAGATGGAAGGGTGGACGTGTCCGAACCTGCTTCGATCTCATCGGGCATCGCGAAACGCTATGCCACGGCCATTTTCGAACTGGCCCAGGAAACCAAGTCTCTCAAAGCTCTTGAAGCCGATGTCGCCGCGCTGGAAGGTGCGCTCAGTGACAGCGCGGACCTGCGCGGGCTCATCGCCTCGCCGGTTTATACGCGCGATCAGGTCTCGGGCGCAATCACGGCGCTGGCAGCGAAGATGAAGCTGTCGCAGACCGTTGCGGGCGCGCTGGGGCTGATGGCCCAGAAACGCCGCCTCTTCACCCTGCCACAGGTTCTGGCCGCACTCCGCGCCCAGATCGCCGAGGCCAAGGGCGAAGTCAGCGCCGAGGTGGTGTCGGCCCGTCCGCTGACCAAGGCTCAGGAAACCAAGCTTGCCAAGACGCTGAAAGCACGTGTCGGCAAGGACATCAATCTGAAAACGACCGTCGATGAAAGCCTCATTGGCGGTCTTGTCATCAAGGTGGGCTCGCAGATGATCGACTCGTCGATCCGCGCGCAGCTCGCAGCCCTCAAGAACAGCATGAAAGAGGTCGGATAATGGGTATCCAAGCTGCTGAGATTTCTGCGATCCTCAAGGAGCAGATCAAGAACTTCGGTCAGGATGTCGAAGTCAGCGAAGTGGGCCGTGTGCTCTCGGTCGGCGACGGGATTGCCCGCGTCCACGGCCTCGACAACGTCCAGGCCGGTGAAATGGTCGAGTTCCCCGGCGGCATCCGCGGCATGGCGCTCAACCTCGAGATGGACAATGTCGGTATCGTGATCTTCGGCGATGACCGGGGCATCAAGGAAGGCGACACGGTCAAGCGCACCAAGTCCATCGTGGACGTGCCGGTGGGCGATGCGCTGCTGGGCCGCGTGGTCGATGGTCTGGGCAACCCTATTGATGGCAAGGGCGAGATCAAGGCATCGGGCCGGTCGGTGGCGGACGTTAAGGCCCCCGGCATCATCCCGCGCAAATCGGTGCATGAGCCAATGGCCACCGGCCTGAAATCGGTGGATGCCATGATCCCGATTGGCCGTGGCCAGCGCGAGCTGATCATCGGTGACCGCCAGACCGGCAAGACTGCCGTGGCGCTCGACACCATCCTGAACCAGAAAAGCTATAACGAAGCCGCAGGCAGCGACGAGAGCAAGAAGCTCTATTGTATCTATGTCGCGGTGGGTCAGAAGCGCTCGACCGTGGCGCAGCTGGTGAAGAAGCTGGAAGAGACTGGCGCGATTGAATATTCGATTGTCGTGGCCGCGACCGCTTCGGACCCTGCTCCGATGCAGTTCCTTGCGCCTTATGCCGCCACCGCCATGGCCGAGCATTTCCGCGACAATGGCCGCCACGCGCTGATCATCTATGATGACCTGTCCAAGCAGGCCGTGGCCTATCGTCAGATGTCGCTCTTGCTGCGCCGCCCGCCGGGCCGCGAAGCGTACCCCGGCGACGTGTTCTACCTGCACTCGCGCCTGCTGGAACGCTCGGCCAAACTGAACGAGGATCACGGTGCAGGCTCGCTGACCGCGCTGCCGATCATCGAAACCCAGGGTGGCGACGTGTCGGCCTTCATTCCGACCAACGTGATCTCGATCACCGACGGGCAGATCTTCCTTGAAACCGAGCTTTTCTACCAGGGCATCCGCCCCGCTGTGAACACCGGTCTGTCGGTGTCGCGCGTCGGCTCTTCGGCGCAGACGGATGCGATGAAATCGGTCGCAGGCCCGGTGAAGCTGGAACTGGCGCAGTACCGTGAAATGGCAGCATTTGCGCAGTTCGGGTCGGATCTGGACGCCTCGACCCAGCGCCTGCTGAACCGTGGCGCGCGCCTGACCGAGCTGATGAAACAGGCGCAGTACTCGCCGCTGACCAATGCCGAAATCGTCTGTGTGATCTTTGCAGGCACGCAGGGCTACCTGGACAAGGTCGCGGTCAAGGATGTGGGCCGCTTCGAGACCGGGCTGCTGGCGCATCTGCGCGGCAAGCACAAGGATCTGCTCGATGACATCACCAATAATGACCGCAAGGTGAAGGGCGATCTGGAAGACAAGATCCGCGCAGCACTCGACGAATTCGCGAAAGACTTCGCCTGAGGGCGATGAGAGGGACAGCGTATGCCTAGCCTCAAGGACCTCAAGAACCGGATCGAGAGCGTCAAGTCGACGCGCAAGATCACCAAGGCGATGCAGATGGTCGCGGCGGCAAAGCTCCGCCGCGCCCAGGAGGCCGCCGAGGCCGCCCGCCCCTATGCCGAAAAGATGGCCGATGTCGTGAATGGCCTTGCCGCCTCGGTGGCTGGGTCGGACACCGCGCCCCGGCTTCTGGCCGGAACCGGCAGCGAACAGACCCATCTTCTGGTGGTGATGACTGCCGAACGGGGCCTGTGCGGCGGCTTCAACTCCTCGATCGTGAAAATCGCGCGCTACCGCGCCGAAAAGCTGATCGGCGAGGGCAAGACCGTCAAGATCCTGACGGTCGGCAAGAAGGGGCGCGAGCAGTTGCGCCGCGACCTTGGCGCGCATCTGGTCGGTCATATCGACCTCAGCGAGGTCAAGCGCGTGGGCTACGAAAACGCCGCCGAGATCTCGAGCAAGGTCTTCGAGATGTTCGAGGCGGGCGAATTCGATGTCGCGACGGTCTTCTACAACCGTTTCGAGTCGGTGATCAGCCAGATCCCCACCCCGGTCCAGATCATCCCTGCCGAAGTGCCGGAAGATGCGGGTGCCAAGACGCTCTATGATTACGAGCCCTCGGAAGAGGCCATCCTCGAAGACCTGCTGCCGCGCGCAGTGACCACGCAGATCTTCACGGCGCTTCTGGAAAACGGAGCCTCGGAACAGGGCGCGCGCATGTCCGCGATGGACAACGCCACCCGCAACGCAGGCGACATGATCGACCGGCTGACGATTCAGTACAACCGCTCGCGTCAGGCCGCGATCACCAAAGAGCTTATCGAGATCATTTCGGGCGCCGAGGCGCTCTAGAGAACCCGGAGAGAGATGAACATGGCAACCAAAGGCAAAATCACACAGGTGATCGGCGCCGTCGTGGACGTGCAGTTCGATGGCGAACTGCCGCCCATCCTGAACGCGCTGGAAACTGACAATAACGGCAAGCGTCTGGTTCTCGAAACCGCCCAGCACCTGGGCGAGAACACGGTCCGCACCATCGCCATGGACGCGACCGAAGGTCTCGTGCGCGGGCAGGAAGTGACCGACACGGGCGAGCCGATCATGGTGCCGGTGGGCGATGCCACGCTGGGCCGCATCCTGAACGTGGTGGGCGAGCCTGTCGATGAAGGCGCCCCGGTCGAGACCACCGAGCGCCGCGCCATCCACCAGCCCGCGCCGGGTTTCGATGCACAATCGACCGAGAGCGAGATCCTCGTCACCGGCATCAAGGTGATCGACCTGCTGGCCCCGTATTCCAAAGGCGGCAAGATCGGCCTCTTCGGCGGTGCCGGTGTGGGCAAGACGGTTCTGATCATGGAGCTGATCAACAACATCGCCAAGGTACACTCGGGCTTCTCGGTCTTCGCCGGTGTGGGCGAGCGCACGCGCGAGGGGAACGACCTCTATCACGAGATGATGGAATCGGGCGTCATCAAGGCCGACAACCTGTCGGAATCGAAAGTGGCACTGGTCTACGGCCAGATGAACGAGCCTCCCGGTGCCCGCGCCCGCGTCGCCCTGACCGGCCTGACCCTGGCCGAGCAGTTCCGCGACCAGTCGGGCACGGACGTTCTGTTCTTCGTGGACAACATCTTCCGCTTCACCCAGGCCGGGTCCGAGGTGTCGGCACTTCTGGGCCGTATCCCTTCGGCCGTGGGCTATCAGCCGACGCTGGCCACCGACATGGGCGCCCTGCAGGAGCGCATCACCTCGACCAAGGCGGGCTCGATCACCTCGGTGCAGGCCATCTATGTGCCCGCCGACGACCTGACCGACCCGGCCCCGGCCACCTCCTTTGCGCACCTCGACGCCACCACCGTTCTGTCGCGTGCAATCTCGGAGTTGGGCATCTACCCGGCCGTGGACCCACTTGACAGTAACTCGCGGATTCTCGACCCGCAGATCGTGGGTGAAGAGCATTACCAGGTCGCTCGCGACGTGCAGGGCATCCTGCAGCGCTACAAGTCGCTTCAGGACATCATCGCCATTCTCGGGATGGACGAACTGTCGGAAGAGGACAAGCTGACCGTGGCCCGCGCCCGGAAAATCCAGCGCTTCCTGTCGCAGCCATTCGACGTGGCCAAGGTCTTCACCGGCTCGGACGGCATCCAGGTGCCGCTGGAGAAGACCATTGCCTCGTTCAAGGCCGTTGTGGCCGGTGAATACGACCACCTGCCTGAAGCCGCCTTCTACATGGTCGGCGATATCGACGAAGTGGTCGCAAAAGCCGAGCGTCTGGCCGCTGCGGCCTGAGGAGGGCCTGATGGCTGAGATGATGCAATTCGACCTGGTCAGCCCCGAGCGCAAGCTTGCCTCGGGTCAGGTGCGCGCGGTCCAGATCCCCGGAGCCGAGGGCGATCTGACCGCCATGCCCGAGCATGCGCCGACCATCACCACGCTGCGCCCCGGAGTGCTTGTCACCGAAGGGGCCGAAGGCGAGGCGCGCTATGTCGTGACCGGCGGGTTTGCCGAGATCACGCCGGAGGCCACATCGGTTCTGGCCGAGCGCGCTTATGGTGCCGATGCCGAAGGCCGCGCCGCGCTTGAGGCGATCCTGACCGAGACCCGCGAGAAGGCGGCGGCACTGACGGGCCCCGACAAGGACGCGATGGACAAGATAGCCGAGGATCTGGCCCGCACCATCGACACGATCAGCTGACGCGATTCGGACGAACCCGTTGGCAAGACGCCCCGCTCTGCGAGCGGGGCGTTTTTCTGCGCCGATGCGATGCGCAAGGCCGCGCGACCGGGGGTGCCTTTGGGCCTGGCTTACGGTGCTAGGGCGCTTTTGCGGGATACCTTGCCTTGCGCGCGCACGCCCTGAACGGGTCCGGGTGATCGGGCTGATCGCGCATCAGGGAAGCGGTGCCCCGGCCCTCAAGGCCGGGGCCATCGGGGACTCCGTCTTAACGCATCCCCCCTGCCCGCATGTGGCGGCAATAGACATGGATCATCCAGCCCAGCATCACCGCGTTCAGGATATGCCACAGGAAATGCGTCCCCAGCGGGAAGGCGGCGCAGACAGGCCCGTCGGCCATGCGGAACCCCAGCGACAGGCACAGAAGGCCCGCGCCGACCAGCAGCCCGCGCCCGGTGGCGCTGCCCCTCAGCCAGACCCCGTAAGCCGCGATCAGCGCCGCGACACTGAAATAGGCGGCATTCGCCCCCAGCCCCGGCACCACCTGCCCCAGCACGAAGGCAAAGCCCGCTGCATAAGGCAGAAACAGCGCCACCGCGAGCCAGGCAAGCCCCGCGCCCAGCCGCAGGAAATCGCGCGTGGCCGCAAAGAGATAGATCAGGATGAAGCCCAGGATCGGCAGCACATCCGCCAGCCCCGCCCAGCGTGTCGCATGGGTGTGCCACAGGAACGAGCCCAGGCCGATCACCGCCAGCACCACCGCCATGGCCCGCGCCAGCGTCAGACCTTCGGTCTGGCGCCACACAATCGCAGCCGCGATCAGGAAGGCCGCATTGCTCAGCGCATTGACCGGCTCGGACCAGTAGGTGACATCCGTCCGCTCGCAATAGGCGATGATCTGCTCGTTCATGCGCCGCCCTCGCCTTCGCGCAACCTGGCAAAGAAGTCGCGCAACAGCGCCTCGGACTGGGCGGCATTGATGCCGTCATAAATCTCGGGGATATGGTGGCATTGCGGATGCGCAAAGACACGCGGCCCCTGCCCGACCCCGCCCGATTTCGGGTCCGCTGCCCCGTAATAGAGCCGCCGGATACGCGCCTGCGCGATGGCCGAGGCGCACATCGGGCAGGGCTCGAGCGTGACATAGAGGTCGCAGCCCGCAAGCCGCTCCTGCCCCAGCGCATGGCAGGCCGCGCGGATGGCGAGGATTTCGGCATGGGCGGTCGGATCACACAGCGCGCGGGTCCGGTTGCCCTCGGCGGCCAGCACCTGCCCGTCCGGGGCCACGACCACCGCGCCTACGGGCACCTCCCCGCGCGCACCCGCGGCCTGCGCCTCGCTCAGGGCCTGATGCATATGCGTGCGAAACGGGCTCATGGGTGCAGCGTATCACGCGTGCGCAGGCCGGGGGAGAGGTGCTGCGCGCCCCGCGCACATTACAGCGCCCGCCAGCCGATATCGCGGCGGCAGAAGCCCTCGGGCCAGTCGATCCGGTCGACCATCGCATAGGCGCGGTCGCGCGCCTCTTGCAGCGTCCCGCCGCGCGCGGTCACGTTCAGCACCCGCCCACCAGTGGCGACAAGCTGCCCTGCCTCCATGCCTGTGCCTGCGTGAAACACCATATACGCACTGTCCTCGGGGCAGTCCTCCACGCCTCGGATCACCGAGCCTTTGGCATAAGCCCCCGGATAGCCCGCAGCCGCCATCACCACGGTCAGCGCATGATCCTCGGCCCAGTTGACCGCCATCTCGTCCAGCCGTCCCTCGGCACAGGCCAGCATCAGGTCGAGCGCCTGCGCACCCAGCCGCATCATCAGCACCTGACATTCCGGGTCGCCGAAGCGCACATTGTATTCCACCAGCCGGGGCGCGCCGCCCTCGATCATCAGCCCGGCATAGAGCACCCCCTGATAGGGCATACCGCGCCGTGCCATCTCGGCCATGGTGGGGCGGATGATCTGTTCCATGGCGGCCTCGGCCACCGCTTCGGTCAGCACGGGCGCGGGCGAATAGGCCCCCATGCCGCCGGTATTGGGGCCGGTGTCGCCCTCACCCACGCGCTTGTGGTCCTGCGCGGTGCCGATGGGCAGGCAGGTCTCGCCATCGACCAGCACGAAGAAGGACGCCTCCTCGCCTGTCATGAATTCCTCGATCACGACCTCCGCACCGGCCGCGCCCATGGCACCGCCAAACATGGCATCGACCGCCTCCAGCGCCTCGGCCTCGGTCATCGCCACCACCACGCCCTTGCCCGCGGCCAGCCCGTCGGCCTTGACCACAATGGGCGCGCCTTGGGCGCGGATATAGGCGCGCGCGGCCTCGGCGTCAGCGAAATGCGCATAGGCCGCTGTGGGCGCGCCCGCAGCCGCACAGATCTCCTTGGTGAAGGCTTTCGACGCCTCCAGCCGTGCCGCTGCCGCCGAGGGGCCGAAACACAGCACCCCTGCCCCCCGCAACCGGTCCGCCACCCCGGCGGCCAGCGGGGCCTCGGGCCCGATCACCACGAAATCGATCGCCACTTCCTCGCAGAAGGCCACCACGGCGCTGCCATCGGTGATGTCGAGCGCGGCGCATTCGGCAATTTCCGCCATGCCCGCATTGCCCGGCGCGCAGATCAGCCGGTCGCATTTGGGGTTCTGCATGATCGCCCAGGCCAGCGCATGTTCGCGCCCGCCACTGCCCAGCACCAGAATATTCATCGCCCGCCCTCTCTTGGCCTTCACTGCCGCGCGTTCTAGGGTGGCAGGGAAGCCATGACAAGCGAGAGGCGCATGGACCTGATCGACGAGCCCGCCAGCAACACGCCCGAATTCACCGTGGCCGAGATCTCTGGCGCGGTGAAACGCGTGCTCGAGGGCGAGTTCGGGCGCGTGCGCGTGCGCGGCGAGGTGGGCCGCGTGGTGGTGGCGCGCACGGGGCATATGTATTTCGACCTCAAGGACGAGCGCGCGGTGATCGCAGGCGTCAGCTGGAAGGGGCAGGTCGCGCGTATGAGCGTGCGCCCCGAGGAAGGCATGGAAGTGATCGCCACGGGCCGGCTGACCACCTTCGCGCCGCAGTCGAAATATCAGTTGCAGGTCGAAAGCATCGAGCCTGCGGGCGCAGGCGCGTTGATGGCGATGCTGGAAAAGCGCCGCGCCGCACTGGCCGCCGAGGGGCTGTTCGCACCCGAGCGCAAGCGCCCCCTGCCCCATCTGCCGCGCGTGATCGGGGTCGTGACCTCACCACAAGGCGCGGTGATTCGCGACATCCTGCACCGGCTGCAGGACCGGTTCGGCACCCATGTCCTGCTCTGGCCCGTGGCAGTGCAGGGGCAGGCTTGCGCGCCGGAAGTCGCGCGCGCCATCGCAGGGTTCAACGCGCTGGACAAGGGCGGCCCGATCCCGCGCCCCGATCTGCTGATCGTGGCGCGCGGCGGGGGCTCGATCGAGGATCTCTGGGGCTTCAACGAGGACATCGTGGTGCGCGCTGCGGCATCAAGTCAGATCCCGCTGATTTCGGCTGTGGGCCATGAGACCGATACCACGCTGATCGACCACGCCGCCGACCGCCGCGCGCCCACGCCTACAGCCGCCGCTGAAATGGCGGTGCCGGTTCATGCCGATCTGAGCGCACATCTGGCCACGCTGGAGGCACGGCTTTTGCGCGCAGGCGCGCAGGGCGTCACCAACCGCCGCCAGCGGCTCACGGACCTCGCCCGCGCCCTGCCCCGGCCCGAAGCGCTGATCGCGCCCGCCGCGCAACGCTTCGACCAATGGGCCGAACGCGTCCCCGGCTCGCTTCGCGCGCTTCTGTCGGCCAAGGGGCAGGAATTGCGCGGCACGGCTACCGGGCTGCGCCCGGCCACAATCACGATGCGGCTCGACAAGGCGCGCGACCGGCTGGCCGACCGCGCCGAGCGCGCCCAGCGCGCCAGCGTGGCGCGGCTCACTGCCCTGCAGACCCAGCTCACAGCCCTAGAGCGCCTGCGCCAGTCGCTTGGCTATCCGGCCACACTGCAACGCGGCTATGCTGTTGTGCGCGATGGCGCAGGCGATGTGCTGACCAGCGCGGCCGCCGCGACCAAGGCAGCATCACTGCAGATCGAGTTCAGCGATGACCGGATCAGCGCCCTGCCCGCCAAATCCAGACCCGCCAGGAACAAACCCACTCCGCCCCCCGATCAGGGCAGTCTGTTCTGAGATTTTCTTGCCAGAAATACTCAAATACCCGGTCCGGGCTCCGTCACCATGCCTGCTCAGACGCCCACTTCCGGCCCCGGACAGATCAGCGGGCGCGTGCTGCGCTGCACCTCGTATAGCTCGGTGCTCTCACCCTCGCCCATGAAGCGCGCGTTCAAGCCCCGCTCGCCCTGCCAGAAAATCCAGCAATGCTCTTCCTCGGGACGGTCGTCATAGATGAAACAGATCTGCTCGTCGCGGTCGAACCAGCGCCCCTCGCGACATTCCTCGCCGAGAAAGGCCCATGTCGTGCGGCGGCCGGGGCGGAATTCCTCGATCCCGTAGGGCATGCCCTCGAAGCCGAATGTCAGCGTGCGGCCCGTGACATAGGCTTCGAACTCTTCGGCGCTCATCGGGGTCTGGGCAGCGGCTGACTGAGCAACCCCCGCCAGTAAGCTTGCCGCCACGACCAGGGCAAAGCGCATTGCGAGTCCTTTCTATCGGAGGCCGCGCGGGGCGTGCGGCTCTGTCTGACCTGTTGAACCACATGCCCTGCATCTGCGCAATCACACCCGCGAGAGGTCCGCGCCGCGCACCCGCCCGCTTGAAGGCCGGACAAAGCCATCCGCCGCTTTTCATTGCCCGGGGCATGCGGTAGCTCTGGACAGGACGGTCACAGAGAGCCATGCCCATGTCCTTCTTCCAGAAACTCAAGCAGCGGATGTTCCGGTCCTCCTCGAAACTCGATGCCGGGCTCGAGGCGCTGGTGGATGAGGCTGCCGAAACGGACACCCCCGAGCCTCCTGCCCCGGCAGACCCGGCACCGGCAGACCCGGCACCGGAAGCTCCCGCCCCCGCTGCAAAACCGGGGCTGATCGGGCGCGTGCTGGGCCGCGATGCAGCCCCGCGCCGGGTGCTTGATGACGAGATGCTGGAAGACCTCGAAGATCTGCTGATTCAGGCCGATATGGGGGTCGAGACCGCCGCGCGGGTCGCCGCCAATCTGGCCGAGGGGCGCTTCGGGCGCAAACTCTCGGTGGCCGAGATCAAGGCGGCACTCGCGCAGGAAATCGCGCGCATCATGGAGCCGGTCGCGCGTCCGCTGCCGCTCTATCCCGCGCGCCCGCAGGTGGTGCTGGTGGTGGGTGTGAATGGCGCGGGCAAGACCACGACCATCGGCAAGCTGGCCAGCCAGTTCCGCACCGCTGGCAAGTCGGTGATCATTGCGGCGGGCGACACGTTCCGCGCCGCCGCGGTCGAGCAGCTGCAGGTCTGGGGCGAGCGCGCGGGCGTGCCGGTGATGACCGCACCCGAGGGCTCGGACCCCGCGAGCCTTGCCCATGACGCGCTGACCCGCGCGCGTGCGGAAGGCGTGGATCTCTTGATGATCGACACTGCCGGACGGCTGCAGAACCGCGCCGATCTGATGGAAGAGCTGGCCAAGATCCTGCGCGTGCTACGCCGGATCGACCCGGAAACGCCGCATAACACGCTGCTCGTGCTCGATGCGACCACTGGGCAGAACGCACTCAGCCAGGTCGAGATCTTCCGCAAGCTCGCTGATGTCAGCGGGCTGGTGATGACCAAACTTGACGGCACGGCCCGGGGGGGCGTGCTGGTCGCGCTGGCGGATCGCTTCGGCCTGCCGATCCACGCCATCGGCGTGGGCGAGCAGATCGACGATCTGCAGGCCTTCGACCCCGAGGAATTTGCCGCTGCCCTTGTCGGCACCGGGGATCAGGCGTGACCGGTCGCCCCTGACAACAGGCGCGGGTCCACGCCCATCGCCTTGAGCGTGGCCGCCCATTTGCCGCTGTCATCGCCCGCGAAGACCATCGCGCCGGTGGCCTCGGTCAGCAGCCAGCCGCCGGCCTGGATCTCATCTTCAAGCTGATTCGGCCCCCAGCCGGAATAGCCCAACGCGGTGATCACCTGTGCAGGCCCCTGCCCGCGCGCCATCTCGGCCAGAATCTCGACCGAGGTGCTCAGAACGATGCCGGTCGCCACTTCAAGGCTACCCTCTTCGGTCATCACATCGGGCGAATGCAGCACGAAACCGCGCGAGGTCTCGACCGGGCCGCCGTAATGCACTGTCCCCGATGGCGCATCGCCTAGCCCCGTCAACTCCCCGCCAAGCGGCATGTCGAGATGTTCCAGCAGCTTGACCAAAGTCAGGTCCGGCAATGGCTTGTTGATGATCACCCCCATCGCCCCCTCGTCCGAATGGGCGCAGAGCAGCACCACCGAATGCGCGAAACGCGGATCGGGCATGGTGGGCATGGCGATCAACAATTTGCCGACAAGGGAGTCCATCACGGCACCTTTTCATGTCTACCTCGCCAGAATGGCCCTGTTGCACAGGCTTGCCAAGGGGCAGCATGCGTCGGCGTGACGCGAATCTGTCACAGCCCGACGAAGTCGCGCGGATGTGACTTCCGTTCTCTGGCCTGCAGGGGGATAGCTGGGGAATGCGAATGCTGCGCCTTCTCACCCTCGCCCTTACCCTTGGCCTGCCCCATGCGGCTCAGGCACAAGCCCCGCGCCTGTCCGAAATCCTCGAGGCACAGATGCGCGCTGGCTGGCAGACCCAGAACGGCACACATATCGCAGCGCTGCATCTGACACTGGCGCATGACTGGATCACCTATTGGCGCCATCCGGGCGAAAGCGGGCTGGCGCCGCAATTCGACTGGTCGGGCTCGCGCAATCTGGCACAGGCGCGTGTGCATTGGCCCGAGCCTCGGCTTTATATCAAGGCGGGCGCGCGCAGTATCGGGTACTCGCGCGAACTGGTTCTGCCGATCGAACTGACCCCCGAGCGCCCGGGTGCGCCGATCGAACTGGACGCGACGATGTTTTTAGGCGTGTGCAACGATATCTGCATTCCGGTCGATCTGGCGCTGCGGATCTCGGTCTCGGGGGCCGGGGCGCATGATCACCGGATCGCCGAGGCGCTTGACAGCCGCCCCGGCGCGGCCCGCGCCGCGGGTCTGCGCGATGTGTCCTGTGATTTCGCACCGGACCGGCGCGGGGTGGTGCTGCGCGCGGCGCTGGACATGCCGCGCATGGGCACCGAGGAATTTGTGCTGGTCGAGATGCCCGGCTCGCAGATGCCTGCGCGCGCGCTGGGCTCCAAGCGCAACGGCAATGCCATCCAGGGACAGACGCTGTTTCAGACCAAGGGCGGCGGAATTGACCGCTCGGCCGTGCGCGTCAGTGTGATCAGCGAACGCGGCATGGTCATGCATCAGGGCTGTTCGCTGAACTGACCTGTACCGCTCCGCTCTCGACCTGATCACCCCGGCCACATACGGGGCTTCAGCCTCATGGGACTGACCGCCTCTGCAAAGCGCGTCAGGACGTGGCATCCTCGGCCCGCGCAGCCCCGCGCGCGACAAACCAGAGACTTAGTGCCCCGATCACCCAGATCACCGTCAGCCCCAGCGCTGCCCCGCCCAGAAACGCGACCAGTGCGGCGCGCAGCGGGTCATCTGCCAGCGGCAGCGCTGTCAGCATCTCGGGCAGCGCGCCAAGGGCGAACACTGCCCCGAAAGTCGCGGCGAACCAGCCAACCAGCGCCAGCGCGGCGATCAGCGGCACGGCCAGCACACCGCGCGCGGGCTGGCTGAGCGCGCGGCGCAACGAGACGATCTGGCGGTGCATGTCATGCCCTATGGCCAGCACCGAGGGCACCAGCAGCAGCACGATGAACATGCCAAAGCCCAGCCCGTAGACCAGCGTGATCACCGTGGGCTTGAGGAAGGCCGCCTGGGTCGAGCCCTCGAACATCAGCGGTGTCAGGCCCAGAACGGTGGTCAGCGTGGTCAGCAGCACCGGGCGCAGGCGGTCGCAGGTGGCGTCGATGATCGAGGGGATCAGACCCCTGTCACGGGCATACTGGTCCACGGTCGTCACCAGCACGATGGAATCGTTGATGATGATACCGACCATGCCCATCACCCCCACGATGGAGAACATCGTCATCGCCATGTCCCAACTCATATGGCCGTAGATGACGCCGATCAGCCCAAAGGGGATGACCGCCATCACCACCAGCGGGCGCGACCAGCTCGAGAACACCCAGGCCAGCGTCAGGTAGATCAGGACCAGGCACAGCGCGAGGCCGATGGCCGCGTCCGACAGGAATTCGCGTTCCTGTTCGGCCTGCCCCGAGAGCCGCGTGGCAATGCCGAAATCGGCCTCGAGATCGGGCAGGATGCGCTCGGTCAGCGCGCGGGTCACTTCGCGGGCGCGGGCGGGGTCATCCTCGGACAGATCGCCCGAGACCGTGACCACGCGGACCCCGTTCTCGCGCCGCACGGTCGAGAAGCCCTGCCGCTCGGTCACCGAAACGATATCGCCCAAGAGCACCTGTGCGCCCGAGGGTGCGCGCATCTGCATCGAATCAAGGAAATCGGCGGCGCGTTCGGTCTGCGGCACCTCGACCCGGATCCGGCCCGTGCGCAGCCCGTCGGGGAAGGTCGCGGCCTCGATGCCCGACAGCCGGTTGCGCAGGTCGCGCGACAGCCCGTCAATGGTGAAGCCCAGCGCCTGCCCCTGCGGCGTCAGTTGCAGGATCAGTTCCTGCTTGTCATAGGGCAGATTGTCTTCCAGCCCGGACACTTCAGGGAAGGGCACCAGCGCGGCGCGCAGCGCCTCGGAGGCGGCCTTGAGCGTGTCGGCATCCGCGCCGCTGAGATCGACCGAAAGCGTGTCGCCCCCCGGCCCGCCACCCCACGAGCGGAAGCTCAGTTCCTCAAGCCGCGGATGCGCCTGCGCCTCGTCCTGGACCATGGCGGCGAAAGCGAAGCTGGAGACGGGGCGGAAATCGGCATCCACAAGGTCTATGGAAATGCCGCCCAGCAGGTCGCCATCCTTGTTCTCGGCCGAAGCCAGCGCGCGGCCCGCATTGCCGCCCAGTTCGACCATGGCGAAAGTGACCGGATTGGTGCCGGATTGTTCCTCCAAGCGCGCGGCCACGGCATCGGTCGCGCGCTGCAACTCGCGCAGCATATCGAGCGTGTCGGCGCGGGTCGCGCCGTCGGTCATCACGATATTGCCGGTGATCGAACCCTGTTCAGGCGGCGCAAAGAAGCGGAAGGGCAGATTGCCATTGACCAGATTCGCGGCCTGCACGGTCAAGAGCGCGACCAGCCCCGCGACCACCGGGTAGCGCGCCGCGATGACCAACCCGATCAACGGGCGGAAGGCGCGCTCGCGCAGCCAGCGGAAGCCGCGATTGACCTGCCGCGAGGGCCAGTCATACCAGCGCTTCTTCAGCCCGCTGGCAATGGCGTGATACATGTGGTTGGGCAGGATCAGGAAACACTCGACCAGCGAGGCCAGCAGCACGGCGATCACGGTCAGCGGGATATCGGCAATCAGCGTGCCGAACCGCCCGCCGACAAGGATCAGCGCGCCAAAGGCCAGAACCGTGGTGATGGTCGCGGCAAAGACCGGCTGCGCCATGCGGGTGGCGGCATTCTCGGCGGCTTCGGCCGGGGATTCGCCCAATTCGCGTGCGCGATAATCGGCATGTTCGCCCACCACGATGGCATCATCAACCACAATCCCCAGCGTGATGATCAGCGCGAAAAGCGAGATCATGTTGAAGCTGAGCCCCATCAGATACATCACCCCGATCGCTGCCATCATCGCGGCCGGAATGCCGGCAGACACCCAGAAGGCCGTGCGCGCATTGAGGAACAGGAACAGCAGGATCACCACCAGCCCCAGCCCCAGCAGCCCGTTCTTGACCAGCAGCCAGATCCGGCCCGAGATGAACTCGGCCCGCGTCGAGACCAGTTCGATCCGCGTGCCCTCGGGCAGTGAGCGGTTCATCTCGGCGGCGATGCGCTCGACCCGGTCCTGAATCGCGATCGCGTCGCCCTGCTCGGAGCGGTCCACGCGCAGGGTAATGGCGGGATCATCGCCCACGAAGAAGGCGCGGTCGCGGTCAACACCGCCCTCGCGGATCACAGCCACATCGCCCAGCCGCAGCGCCGTGCCATCCGCGCGCGTGCGCAGCGCGATTTCGGCCACCTCATCCGCCGAGCGCCGCTCGGTGCCAGTGCGCACGCGCGAGGTGCCGGACGACACTTCGCCTGTCGGATCCGTCGCCACTGTGACGCGGATGGCATCGGCGATCTCGCGCATGGTCAGGTCATGTTCGATCAGGTTGCGCGTCGGCACCTCGACGGTGACTTCGGCGCTGGCCACCCCGCGAATGGTCGTCCGGGTGATCCCGGCGTCATAGAGGCGCGCGCCGAACTCGTCGGCAAAGCGCGCAAGCTGCTCGACCGCGACCGGGCCGGTGATGACCACATTCGTAACCCGGTCGGCCCAGCTTGAGCGGCGTGTGACCGGGTCCTCGGCATCTTCGGGCAGGTTGGACAGCGTTGCGATGGCATCCTGAACATCGGAATTGCCGCGCGACATGTCCCAGCCGGACTCGAATTCCATGGTAAAACTGGCACGCCCCTCGCGCGACTGTGCCGTAACCTGGGTGACGCCTTCCACGGCCTGCAGAACCGGCCCGGTAACCTGGACAATGCCGCGGTCCACATCCTCGGCCCCCGCCCCCGGCCAGCGGATATCGACAGTGACATTATCGACCACGACATCGGGGAAGAACTGCGCGCGCATCTGCGGAATCGCGGCGAGCCCCGTCACCAGCATCACGACCAGCAGCAGGTTGGCGGCGGTCTTGTGCCGGGTGAAATAGCGAAAGACGCCCAGCGCCTGAACGGCGAGCCGGTCGCGGGTGCTGCGGGTCAAGCTCATCGCTCAGCCCCCTCCTTGCGCGCGACCACGACCGCCACCGCCACCGCCTTCCAGCCGCTCGACCATGGCCGCGGGCACCTGATCTTCGGCCAGCTGCGCCAGCATCCGCGCGCGGACAGGCTCGGGCATTCCTGTATTGCCTTCGACCTGCGCGATCAGCCGCGCACGCTGCTCGGCATCGAGCGTGACCATCTCGGCCTCCTCGGGGATCACCTCACCCGACACGCTTTCGCGCTGCGGTCGCACGCGGATGCCGCTGCCCAGCATCGGGCCGATCTCGCGCACGATCTCGCGCCCGGTAATCGCGCCGGCCTCGACGATCACATCCTCGCCCTGACGGCGCAACACGCTGACCGGCTGGGCCTCGAGCTGCTCATCCTCGCCCACCACCAACACATTGCCTGCCGCATTGACGGCCGTGGCGGGCAGAAGCGCCACATCCGCCAGCGCGGGCTCGCTAAGGCGGACGGTCACGAAATCGCCGGGCCGGAATCCGCGCGGGGCCAGCAGATCGACGAACAGCCGCCGCCCGCTCTGGCCCTGCTCGACCGTGGCAGAGGCGCGCACCAGCCGTCCGGGCGAGATGATCTCGAACCCGGCGACTTCCAGCGCGACCTCGGCATCGGTGCTGAGCAACTGGCCCGCATCATCGATCAGGCGCAGATATTGCGCGGTCGAGACGCGGACCGAAACCTCCAGCGCCTGCGGGTCGATGATGCGGCCAAGCTGTTCATTGGCGTTCACGAGCCGCCCCTCGACCACATCCACATCGGCCAGAGTGCCAGCGAAATTCGCATGCACGCGGGTATCGGCCAGCCGCCGCTCGGCCTCGGCCAGGGTGATTTGCTGCCGCTCCAGCGCGCTCTGGGCCTGATCGCGCCGCGCCTCGGCCTGCGCCTCGGCCTGACGGCGGCTGACAAGGCTCTGACGGGCAGAGGC
>SKIF01000036.1 GCA_007116575.1 Paracoccaceae bacterium
ATTTCACCCATGGTGTGCTCCGGGTGCTGCTGTCGGGTTTGTTCTAGCAGATTGATTCTACACGGCTTTCAGGAGCACACCAGCCATTTCCAAAGATTTGGATGAATAATACGGGTTAAGACAAGACGTGATGAGATAGCGCATGGAGAACAGTCAGTTGTTCGGGAGGTCAAGGACTGTATCAGTTGGCATGATCCCACGTTGCGGCTATTGGATGATCTCGCAGATGGCGTGCTAAATGCTTCTCGTAAAGCTTAGAGCCCTCGAAACGAATGGCCTAACTGTTGAGTAAGACTTGAAAACGCTCTGAGGGCTCGAAACACACCTGTTCGCGATGACTTTTAGGGTCCGCTAAGGGCTCAAACCCGCCCCCGTACATCAACACCCCTAATGCGCCGGAACCGCCACCGGGTCGAGCAATGTGCGCCCGCCATCGATGGTGATGATCTGGCCGGTCATGAAGGCCGCCGCGTCCGAGGCCAGGAACTGCACCGCCTCGGCTGCTTCAGAGGCCGCGCCGATCCGCCCCATCGGGGTCTGTTGCAGGATGATGTCGCGGTACTCTTCGTTCTCGCTCATCTGTTCCTTCAGATTGGCGCTCATCACACTTCCCAGCGCCACGCCGTTGATCCGGATCCGATGGCTGGCCATTGCCACCGCCATCGAGCGCGTCATCTGGTCTAGCGCCGCCGAGGCGATCGAATAGGCCATCAGTTCGGGCTGGGTGCGCCGCGCGGCGATCGAGGACAGGTTGATGATCGAGCCGATGGCATTGCGCCCCACATCGTTGCCTTCGGTCTGTGCAATCATCCGCCGCGCCACCATCTGGCTGAGTTTCATGCTGGCCAGAAGGTTCTGCTGCAAAGCATCGCTCACAGCGTCGCTCTGGTCGTCCAGCGGGTCCGAAGCGACGCACTGCCGGGTGGCATTCACCAAAATATCAACACGATCAAAGGCATCCACCGTGGCCGAGATCAGATTCGCCAAGGTCAGCCGTTCGCGCAGGTCGCCCGCAAAGAAAATCGCGTGCTCGTCGGCCCCCGACATGGTGCTGACTTCGGATTTCAACTTGCTTTCGTCACGGTCTGCCAGCACCACATTTGCGCCCTGATCGACGAAATGCCGCGCGATAGCCAAGCCGACACCGTTGGCGGCACCAGTGATGATCGCGGTCTTGCCCGAGATGGAATAGCTCATGCGCTTCTATCCTTTGTGGCGGGTGACTTTGCCGGGGCGCTTGCGCGGCCCGGTCGCGTGCCAGACCCGGAAGGTGCCGGTGTCGGCCAGCAGCGAATGGGTTGAAAACTGCTCGGCCAATGCCGCTTCATAGGGCAGATGGCGGTTGGCGACCAGCCAGAGTTGCCCGCGTCCGCTGAGCATCCGCGCCGCTGACCCGATGAATCCCAGCCCCAGCGCGGGCTGCGCCTTGCGGCCCGTGTGAAATGGCGGGTTCATCACCACGCCGCCGACCGGTTCAGGCAGGGTGAATGATGTGGCGTCGGCCCAGTGGAACTCTGCGCGCGGGTCGGTAACGTTGCGGCGCGCCAGATCGAGCGCGCGCGACTCGGCCTCGACCAGATGCAGCGCCTCGATGCCCGCGCGCGAAAGGCAGGCCGCCGACAGATAGCCCCAGCCCGCGCCAAGATCGGCCATGCGCGCAGGCAGGCTTTCGGGCAGCGCGCGGGCCAGCAGTTGCGAGGCCGGGTCGACCCCGTCGGATGAAAACAGCCCCGGTACGGTCTGGAAGGGCCCCAGATCGGGGTCGTTGATCGTGGTCTCTTGCATTTGCCAGTCGGCGAAGGTCTCGCCCTCAGGCGCGAACCAGAACAGCTTGCCATGCGCTTTGGAGACCACCCCTCCGACCGCAACGCGTGCCCGAACGGCGCGCAGGACGCTTTCCACCCCTTCGGTCTTCTGCCCGTCCACCAGCACGAGGCGCGCGCCGAGGCGGATGGCCTCGGCAATCAGCCCCAGTCCCTCGGCCTTGGCGCGGGGCAGGCATATTAGTGCACAATCCGCCGCGACAGGGGCCACGCCGACCGTGTAGCCCGCGCCCGTCAGCGCGTCGTGATCGGGCCGGAAGCCCTGCACCAGATGCAGGCGGTCGGTGGGCAGCGGTGCGAAGCGCTCGCCTGCACGCGGGCGGTAGATGCAGATCGGCCCTTCGGGCAGCACAAGCCCCTCGGCTTCCAGCGCAATCGCCAGACGGGCCGCGCGGGGGGCAGGCTCAGCAAAAAGGGCAGGAGCGAGGGTCATGGGGCGCGCGGCGCCTTATTCCTTTTCCAGCGTGCATTGCAGCGGATGTTGATGGCGGCGCGCAAAATCCATTACCTGCGCCACCTTGGTTTCGGCCACCTCGTAAGAGAAAACGCCGACCACGGCCACCCCTTTCTTGTGCACCGTCAGCATGATGTCGAACGCCATCGCATGTGACATGCCGAAAAACCGCTCCAGCACATGGACGACAAACTCCATCGGCGTGTAATCGTCATTGAGCAGCAGCACCTTGTACATCGGCGGGCGCTGGGTGCGCGTGCGCGTCTTGGTGACGACCACGCCATCGCCCTCGGGCCCCTTTGGCCCGTCACCTGCCCGTATCCGATCAGAAGTCATGCCGCCTTTCGGCTCCTCTTGCGACTGGATTACCGTTTCGCACTGCAATATAGTGTAACCTCGCGCCCTGAAAAGCCCTTGAAACCGGGACATGATTGATGCGCCGCATCACCACCATCGGAGTCGATGCCGATGACACGCTCTGGCATAATGAGCGGTTCTTCCGGCTGACACAGGAACAATTCGCAGCCCTTCTGGCCGATTACACGGATCGCGACACGCTGATGGCACGGCTGCTGGCGGCCGAGCGGCGCAATCTGGGCCAGTATGGATTCGGCATCAAGGGATTCGTGCTCTCGATGATCGAGACCGCCATCGAGGTCACGCAAGAGCGCGTGCCTGCCAGCGTGATTGCCGAATTGCTGGCCGCCGGGCAGGAGATGCTGCGCCATCCGATCGAATTGCTGCCGCATGTCGAAGAGACCATCGCCGCGCTCGCCCCCACGCACCGGCTGGTGCTGATCACCAAGGGCGATCTCTTGGATCAGGAGCGCAAGCTGGCGCAATCTGGGCTGGGCGAGATGTTTGACGCCGTTGAGATCGTGTCCGAGAAGACGCCTGCCGTCTATGCGCAGATTTTTGCGCGGCATGGGGACGGGCCGGAGGCATCGCTGATGGCGGGCAATTCCATGCGCTCGGATGTGGTGGCCCCGATTCTCGCCGGGGGCTGGGGCGTACATGTCCCGCATGGCCTTGAATGGGAGATCGAGGCCGCCGAGGCCCCGCTGGAACATGCCCGCTTCCGGGTGCTGCCGCATCTGGGCGCGCTGCCGGATCTGATCGGCTGGATCGACGACAGCTAGGGGGCGGGTCGGGGTTGTCTGCAAGCCAGATAAAACTGCGTCGTGCGGCCTTGCAGACGCCAGAGTGCAGAGATGCCCCTGATATTGTGATTGTACAGCCAGCGCGCGCAATATCTATGATTCTGTACTTAAAGAAACACTCGAAACATATTGAAAAATCGTGCTTTTCTTGCTGCGCGCTGCATGGTACCCTTCTCTTGAGCAGTGATCCCGCATCATAAAATCAACCGCGGGACGTATCAGAGGTAGAACATGCAGGCGCAGGTCATGCGATGGCTACGTGTTGCGCTGGTGGTGCCAGCTTTGCTGTGTGTCGTGTTTGCGGCGGGCATGGCAGGCGCTGCGCCCTACGCGTCAATGGTGATGGATGCCCGCAACGGCGAAGTGATCTTCGCGCGCAATCATGACACGCGGCTGCACCCTGCTTCGTTGACCAAGATGATGACTCTCTATGTCGCCTTCGAGGCAATCAAGCATGGCGAGGTCACGCTTGATACGCAATTCACGGTCAGTCGGCGCGCGACAGGCACCACATGTGTCTGTCTGGGGCTCCGTGTGGGTCAGCGCATCTCGCTGCGCTATCTTATCCGCGCCGCAGCGCTGCGCTCGGCCAATGATGCCTCGGTTGTCATTGCCGAAGGGATTTCGGGCTCGGTCGAAGCCTTTGCCGAACGCATGACCCGCACCGCGCGCGCGATGGGCATGAACAACACCACCTTCCGCAACCCGCACGGGCTGACGCAGAGCGGCCATGTCTCGACCGCGCGCGACATGACCATTCTTGGCCGCCAACTCTATTTCGACTATCCGCAATATTTCAACCTCTTCTCGCGGCGTAGTGAGCATGCGGGCGTGGGAACGGTCTCCAACACGAACAGGCGCTTTCTCGACAGCTACAGCGGGGCCGATGGTATCAAGACCGGCTACACGCGTGCGGCAGGGTTCAACCTGACGGCCTCGGCCAAGCGCGGCCAGCGGCATATCATCGCGACCATGTTCGGCGGGTCTTCGTCGGCGGCGCGCAATGCTCATGTGGCGGAGCTGCTCGATATCGGGTTCAGCCGGGCGCGGGCCCGAGTGGCCACACGCGCGCCGCGCACCCCCAGTTATCAGGGCCGCGGCGCGGTTGCGGTGGCGCAGGCCCCTGCGGCGCCGGTGCGCAACGGTGACGATGATCCGACCGCTGCGGCCAAGACGATCCGGCTGCAACTCGCGGTCCGGCGCAGCCTGCGCCCGGTTCCGCGCCCGGAACAGGCGCCGGATGACGAGATCCTTCTGGCCGTGCGCGAAAGCGTCGCCAGCACTGTGGCCGCAGTGGCCGCTGCGGACTCTGCCGAGGACAGCGCAGACGAGCTTTCCCCGGTTGTCGCAGCGCTTGCGCCCGAGGCTTTGGCCACGGCGCCCCGCTCGCGCCCCGAGAGCCTGTTGACGGACCTTGCAGAACACGAGGAGGCTGGCGAGCCCGATCTGAGCCTGGCCCTCGCAGCCGGTTTTTCGCTGGCCGATCCCGAAGACCTCGCGGCGCTGGAGGCAGAAGCCGAGCCAGAGGCAGAACCTGGAACCGACGTCGCGGCAACGGGCGCGGCGGAAACAGGACCGGAGGGTGACGCGCCCGTGACCGAAATCGCCGTCACGCGTGTCGATGATGCCAGCCCTGAAACTGTTGAGATCGCGACTGACCTGAGCGACGATGCTACCCTCGCCGACGATCCTGCAGTGGCTGCAGCGCAGGATACGGCCGAGACAATGCAGGCGGTGGCACAGGCCGCCGAGCGGCCGGGTCCGATGCTGGCCAGCCCTGATGCCGATACGGTTTGGCTGGGTAGCGACGCTGCCTTCCTGCCGGATACGCCCGATCTCGCCGCACAGGGGTTTGCACTTCATGCAGATCTTGACCACCCGATTGCCGCGCCGCGCCCTGTCGCCAATCCCGATATCATCCTGACCAGTACGCCGACCCAAAGCCAGCACGATCCCGATACCCAGGCCATTGCCACCGCTGCCGAGGCGCGCGCCAGTCACAGCACCGAGATGGTCAGTCGTCTGTCCACTTCGGACGGTGGGCGGCTCTGGGGCGTGTCGCTGGGCCAGTTCGGCTCGCGCGCGGCGGCCGAACGCAGTCTGATCACTGTGAAGATGGCCGAAGCGGCGTCGCTGGGCAACGGGGTCAGCCGTATCCGGCAGGTGTCGGGGCGGTTCGAGGCCAGTTTTGCCGGGCTGACCCAGGCCGAGGCCGAGCGTGCCTGCCTGCGGTTGAACGCACGCAGCATGGATTGTCTGATCGCGCAGCCCTGAGCCCCTCTGAATCGCCGTGGCCGCGCCTTGCGGCGCGGTGTAGACTGTGCCCATGCCTGCCCTGTGCCGCGATTGTCTGACCATTTTCGATGCGGGTCCGCGCTGCCCGGCCTGCCATGCACGCCGTGTGTTGGCAGATGCGGAACTGCTGGACCTGTCGATCGCGCATATGGATTGCGATGCTTTCTATGCCTCGGTCGAAAAGCGCGATAACCGTGCGCTGCGCGACCGGCCGGTGATCGTCGGAGGCGGCAGTCGCGGCGTGGTGACAACGGCCTGCTATATCGCGCGTATCCATGGGGTGCGCTCTGCCATGCCGATGTTCAGGGCGCGGCAACTTTGCCCCGAGGCGGTGGTGGTCAAGCCCCGGTTCGACGCCTATGTGGCCGCCTCGCGCGAGATCCGCGCGATGATGGAGGACCTGACCCCTGCCATTGAGCCGCTGTCGCTTGACGAGGCGTTTCTCGACCTGAGCGGGACCGCCCGCCTGCATGGTGCGCCGCCTGCGGTGGTGCTGGCGCGGTTGATGCAGCGGATGGAGCGCGACTTGAACCTGACCGGCTCGGTGGGGCTGTCGCATAACAAGTTTCTGGCCAAGATCGCCTCGGACCTGGACAAGCCGCGCGGGTTTTCGCTGATCAGCCGTGCGGGGACCGCTGATTTCCTGCGCGGCCAACCGGTGGGGATCATCTGGGGCGTGGGGGCTGCGTTGCGTGCGCAGCTTGACCGTGTTGGGATCGCGACGATTGACGATCTCTTGCGCTGGGATCAGGCCGATCTGGTGGCCCGTTTCGGGTCGATGGGGCTGCGTTTGTGGCATCTGGCGCGCGGGCAGGACACGCGCCGCGTCGCGCGCGACCCCAATGTGAAGTCGATTTCGAAAGAGACCACCTTCGCGCAGGATCTGCGCGATCTGGCGCTGCTGGACGGGCATCTGTGGCGGTTGGCCGAACAGGTCTCGGCCCGCGCCAAGGCGAAGGGGCTGGCCGGGCGGGTGGTGACACTCAAGCTCAAGCGCGCCGATCACCGCATCCTGACGCGGCGCGTGAGCCTGCCCGAGCCGACTGCGCTGGCCGATGGGATCTACCGCGCCGCGCGGCCCTTGCTGGCGCAGGCGCTGACTGAAGCGCCGTTCCGGCTGCTGGGGGTGGGGATTTCTGATCTGGGCGCGGATTCCGGTCCGGGGTTCAGTGCCGATCTGCTGGACCCCGACGCGGAGCGCCGCGCCGAGACCGAGCGCGCCATGGACCGGCTGCGCGCGCGGTTTGGGGTTGATGCGGTCGTCAAGGGGCGCAGCCTGCGCTGAGCCCGCCCGTGCCCCGCCGCGACGGGTCGCCCGCCCACCCTTGCCCCCGCCGCAGCGGGGCGAGCGCGGGCAAGGGGGCGTGGTTCAAGACATGCGAAAGCCCCGCCGCGAGGGGCGGGGCTTTGCAGCGTCTTCACGCTTGGGTTCAGGTGTTGCTGAACTCCGGGTAGGCTTCCATGCCCAGTTCGGTCTTGTCGAGGCCGGTTACCTGATCCTCGTCGCTGACACGGACACCCATGACTGCCTTGAGGATGAGCCAGACCACCAGCGATGCAGCGAACATGAAGCCGAAGATCAGCACGATACCGATCAACTGAGCACTGAGGCTCGCATCGGGATTGGTCAGCACCACAGCCAGCGTGCCCCAGATACCGGCAAAGCCGTGTACCGGAATTGCGCCCACCACATCGTCGATCTTCAGCTTGTCGAGCAGCGGGATGGTCAGCACCACGATCACACCGCCCACGGCACCGATCAGCGTCGCCATGCCCAGACCCGGGGTCAGCGGCTCAGCAGTGATCGAGACAAGCCCGGCCAGCGCGCCGTTGAGCACCATTGTCAGGTCAGGCTTCTTGTAGAGGATCGTGGACAGGATAAGCGCTGCCACAGCCCCACCCGACGCAGCAAGGTTGGTGTTGGCGAAGATACGGCTGACATCGGCGACATCGGCGATGGTGCCCATGGCAAGCTGCGAGCCGCCGTTGAAGCCGAACCAGCCGAACCAGAGGATGAACATGCCCAGCGTAGCCAGCGGCAGGTTCGAGCCCGGCATGACATTCACTTTGCCATCCTTGCCGTATTTTCCATAGCGCGACCCGATGACCAGCGCTCCTGCCAGTGCAGCCGAGGCACCTGCGCCATGCACGATGGATGAACCTGCGAAATCGAGGAAGCCCAGGTCATCGAGGAAGCCCTCGCCCCAGCTCCAGGAGGCCTGGATCGGGTAGATGATACCGGTCAGCACGACCACGAAGATCAGGAAGGAGCTGAGCTTCACACGCTCGGCCACGGCCCCCGACACAATCGAGGCAGTCGCGGCGCAGAACATGAGCTGGAATATGAAATCCGAGCCGACCGAGGCATACTCGATGTCATCGACATCGGCCAGTTCGACGCCGACGGGCTCCAGCACGGTGGGTGCAATGCCGCCCAGCCAGCCTTCGATCACCCAGTCACCCAACGGGTACATCAGGTTGAAGCCGACGATGAAATAGGCGATCCCGGCCAGCGAGAAGAGCGCCACGTTCTTGGTTGCCTGCATGGCCGCGTTCTTCGAACGCACCAGTCCGGTTTCCAGCATACAGAACCCGGCGGCCATGAAGAACACCAGAAACCCACCGATCAGGAACAGCAGCGAGTTCATGATGAACACCATCTCGGTGTTCAGTGCGGTCACCGCTTCGAGCGCACCTGCGGCCTCTTCGGCTTCCTGCGCAAACCCCATGGCTGGCAGTGCAAGGCCCAGCGCCGCAAGAGGGAGTATCTTTTTCAGTTGCATCTGCATAAATCCTCTTCGTTTTGTCTCTCGCGCGCTCTCAGAGCGCGTCATCCCCGGTTTCGCCCGTGCGCACACGCGTTGCCGCCTGCAGGTCGAGCACGAAAACCTTGCCGTCACCGATCTTGTCGGTGCGGGCGGTCTTCTGCAGTGTTTCGACAACCTGTTCGGCCATCGCGTCCGCGACCGCGATTTCCAGCTTCAGCTTGGGTACGAAATTCACGGCGTATTCGGCGCCGCGATAGATTTCGGTATGGCCCGACTGGGCCCCGAAGCCCTTTATTTCGGTCACCATCATGCCGCGCACGCCGATCGCCGTCAGCGCTTCGCGGACCTCTTCAAGTTTGAACGGTTTGATCGCCGCTATGATGTATTTCACAGGTCATCCCCTTTCATTCGAGCGAGTGTCCTTGGATCGCACGATGCCAATCAGTGGGTGGCAGCGGGTGAGGCTCAACGCTTTGCTGCGCCGCGGCAGGGGGCGTTACAGGAAAATGGAATAAATTATGCAAGAAAATTGGTCATTGCCCGAAAGTTGGGCAAATTCGGGATCGGATGAGTGGGTCACAAGCCGGTAAGCTGGTGCAAAGGCAGTGGCGTTTTTTCGTGAGGAATGCCAAAAGAGGGGCAGTATCGAGTAGTCAGCAAAGTCGTAAGGGCATCGCGACAGGAACAAGGCCAAGAGATGAAGGACTCCGCAAAGGGCAAACGGCGTTTGGTGGCCGAACGTCGCGATCGCAGGCCCGCCAAGAAGCCGAAGGCGACCCAGCGCACGCGCGCGTCACAGTCGCGCAAGCGTCCCCGCCAGCGCAGCGGGAATATTCTTGTGCGCTTCGTTACTGGCCTGGTCAGCCTTGTCTGGCGCATTCTTTGGGGTGTGACGTGGCGTCTGGGCGCGACTGTAGCGGCATTGCTGTTCCTGGCGAGCGCTTATTTCTACGTCAACATGCCGCCCCTTGGCGATTTGATGGATGCGCGTGCGCGTGGGTCGGTGACGATGATGGATGCCGATGGCAATGTCTTTGCCTGGCGTGGCGAGACCTTTGGCGGTGTCATCACCGCCGACACCGTGTCACCGCATCTGAAGAATGCCATCATCGCGACCGAGGACCGTCGTTTCTATAGCCATCTTGGGGTCAGTCCGCGCGGGATTGCGGGCGCGATCCGCTCAAACCTGCAATCCGGCCGCGGGGCATTTTCCGGGGCAGGCGGGTCGACCATCACGCAGCAGGTGGCCAAGCTGCTTTGCCTCGGTGTGGCTTTCGACCCAGCGCAATGGGACTCCGAGGCCGCCTATGAGGCCGATTGCCGCCGTGGTACGGTCTGGCGCAAGGTGCAGGAACTGCCCTTCGCCTTCGCGCTGGAGGCAAAGTTCTCCAAAGACGAAATCCTGACCATCTATATGAACCGGGCTTTCCTTGGTGCAGGAGCGCGCGGTTTCGAAGCGGCAGCGCAACGCTATTTCGGGCGTTCGGCCAATGAGGTCGGCCCGGCAGAGGCGGCAATGCTGGCCGGGCTTCTGGTTGCACCTTCGTCTTTCGCGCCCACGCGCAATCTTGCCCGCGCGCAGGCCCGCGCCAATGTCGTGATTGGGCTGATGGCCGAGCAGGGCTACCTGACCGAGTACGAGGTGGTCGAGGCCCGCGCCTTCCCGGCGACGCTCTCGCAACAGGCCGAGGCACAGCGCGGCATTCACTTCGCCGACTGGCTGATGCAGTCCGGCCCGGCTTACCTGACGCGCAACACCACTGAGGATGTGCTGATGCGCACGACCTTCGACCCGCGCATCCAGTCCGCGACCGAGGACGCCGTACGCGAAATCTTCGAAAGCCGCGTGCGCGAAGGCTCTGAGGCCGAGGTGGCTGTGATCGTGATGTCGGCGGATGGGGCGGTGCGCGGTATGGTGGGGGGGCGGCAGCCTACGGTGGGAGGGTTCAACCGGGCCACCCAGGCGCAGCGCCAGACCGGCTCGGCCTTCAAGCCGTTTCTCTATGCGGCCGCGCTTGAAAACGGGTTCGAGCCGTTCGACATTGTCGAGGATGCGCCGCTGACGATTACAATTCCCGGCTCCGGCCCATGGTCGCCGCGCAATTATGACAACGAGTTTCACGGCTTCGTCACCATGACCGAAGCCCTTGCGCGCTCGCTCAACACGCCTGCCGTGCGCATCTCCGAGGCGATGGGGCGCGACCGCGTGCGCCAGGTCGCCAATCAGTTCGGGCTCAACAGCGAGTTGGCCGAAGGCCCCGCACTGGCGCTGGGCGCATCCGAGGCGAGCCTGCTCGAGATGACGTCGGCATATGCCGGCATCCTGAATGGCGGTAAGGCGGTGCGTCCCTATGGCATCGAGGAACTGATGCTGCTGGGCGAGTCCGCGCCGCTCTTCGAGGCATCGAACGGGATGGGCGAGCGCGTGATCTCGGAACGCTCGGCGCAGGTGCTGACTTGGATGATGACCCGCGTGGTGGCTGAGGGCACTGGCGGGCGGGCGCAGCTCGATGGCTGGCAGGTGGCCGCCAAGACCGGCACCACACAAGCGGCGCGCGATGCGTGGTTCATCGGGTTCACAGCGGATTATGTCACCGGCGTCTGGATGGGCTATGACGACAATTCGCCCCTGACCGGGGTGACAGGCGGCGGGCTACCTGCGGAGATCTGGCGCGCAACCATGAGCCGCGTGCATCAGGGAGACAGCCCGCGCCCGCTCCCCATGCTCGAACCCGCGCGTCCAGTGCTGGAGGCCCCGCAAACTGGACAGGTGCCGCCGCAGGCGCAGGCGCCTGCGCAACGCGGTTCCGAGGGCGGATCGCTTGATGATGCCATCCGGGGGATTCTCGGGTCTATCTTTGGCGGCAACTGAGCGAGGATTGGCTCAGCGCCCGAGCAGTGCGTCTAGACTAATGCGCCAGCCGTCGATGGTCTGGACATAGCTGGTTAGAACCGGCTCCAGCGCGGGCAGGGCCGCGACCAAGGCCGGGGCGCCGAGATAGAGCGCGATCAAGATCAGCGCCAGCGCCAACGGGATGATTAACCCGCTGATGAAACTCCGGCTGCGCTGTTGCGCCGTCGCGGGCAGATTGACAGAAGCATCGTCTGTCTTGCGATGTGCCCCAATCGGTTCAAGCGTGGAGCTGATATCCTCGATATCGGGAAAAGTGCCATCCGATTTCGAGCCAATGGCCTGTTGCGGTGCGGAATCTGGTTCAGGTTCGGGCGCGTGGGACTGCCGGGGCCAGGGCGCGCTGCCCTGCAGTCCGAGTTCGGGCTGGGTCTCTATATGCCCGGCTTCGCGAGCGCGGGCCTTGGCCTCGAATTCGGCCTCCTCACGCAGTATGCCCAGAACCTTCTCGTCGACCGGACGCGCAGGCGGGGTGTCGCCGGGGGCGGTCTGCGCGTCATCGGTCGCGGCATATTCTGACGGCTGCGCCGTGTCGGTCGGTTGCTGAGGTTGCGCGGCGGGCGTGTCTTCGGCTCGTGCTGCGCCATAGGTCCGGGCGCGGTGTGCGTTCGGGCCGTCCTGAAACCAGACATGGCCGCAGGCCGAACACTGCACCTCGCGCCCCTCATCAGGCAGCAGGGCGGCGTCGATTTCGTATTGAGCCGAACAATTGGGGCAGGTTATTCGCATAGGGTCAGACGGTCACCGAGACAAGGGGCATTGGCGCGCCCTCTTGCATGTTGTAGCAAGCAGAGAGAAAAACGCAAATTCTATCAGGAGCGATCAGAGTGCAGGCGCAGATCATGCCAGGGCAAGGACAAGACGCGCGCGACCCTCTGGTTTCGTCGGGGACGGGATGATTGCCTTTGACGATGTCGCGCATGATTACGGTGGCGGCCCGCTCTTCCGCGAGGTCTCGGTGCGGCTGGAACCGGGCAGTTTTCACTTCCTGACCGGCCCCTCGGGCGCGGGCAAGAGCACGTTTCTGAAGCTCTGCTATGGAGAATTGCTGCCTTCGTCCGGGCGTGTCAGTCTGATGGATCGCGATGTCCGCACGCTCTCGCGCGATGGGTTGGCCGAATTGCGCCAGCGTATCGGGGTGGTGCATCAGGACTGCCAGTTCCTCGACCATCTGAGTGTCGAGCAGAATGTCGGCCTGCCGATGACCGCTACGGGCCGCAGCGTGTCGGAAAACGACCTGTCGGACCTGCTGGGCTGGGTCGGGCTGGGCAGCCATGCCGAAGCACTGCCGCCGACGCTCTCGGGTGGCGAGCGCCAGCGCGCCGCGCTGGCGCGGGCGGTCATCGCTGCGCCGAATGTGCTGCTCGCCGATGAACCGACTGGCAATCTTGACTGGGACATGTCGCAACGACTGCTGATGTTGATGATCGAGTTGAACCGGATGGGCACGTCGATCCTGATCGCAACTCATGACCTGCAATTGATCCGCTTTGCCAAGGCGCAGGTCAATGCCCGCGTGCTGCGCATTGCAGGGCGCAGGCTGCAGGTTGCGGGGGCCGGACTGTGAGCGCGCGCGAGATCTCGCGGATGGTGGTGCCGGGGCGGGGGCAATCGGTCTGGCTGGTACTTTTGAGTTCCGCCGCGATGGCCTTTTTGGCGGTTTTTGCGCTGGCGCTCTCGGTCACGGCGGCGCAGCTTGCCCGCGACTGGAGCGCTGCGCTGGCGCAGACCGCCACGGTGCGCCTCTCGGCCCCGCCCGATGAGATGGACGCGCAGACAGCGCTGGTGCTCGACGTGCTGCGCACCACGCCTGGCATCGCCGAGGCCCGTGTCATGGTGCCTGCGGAACAGGCCAGCTTGCTCGAAGCATGGCTTGGCCCGGATGTGCCCGTGGACGCGCTGCCACTGCCGCGCCTGATCGAAGTGACCGAGACTGCCGAAGGCCCCGACCGGCAGGGGCTGCGCCTGCGACTGGCCGCCGAGGCACCCGGCGCGGTGTTCGATGACCACACGCGCTGGCGCAGGCCACTGGCCGAGGCCGCCGCGCGGCTGCGGGCCTTCGCGCTCGTGTCGCTGGGGCTGATCGGGGGGGTGACGGCGGCAATCATCGTGCTGGCTGCCAGCGCGGCGTTGGCGTCGAACGGGCAGGTGATCCGCGTGCTGCGGCTGGTCGGCGCGCGAGACCGCTTCATCGCGCTGGCCTTCGTGCGTCGCATCAGCGGGCGCGCCTTTGCCGGAGCCTGCGCCGGCACGGGCCTCGGCGCGCTGGCGCTCCTGGCAATACCCCAGGCCGGCGGTAGCGTGCATGTGCTGGCGGGCTTGGGCTTTTCCGGTGCGGGATGGCTCTTGTTGCTGGCGATTCCGCCGCTGGCCATGGTGCTGGCATGGGTGGCCAGCATGGCCACGGCACTCAAGGTTCTCAGAGGGGTGACATGATGCGCGACCTTTTCCAACTGCTGCGCTCGCTGGTCTTCATCGTGCAGATGTATCTGGCCATGGTGGTTCTGGCGATCGTGTTCACGCCCTTTGCGATCTTCCGGCGCGATATGGCGCTAAGGGCCTGCCACACCTATTGCCGCTATGTGCGCTGGTCGGCGGCCTGGATGGTGGGGCTGCGTTCGGAAGTGCGGGGCGCGGTGCCCGAGGGTGCGGTGCTGGTCGCGGCCAAGCACCAGTCCTTCTTCGATATCCTGATCATCTTCGGTGCGCTGCCGCGTCCGCGCTTCATCATGAAGAAGCAGTTGAAATACGCCCCGATCCTTGGCTGGTATGCGCTGCGCCTTGGGTGCGTTCCCGTGGACCGTGGCAAGCGCGGGCAGGCCATCAAGCAGATGGTCGCTGCCGTGAAGAACAGCAGCCGCGAGCCGGGGCAATTGATCATCTACCCGCAGGGCACCCGCGTCGCGCCCGGCGCGCATCTGCCCTACAAGGTGGGAACGGCCGTGCTCTACGACCAACTCAAGCAGGATTGTGTGCCGGTTGCCACAAATGTCGGCGTGTTCTGGCCCCGGCACGGGTTCTTTCGCAAGCCGGGTCTGGCCGTGGTCGAGTTCCTGCCGCCGATCCCGGCAGGCGAGGACCCGCGCGCCTTTCTCGAAACGCTGGAGAAACAGGTCGAGGGCGCCTCGAACCGGCTGATGGCAGAGGCCGGGTTCAAGGGGCAGGGGGGATGAGCGAGATCACCTCGCTGGCGCAGCTCGAAGCCCTCTATGATGCGCCCTCGGAGACGTCACTGACCAAGGTCGCGCCCACGCTGACCCCGGCCTATCGGCGCTGGATTGAACAGTCGCGATTCTGCATTCTTTCGACCGCGGGCGCGCAGGGTGTTCAGGCCAGCCCGCGCGGTGATGATGGCCCGGTGGTCCGCGTGGCCGACCCGGCCACGCTGCTATTGCCCGACTGGCGCGGCAATAATCGGCTGGATTGCCTGCGCAATATCGTGACTGACGGGCGCGCTGCGCTGATGTTCCTCGTGCCGGGATCGCATAATGTGATCCGAGTGAACGGGCAGGCGCGACTGAACGCCGCGCCTGATCTCTGCGCCAGCTTTGCGCGCAAGGATGTCGCCCCGCGCTCTGTCATCGTCTTCACGATTTCCGAGGTGTATTTCCAATGCGCCCGTGCGCTGATCCGGTCCCGGTTCTGGAATGCGGGCGACGAAAGTGCGGACCTGCCGAGCATGGGTGATATCCTGAGCGAGATCACCGAAGGCGGGTTTGACGGCGCAAGCTATGACGCGCAATGGGCTGCGCGCGCAGACAAGACGATGTGGTGAGGGCACAGCCCGCAGGCGCTGCGCCGGGATGCGGGTCGGGCAATGAGTATTTTTGGCAAGAAAATGGACTGTGTCAGAAGCTGCCGAAGAGCGTGCCCAATGCGATCAGCACGACAAGGGCGATGATCGGGATCACCACTGCCACCACGGCGATATCGCGATAGGCTTCGCGATGGGTCAGCCCGCAGATGGTCAGGAGCGTGATCACCGCGCCATTATGCGGCAGCGCATCCAGCCCGCCAGTGGCGACCGCCGTTACCCGGTGCAGCAGTTCGGGTGAGACCCCTACGGCCTGCCCCATCTCGAGATAGGTCTCGCCCAGGGTTGAAAGCGCGATCGACATGCCGCCCGAGGCCGAGCCGGTCATCCCCGCCAGCAGACTGGTCCCGATAGCGAGCGAGATCAGCGGGTTGTCGCCACCGACGCCGACCACCCAGTCGCGGATCAGTGTGAACCCCGCCAGCGAGGCGATCACCGCGCCGAATCCCACAAGGCTTGCGGTGTTGAAGATCGGCAGCAGCGAGTCCTTTGCGCCTTCATCAAGCGCCTCGCCGAGCGTGGCGCGCAGCCGTGTCCAGTTCAGCGCGATCAGCGCCAGCGTGGCCAGCGTCAGCGCCGAGATGATCGACCAGACCCCGCGCAGGGCCTCGATATCGGTTTCACCAAAGCGGCTTTCGGCCAGATAGCCGGTCTCCATGCGCGGGATGATGAGGAAGGTAAAAACGAGGTTCAGCACCAGCACCAGCGCCAGTGGCAGCGACGCCACACCGAGCGAGGGCGCATTGTCGGGACGCGGGATTTCATCGGCCTCTGCATCGGCGCCGTAGCCCGGCCCGAGTGACGTCGCGCGCCGTTCGAGCCAGAGCCAGCCGAGCGACAGCATTATGAGCGCCGTCAGCACGCCCAGACCGGGCGCAGCGAAGGGCGTGGTGCCGAAATAGGGCATCGGGATCGCGTTCTGGATGGCGGGCGTGCCGGGCAGGGCGGTCATGGTGAAGGTAAACGCCCCGAGCGCGATGGTGGCCGGGATCAGCACTTTGGGCAGTTCCGCCTCGCGAAACAGCGCCGAGGCAATCGGCCAGACCGCAAAGGCCACCACGAACAGCGACACCCCGCCATAGGTCATCACGGCGCAGGACAGGATCACCGCAAGGATGGCCCGCGACGGCCCCAGCCTGCGGATGATCCCGTCGGCCAGAACCCGGGCCGAGCCAGAGGCCTCCATCAGTTTGCCGAACACGGCCCCAAGCAGGAAGAGCGGGAAGAACTGGATGATGAACCCGCCGGTCGACTGCATGAAGATCTGCGTGTAGCTGGCCAGCATCGGACCGCCCTCGGCTGCGAGAACGGCGAACAGCGCGACAGCAGGGGCCAAGAGCAGCAGGCTCACCCCGCGATAGGCAAGGGCCATCAGCGCGCCCAGCGCGCAGGTAATGACAAGGATGCCGCTCATGCGATCCCTCGTGATGCTGCAATGCAGCGCGACCTTGGCATCGGCTGGCTCGACAGGCAAGTGAAATTGCTGCGACGCAGCGTCGCGCCCGTCCGCGCCCGAAAGGTGACACCACGCAGGATTGCGTGCAGCATGGCTTTCCCAGCCGCCCGGTTCATGGCATCAGGGGCAGAAGCAATGAGGGCACGCCATGACACGTCCGCGCATCCATATCCTGAACGGTCCCAACCTGAACCTGCTGGGCCAGCGCGAGCCCGGGATCTACGGGCACGAGTCGCTCGAGGACATCGCCCGCGACTGCGCGGCGCTGGGGCAGGAGCTTGGACTGGAGACCGCGTTGCAGCAGACCAATCACGAGGGCGCGCTGGTCGAGATGATCCAGGCGGCGCGCGGTGTGGCGGCGGGGATCATCATCAACCCGGCCGCCTATACGCATAGTTCCATTGCCATCCTCGACGCATTGACAGCCTTTGACGGGCCGGTGATCGAAGTGCACCTGTCCAACATCCACAAGCGCGAGGCGTTCCGCCACTACTCTTATGTCAGCACCCGCGCTGATGCGGTGATCGCGGGCTGCGGCGCACAGGGCTACTTGTTCGCGCTGCGAAGGATGGCGGTTCTGCTGGGGTGAGCGGGGGCCGTTTTCGCCCCATGCCCTTCGTCCCTTTTACTCGATCTCCACCCCATCCAGCACCGCCAGAACCTCGGCGCGTTGTGCCTCCAGCGCGGCGAGGATTTCGGCGCGGAAATCGGCGCGGTTGTTATGTTCTTCGAGCTTCAGCGCCACGGCATCCGTGCCCAGTGCCAGCGCGGTGCCGACCAGCGGCACGGTCGCCAGCAGCGCCCGCGCACCCAGCCGCAGCACGCCGCGCCGCAACAGCCGCGTTATCACCCGATGCGCGACCACCGCGCCCAGTGTTCCAACGGCCGCCGATACACCCACCCGCGCTTCGATCTGGCTGGTCATCCCGAGGCTGCGCAATTCGGGCAGGGGTGGGAAAGCGGGAAATTCGGCCTCGACGCGCAGCCGGCCGGGGTTCAGTCCGGTCACGCTGCTTTCGGCAAGCCGTGCCTCGGTGGCTTCCTGTTCTGCCCGCGCTTCGGCGAGGCCCAGCGCACCCAGACGGTCGGTGAGTGCACCCAGATGCCTCTCGCTCTCCAGTGCTGCGCCAAGGCGGTTGCCCAGATGCGCCTCCATCGCGGCCTCGGCGCCGCCGCGCATGAAGCCGGCAAGCGCCACGCCGATGCGCCAGTATTCCGCACTCAGCCCGTAATAACTGTCGAGAAACGGGTCGACCTGTTCTGCCATGTCATCAAACCCGGCATTGATCAGCCCCCTGAGCTCGTCCTGCGCCGTTTCGTCGAGCGCGGCCAGCGCCGCGCGCCCGGCGCTGATGCGCGCATGCGAGCCGGGCGGGTAAAGTGCTTGCCCGATCCGCTCTACCCCGGTTTGAAGCTGCGCGACCGGGCGCGCCTCGGCGGGCTGTGCGGTCAGCCGGATCTCGGCTTGCAGACCACCCAGCAACACGAGCCCTGCCAGTATGGCCACGGCAATCAGCGCAGGGCGGTGCGGGCCGGGTGGCTCGGGTGCATCCGAAGCGACACCGACGGCCCGCGCCCAGTCGTGCGCGGGCATCAGCGCCGCCAGCGTCAGCCCGGCCACGGCGAGCCCGCCCATGGCCAGCGCCAGCGCAGCCAGCACGGCCTCGAGGACGGGGGGCAGCAGGTCGAGCGCGACGGCGCTGCGCAGCAGCCATTCCAGCGCACCCTCCAGCAGGCGTTGCGCGGCAAAGGCTTCGGCCACGAGCGCGCTGGCCGCCTGCACTGGGGCGAGGTCGGGAAGCCCAAGCAGGGCGCGGGCCAGCGCCGAGACCAGCGCTGTCACGACCACCCCGACCCCAATACCCCAGCGCCGCAATCCGGCTGCGTCATGCACTGGCGCGTTCATCCAGCGTGAAAGGCCACCGGCGTGGCGCATGAAACCGATCACGGCCAGCGCACCGGCCAGCGCGCCCAACCATGCGGCAACGCCCCCCTGCGCCAGATGCACAAGCAGCATTGCGGAAGCGGCCAGCCCGACGATACCCCAGACCAGCACGCGCGCCACCCCGCCAGCCATGAAAGGGTAGAACGGATTGGCTGGATTCCGCCTTCTGAGTGTATGGCCGGAAGTTACGGCAGCACTGGCGGCCATTGGAACCGCCGTCACCAGACCGAGCGCCAGCCAGAGGATCAGTGCCAGCGCCAGTGGCAGATGCGCCAGCGCCAGCCCAGCGAAGACGAGCGTTGCCGCCAGCACGCCCAGCGGGGCGAGGTCAATTGTCGGCGCGAGGGGGCGGACAGGTTGGGCAGTGGTCATGGCCGAGACTCTTCCCCGTCCGGCACGCGCGATCAAGCCCTTACTGGCGTGCGCCGCGTCACGGTTGACGACGGTTTCTTCATTCCCCGCAGCGACGCGTCAGATCGAGGTGCCGTCAGTGTTTCTGCGGCACGCCCGCGACATAGGTCTCCACTACGGCCCGGTCATCGCCCATCACTTGCAGCGTGAACAACTCGTCCACCAGCCCGCGTGTGCGCTCCATGCGTTGCGCCATGGCCGGGGTCGCCTGTGCGTCGAGCACGACCAGATCAGCCTCGCTGCCCGGCTCCAATGTGCCGATGCGGTCCGCCATCCCCAGCGCCACGGCGTTGCCGCGCGTGATCCAGTGAAAGGCGCGGAACGGGTGCAGGCGCTGGCGTTGGAGTTGCAGAACCTTGTAGCCCTCGGCCAGTGTTTGCAGCATCGAATAGCTGGTGCCCCCGCCAATATCGGTGGCAATCGCATTGGTCAGACCCGCCGCGCGCAGGCGCGAATCATCAAACAGCCCCGAGCCGAGAAACAGGTTCGAAGTGGGGCAGAAGACAGGCTTTGCCTCCGCCTCGGCCAGCGCGCCGATTTCGCGGTCGCTCAGATGGATCGCGTGGCCCAGCAAGCTGTTTTCGCGCAAGAGCCCGTAACGCGCATAGATATCGGTGTAATCCTTCGCCTCGGGGTAAAGTTCGCAGGAGAGCGCGATTTCGGCGTGGTTCTCGCTCAGATGGGTCTGGATATGGCAGTCCGGGTGCTCGCGGGCGAGCGTCTGCGCGGCTTCCATCTGCGCAGGGGTTGATGTGATGGCAAAGCGTGGCGTGATCGCATAACCAAGCCGTCCCTTGCCATGCCAGCGCGCGATGAGCGCCTTGCTGTCATCATAGCCCGACTGCGCTGTGTCCAGCAGGCCCTTGGGCGCGTTGCGGTCCATCATCACCTTGCCGGTGATCAGCCGCATGTTGCGCTTGAGCGCCTCGGCAAACAGCGCCTCGGCGGACGCGGCATGGACCGAGGCATAGGCGACAGCCGTTGTCGTGCCGTGATCCGTCAGCCGGTCAAGGAACCGCGTGGCCATGCCAGCGCAAAGCGCCGGGTCGGCATAGCGTGTTTCCTCGGGGAAGGTGTAGTCGTTCAGCCAGTCGAGCAGTTCGGCGGCCCATGAGGCGATGACCTGCGTCTGGGGGAAATGCAGATGCGTGTCGATAAAGCCCGGCATGACCAGATGCGGGCGGTGGTCGATCACTTTTGCCCCGGTCGCATCGAGCCGCGCGAAATCCGCCATCTCGCGGATCATGCCATCCTCGATCAAAAGCCCGCCATCCTCGAGATAGTGGAAACTCGTATGGTCATCGGGGGTTTGGGGTTCGCGCAGGAAAGAGAGCAGCCGCGCGCGGATGATTGTTCGATTCATAAAAGCGCTTTCAGAGTCGGGCGATCTGGCCGGGTGTCGGGTTTGAACAAGATGTCGGGTTTGCGCAAGCTTGAGCAAGGGCCGAGGCAACCTCGCGCGCCGTGTCCAGCGCGATCATGCCGGGGTGCTTGTCCCCCAGACCGGCAGCGCCGATGGGGCAGGTCAGGCGGTGCAAATCCGCCGCCGGGTCGGTCTCGCGCGCGAAACGCTGGAAGCGGGTGCGTTTCGTCTTTGAGCCGATCAGCCCGACATAGGCAGCATCGCCTCGGCGCAGCGCGGCCAGTGTCAGCAGGAAATCGAGCCCGTGGTCATGGGTGGCCACGACATAGGCGCTCTGCGGGGGGGCTGCGGCAATCTCGGCCTCGGGCAGGGGGGTCAGGCGGGTCTCGACCGGGGCAATGTTCTTCGCCAACTCGCCCGCGCGCGGATCGACCAGAAGCACGCGCCAGGGCAGCGGGGCCATCACCTCGGCCAGCGCGCGCCCGACATGGCCCGCACCGAGGATCAGCACATGCGGGCGGCTGTCCGGGTCCAGCCGTTCCAGATGCACTGCGCGTTGCGCGGCACTCAGCCGGGTCAGCGCCACGCGCACCTGCCCGCCGCAGCATTGCCCGATGGCAGGCCCCAGCGACAGGTCGAGCGCATCGCGCATCATGCCCGCGATCAGCACTTCGCGCGCACGCTCGATCACGCGAAATTCCACCTGCCCGCCGCCAATCGTGCCTGCCGTGGCGGTCGCGGTGATGAACATCTCGGCCCCGGCCTCGCGCGGGGACGAGCCCTGCACACGGGTGATCTGCGCGTGGATCACGGCGGCTTCGCCGCGCAGGATGTCGCGTGCGCCCCTCATTCGCGCAACCGTTCCACGGCCATCAGCACGCGCTCGGGCGTGGCGGGGGCGTCGAGGCGCGGGCATTCGCGGTAATCGGCGACCGAAGCCACGGCCATGCCGATGGCCTCGAAGACGCAGATCGGCAGCATGAAGGGCGGCTCGCCCACGGCCTTGGACCGCTTGATAGTGGGTTTGACATTCTCCGACCAGTCGGCAAGCCGCACATTGAAGATGCGTGGGCGGTCCGAGGCGAGTGGGATCTTGTAGGTCGAGGGCGCGTGGGTCCTGAGCCGCCCCGTGTCGTCCCACCACAATTCCTCGGAGGTGAGCCACCCCATCCCCTGCACGAAGGCCCCTTCGACCTGCCCCAGATCCAGCGCCGGATTGAGCGACCGTCCCACGTCATGCAGCACATCGGCGCGGTCCACGCGGGTTTCACCCGTCAGCGTGTCGATGCTGACCTCGGCACAGGCGGCACCATAGGCGAAGTAATAAAAGGGCTGGCCCTGACCGCTGTTGCGGTCCCAGTGAATCTCGGGGGTTTTGTAGAACCCAGCGGCCGAGAGTTGCACGCGGGCCATATAGGCTGCGCGGATGAAGTCGTCCCAGGGCAGGATCTGCGCACCTACCGCCACGCGACCGGGCAGGAACTGCACGGCGCTTTCCTCCACGCCCCAGTGACGGGCAGCGAAGGCCGCGAGCCGCGCCTTGATCTGCTCGCAGGCGGCAAGGGCGGCCATGCCGTTGAGGTCCGAGCCGGAGCTGGCCGCCGTGGCCGAGGTGTTGGGCACCTTTTCCGTGGTGGTCTTGGTGATCTTGATCCGGTCAATATCGCATTGGAACGCATCGGCGACCACCTGCGCGACCTTGGTATAAAGCCCTTGCCCCATCTCGGTGCCACCGTGGTTCAGGTGGATCGAGCCGTCACTATAGACATGCACCAAGGCCCCGGCCTGATTGTACCATGTCGCGGTGAAGCTGATGCCGAACTTGACCGGCGTCAGCGCGATGCCCTTGCGGATGACACCCTTTGCCGCGTTGAACTCCAGTACGCGCGCACGGCGGGCCTGATAGTCGGAGGAGGCTTCCAGCTCATCCACCAGCCGGGTCAGGATATTGTCCTCGACCTTCTGGTGATAAGGCGTCACATCGCCCCCCTCGCGGTAGAAATTCGCGCGCCGGATCTCCAGCGGGTCGCGGCCCAGCGCATAGGCGATTTCCTCGATCATGCGTTCAGCCGCGATCACGCCTTGCGGCCCGCCAAAGCCTCGAAAGGCGGTGTTGCTGACGGTGTTGGTCTTGAGAGGGCGCGAGCGCAGGCGCACGTCGGGGTAGTAATAAGCATTGTCGGCATGAAACAGCGCGCGGTCGGTAACAGGGCCCGACAGGTCCGCCGACCAGCCACAGCGCGCGGCGAAGACACCGTCAACGGCCAGAATCCGGCCCTGTTCGTCAAAGCCCAGATCATAGTCGATGCGGAAATCATGGCGCTTGCCGGTGATCTCCATATCCTGATCGCGGTCGGGGCGCAGCTTGACGGCGCGGCCCAGCCGTTTGGCGGCGAGCGCGGTCACCACGCAGAAGAGGTTCATCTGCGTTTCCTTGCCGCCAAAGCCCCCGCCCATGCGCCGCACATTCACCACCACGGCATTCGAGGGCACGCCAAGCGCATGGGCGACCATGTGCTGCGCCTCTGACGGGTGCTGGGTCGAGGCGAAGACCGTTACCTCGTCATCCTCGCCCGGAATGGCCATCGCGATCTGGCCTTCGAGATACATATGGTCCTGCCCGCCGACCCGCATCCGGCCTGTGATACGGTGCGGGGCGACGGCCAGTGCCGGGGCCGCGTCGCCGCGTTGCAGGGTCAGGGGGGCAGTGACATCAGGGTATGCTGCGGCATCGGCGGCGTCGATATCGATGGCATGGGGCAGTGTGTCGTAGCCGATTTGCGCCAGACCGCAGGCGCGACGGGCGAGGTCACGGGTTTCGGCCACGACGGCGAAAATGGGCTGGCCGTGATATTGCACCAGATCATCGGTGAAGATCGGCTCGTCATCAAGGCCCGTGGGCGAGACATCATTCCTGCCCGGAATATCGGCGGCGGTGAGCACTGCGACCACCCCGGGGGCGGCGCGCACCTCTGCCAGATCCAGCTTGGTAATGCGGCCATGCGCGATGGTCGCCCCGCCAAGATAGGCATGGAGCGTGCCTGCGGGCTCGGTGATGTCATCGGTATATTCGGCGCGGCCTGTGACATGCTTGATGGCGGAATCATGAATCAGGCTGTCATGAGCAGCGCCCTTGATGCGCGGGTCGTCCTTCATGCCACATCCTCCAGCGTTGCGGGGGTGCCCTGCGCC
>SKIF01000133.1 GCA_007116575.1 Paracoccaceae bacterium
CCGCAAATCCCGCGCGGACCGCTGCCTCACAATGCCGGGCGATCTCCTTGCGCCCCGGCATATCCGCCACCCTCACAGGTGTATGGAACACCAGTTCCACTTGGCCCTGCGGCCTCTCGGCCAGCACGCGCGCGAGATGCCCGCCCAGCGCCATGTCTCCCCACCAGCCGTAGAAGCGCGGGTCGCGTGCCCTTGGCGCATGGTAGCGCAGGCTGACCGGCTGTATCTGAAGCCTCTCGCGCAGCTCTGGCGCGAAGAAGGCCGCGAACAGGGTCGATTTGAAAGGCAACACCCGCTGCCCGTCGGAACTGGTGCCTTCGGGAAAGAACAAAAGCCTCTGGCCCGCACGCAGCCGTGCCTCGAAGAGGCGCGTCTGCGCCTGCGCATGACGTCGGTCACGCTGGATGAACACTGTCCCTGTCGCCCGCGCCAGCAGCCCGATACCCGGCCAGCCCGCCACCTCATGCTTGGACACGAAATGTACCGGGATTGCTGCATTCAACACGAGGATATCCAGCCATGATCCATGATTGGCCACCATCGCCCCCTGCCCCGGCATCGGGCGGCCTGCGACCCTCATACGCAACCCGATCAGCCACAGCGCGCCTTGGCAGACCGCCTGCACCAGTCGCCCGCTCGCCGGACGGCTCAGCCCGACAAGCGGGCGTTCGATCAGGCGCAGCAGTCCGTGTGCCCCCAGACCGACCAGAAGCAACAAAATCACCGCAATGCCGCGCATCACAAGGCGCGGCCATGCGCGCGGTGGGATCGGGCTTTCGGGCGGCGCTGTGTCCGAGACCCACATCATGCCGGTTCAGTCACCCTGTTGCCATACGCGCGCCAAAGACGCGCGCCTGTGCCGACATTCGTGCTGTGTCGAGGATGATACAGACATCCGTAGTGCAGAAGTCATGATCGACATAGATACCCTCGCCCACAACACCACCGAGCCGCAGATAGGCCTTGATCAACGATGGCATCTGCCCGAGTGCTGCGCGCCGGTCCAGCGCCGCTTCCGGGACAAGGAAGTCCCCTTTCGGGTGGTGTGGGCGCACGCGCAACGCCTCGGGGGCGAGATGGTGGTGATGCAACCAGCTCAGCGGCATGGCGTTCTGTGCTGGGTCCGTGCCGCGGAAACTGGCTGCGCCAAACAGAATTTCGATACCGCCCGCACGCACATAATCAGCAAGACCCTGCCACATATATAGCATCCCTACTCCGCCCCGATGCGCAGGGTCGATGCAGGACCGGCCCAGTTCCAGCAATCGCCGCCCTGAACGGCGCAGCGGTTCCAGATCGAATTCGTCATCGCAATAGAACTGCCCGACATCTGACAGGCGCGCATCGGGCAACAGCCGATACACACCCACCACATGCTCCCCGGCCTCGGGGTCACGGGTCTCGTCGATCAGCAGGAGGTGGTCGAACACGGGATCAAACGCATCGCATTCCAGACGCGCCGCATGATCAACCATCGGCCCGGTACCGCCCATTTCCTCGATAAAGACGCGATAGCGCAGCCGTTGCGCCGCTCGCAGGTCCCGCTCGTCGCGCGCCAGCCGCACGCTGAGCCGAGCCTCAAGTGCTGCCGGTTGCTCCAGTCGGGATTGTTTGCGGACGGTATCGCTCATGCCCTGCTCTGTCGGCGGCATTCCTTCACAGGTGACGCTCCGTTTCCGTAACTACCATTGAATACACGCTTTGGTTGTGTGACACTAGCCTTGCTCTATCGAAACAAGGACCAAGGGACTTCGAACAGCATTAATGACCCTTTTACCTGCATCTGCGAAATTGACCGTCACCAAATCGCCAGCCCGGGACTGCACCTGGCCTATGCCCCAATGGGGGTTTTGAGGATGGCGGACAAACATGCCAGGGGCGAGGACGAGATGACTCATGCTGCGATGAATACAGGCGCGCGTGCGCAAGCGCAAAGCACAATCGCGCAGGACGATCTGGCTGAGCTGATCGCCTCGCGAATCTGTCATGATCTTGTCAGCCCGATGGGGGCCGTCAACAACGGGCTGGAACTGTTGCAACTCGCCAGAGGTGCCAGCGAACCGGAAATCGATCTGATCGAACAGAGCATTGCCCATGCCAACACCCGGCTGCGCCTGTATCGCCTCGCCTTTGGCGCTGTGGGTGACACCCAGATGATCGCCCCCGGAGAGATCACCTCGCTGCTGCAGGCCCTGAGCGCGCAGGGAAGACATGAGTATTCCTGGGCAGCAGAAACAAGTTTCAACCGTCGTTATATCAAGCTGGTCTTCCTGCTGATCCTGTGTCTGGAAACTGCACTGCCCTGGGGGGGAAGGGTCACGATCGAAGAGGCCCCAGGCGGGCTGCGGCTAGAGGCCCTATGCGAGCGCATGAAGCTTGAGGATACGCTCTGGGACATGCTCGAGCTCCGTGCACCCATGCAGGGGCTGAACGCGGCAAAAGTTCATTTCGGATTGCTTGCGCAAGAGCTGCAGCGTCAAGACATGACGCTCTCTCGAGAGCGCGAGACGGGCCTTCTGCGTTTGCACCTTTGTTCACTCTCGAACCCGCGCTGCACGAGCAACGCACAGAGGCCTTGAACGCGACAACCCTCCCGTTGCTGGCGGGTGGCATACCGAGGACTGCAGCGCACTGGTGGCAAGGTTCGGAAAACCGCACCTGCACGGCAAAGAAAACGCGCCTGCCCAGAACCAGCCCGGGAGGCCGGATCGCACGCAGATCGCGGCACGCGGGACCAGACAGCGCCCGGGGGCATCCAATTACGCATGAAACTCACTGCAGGCGGGTCTGCGTCGCACGAAACGCAGGCCCGCCCTCATTCCGGATTTGTCACTGCCAGATCTGATCCGACCCCGCGGCCCTGCTGCGGCGGGAGTTCATGCGCCAGCGCGCGGCGCATTGCGGTCTTGTGATGGGTGGATTTGCGCTTACTCCGGTCATAGTGGATGACAGACTCTCAGAATCTGCTAGACTCTCAGAACAAGACGAAATCGGGCCCGAGGCCCAAGGAGAACTGATGACAAAACTCATTCCAGCCACGTTACTCGCCATGACAGTTGCTCTTGCCGGATGCCAGATGACCAGCACCGAACGCGCGGTCGTCGGCGGGGTCGCCGGCGCGGCGGGCGGCCTTGCCGTAGCCAATCTGTTCGGCGCCAATTCCAACTGGCAAATCCTCGGCACTGTTGCCGGTGCCGCAGCCGGGACGCTGCTCGCACAGAACACACAGACGGGCCGCTGCGCTTATGCACGCGGGGATGGGACGTATTACGAGGCGGCTTGCCCGTGACGCGATTCTGACCGAGGGTATAATCGGTCACTTGCTTGCAGTAACCGAGAGTTGCTGCCCCAAGGTCGGCAGCAGGCACGCTCGGAACAGGGCCAAGCCCTCTCAGTCAACACAGCCCCGGCATTCGCCGGGGCTGTTTTTTCTCATGCGGCAGGCAGACGGCGTTCGGCGAGTTCTACCCAGAAGCTGCACCCGGCGGGGATGACGGAGTCGTTGAAATTGTATTCCGGGTGATGCACATCGGCCGTTTCGCCATTGCCGACAAGAATATAGGCACCCGGGCGCTCCTCAAGCATATAGGCGAAGTCCTCGCCGCCCATGACCAGCGGCGCGGTGCCGCAATCGCCAGCAACAGCGCGCGCGGCCTCGGCGGCGAATTCGGTCTCTGCTTCGGAATTGACCATGACGGGATAACCGCGACGATAATCGACATGCGCCTTCGCGCCAAAGGCCACGGCCATGTTCTCTGCGATGGATTTGATCCGTGTCTCGGCAAGCTCGCGGATGGCCGGGTCCATTGTGCGCACGGTTCCGCGCAAAGTGACATGCTGCGGGATCACGTTGAAAGCCTGAGATTCGGTCACGAAAGAAGTCACTGAAACGACCGCTTCCTTGGTCGGATCGGCGTTGCGGCTGACAATGGTTTGCATGGCGATGACCATTTGCGCAGCCGCCACTGTGGTATCGATGCATTGATGCGGCTTGGCCGCGTGACCACCTTTGCCCTCGACTGCGATTTCGAACTGATCCGTGGCTGCGAAGAACGCACCAGGTCGGATTGCAAAAGAGCCTGCCGCATGGCCCGGCCAGTTATGCATCCCGTAAACTTCCTGAATACCGAAACGCTCCATCATCCCGTCGCGGCACATCTCATCCCCGCCGCCGCCACCTTCTTCGGCGGGCTGGAAGATAACGACTACCGTGCCGTCGAAATTGCGCGTCTCGGCCAGGTATTTCGCCGCGCCAAGCAGCATCGCGGTATGGCCGTCATGGCCACAGGCATGCATCTTTCCCGCTTCTTTCGAGGCATACTCGAGTCCGGTTGCTTCATAGATGGGCAGGGCATCCATGTCGGCGCGCAGGCCCACCACACGACCCGACCCGGTATTGCGCCCCCGGATCACGCCCACGACACCCGTGCGCCCGATGCCTTCCACAACCTCGTCACAGCCGAACTCGCGCAGTTTTCCGGCCACGATGCCAGCGGTGCGGTGGCAATCGAACAGAAGCTCGGGGTGGGCGTGGAAATCGTGCCGCCAGGCAGTGATTTCAGGCAAGAGCTCGGCAAAGCGGTTTCGGATCGGCATGGTTTTCCCCTGTGGACATGAGTGGGCCGAAGACCTCACGGATAGGCGTAACAATGCCACAGCTTGTGACGGAAAGTCACGGGGGCGACGTCGAAAAAACCTCACATGTTCACAAAATCTGACGCGGAATAGCCCTGAAGGTAAAGCAGCGCGGTCAGATCGCCATGATTGACCCGCAGCGCGCATTGCGCGGCGACCACGGGTTTTGCGTGCAGCGCAACTCCGGCCCCTGCGCGTTCGAGCATGCCCAGATCATTCGCCCCGTCACCCACTGCCAGCACGTCGGCGGGCGTGATTCCCAGTTGGACGGTGATCTCCTCAAGCGCGTTCACCTTGGCCGCACGTCCCAGAATCGGTTCAGCGACCGTACCGGTCAGATGCCCGTTCGTGACCTCGAGCAGATTAGCGCGATGCTCATCAAACCCCAGATGCTGCGCAACATGGGTGGTGAAGGCCGTAAACCCGCCCGATACAAGCACCGCATGCGCCCCATGCGCCTTCATGGTGGCGATGAGCACGGCACCACCCGGGGTGAAGCTGATCCGCTCGGCGATCACCTTCGCGATGGTGTTCTCGGGCAGCCCCTTCAGCAGCCCGACCCGCGCCCGCAGCGCACTCTCGAAATCAAGCTCACCATTCATTGCGCGCGCCGTGATCTCGGCAACATGCGCCCCGACGCCTGCCTCGTCGGCCAGTTCGTCAATGCATTCCTGCCCGATCATGGTGCTGTCCATATCCGCCAGCAACATCCGCTTGCGCCGGTTTGCGGCGGGCTGCACCGCCATGTCGATACCGCGCGCCTGCAGATCGTCCCAGACCTGCCAAAGATTGTCAGGGATTGCGGGCAATGCAAACTCGGCTGCGATCTCGGGGTTGAGCCAAACCGCATCGCCCCCGCCCCAGGCATTGCGCAGCGCCATGACCGTGGTCTGGTCCAGCGCGGGTGAGGCAGGATTGCTCATTAGCGTTGCGACATACATGGAACTGCCCTTGGCTGCGTCGTTTTTGCACCGTCGAGCGCCGCTCTAGGCCAATTTTCCTGCTTGCGCCAGACGCGATTGCACCTTAATGGCGTCAGTGGGACACCCTTCCCCAACGAAGGGCGAATATCTGGAAGGATACCATGACCATACCAGCACAACCGGCCAAGCGCCCGGTCAATCCGCGCTTTTCGTCTGGCCCCTGCGCCAAGATCCCCACATTCTCACTCGATCTGCTGACGGATGCGCCGCTGGGCCGCTCGCACCGGGCCGCTGTCGGCAAGGCCAAGCTGAAGGCCGCGATTGACGGCACGCGCGAGATTCTCGGCGTGCCAGATGATTACCGCATAGGCATTGTGCCCGCCTCGGATACCGGCGCGGTCGAGATGGCGATGTGGTCGCTGCTGGGTGCGCGTCCCGTGACAATGGTCGCGTGGGAAAGTTTCGGCGCAGGCTGGGTGACGGATGCGGTCAAGCAGTTAAAGCTGGATGCGGATGTGCGCACGGCTGACTACGGTAAAATCGTGGATATGGCCGCGGTGGATTATGACACGGATGTCGTTTTCACCTGGAACGGCACCACCTCGGGCGTGCGGATGCCGCATGGCGAGATGATTCCCTCGGGTCGTGCCGGGCTGACCATTTGCGACGCCACCTCGGCGGCCTTTGCCATGGATCTGCCCTGGGACAAGCTCGATGTGGTGACCTTCTCTTGGCAGAAGGTGATGGGCGGCGAGGCCGCACATGGGATATTGATCCTGAGCCCGCGTGCGGTGGAACGGCTGGAAAGCTACACGCCTCCCTGGCCGCTGCCCAAGATCTTCCGGCTGACCAAGGGCGGTAAGCTGATCGAGGGGATCTTCCGGGGTGAGACGATCAACACGCCCTCAATGCTGGCGGTCGAGGATTACCTCGTCGCGCTGGACTGGGCGCGCTCCATCGGCGGACTGCCCGCGCTGATCGCGCGGGCGCAGGCGAATGCGGGCGTGATCGCGGATTTCTGCGACGCACATGACTGGATCGCCAATCTGGCAGAAGACCCGGCAACCGCCTCCACCACCAGCGTCTGTCTGAAATTCACCGACCCCGGCATCAGCGATGGTGCCAGCTTCGCGAAGGCCGTGGCCAAGCGGCTGGAGTCCGAGGGTGTGGGTTTCGATATCGGTGCCTATCGCGACGCGCCCGCGGGCTTGCGCATCTGGTGCGGGGCCACGGTTGAGACCGCCGATATCGCGGCGCTGATGGACTGGCTTGACTGGGCCTATCACACCGAGCGCGCGGCGCTGGCCGACGCGGCCTGAGCGCACCCGATTACCGAAATCTCATGGCAGGCGCACAGCGCCTGCCCCCTCAGATCATTCTCTCTCAAGGAGCCTCACCTCATGGCACCCAAGGTTCTCGTATCCGACGCGCTTTCGGAAACTGCTGTCCAGATCTTCCGCGACCGCGGCATTGATGTCACCTTTGACCCGTCTCTCGGCAAGGACAAGGACAAGCTTCTGTCCGTGATTGGCGACTATGACGGGCTGGCGATCCGCTCAGCCACCAAGGTCACTGAAAAGCTGCTCAATGCAGCGCCCAATCTCAAGGTGGTGGGCCGCGCCGGGATCGGGGTCGACAATGTCGATATCCCGGCCGCCTCGAAAAAGGGTGTGATCGTGATGAACACGCCTTTCGGCAATTCGGTCACCACCGCAGAACATGCCATTTCGCTGATGATGGCGGTCGCGCGCCAGATCCCCGAGGCCAACAGTTCTACCCATGCCGGAAAGTGGGAGAAATCGCGCTTCATGGGGGTGGAATTGTTCAACAAGACCCTGGGCGTGATCGGCGCGGGCAATATCGGTGGCATTGTCTGCGACCGGGCGTTGGGGCTGAAGATGAAGGTTATCGCCTATGACCCGTTCCTCAGCGAGGAGCGCGCGGTCAAGATGGGTGTGACCAAGGTCGATCTCGACGAGTTGCTGGCGCGGGCAGATTTCATCACTCTGCATGTGCCACTCACTGACAAGACCCGCAACATTCTGTCTGCGGAGAATCTGGCCAAGACGAAAAAGGGCGTGCGGATCGTGAATTGCGCGCGGGGCGGGTTGATCGACGAGGCCGCACTGGCCGAGGCGCTGCAATCGGGCCATGTCGCAGGCGCCGCGCTGGATGTGTTTGCGGTTGAACCCGCTACGGAAAGCCCGCTTTTCGGCCTTTCCAATGTCGTCGTTACCCCGCATCTGGGTGCCTCGACCAGCGAGGCGCAAGAGAATGTGGCGCTGCAAGTGGCCGAGCAGATGGCCGATTACCTGACCTCGGGCGCGGTCTCGAACGCGCTCAACATGCCTTCGGTCACGGCAGAAGAGGCTCGCATCATGGGCCCGTGGGTCAAGCTCGCCTCGCATCTGGGGGCATTCGCAGGCCAGTTGACGGATGAGCCGATCAAGGCCATCAATATCCTCTATGACGGCAAGGTGGCCGAGATGAATCTCGACGCGCTGAGCTGCGCGTCGATTGCCGGGGTGATGAAGGCCACCAACCCGGATGTGAACATGGTGTCGGCTCCGGTCGTGGCACGCGAGCGCGGCGTACAGATTTCGACGACGACACAAGCGAAATCAGGCGTGTTCGATGCCTATATCAAGCTTACAGTGGTCACCGACAAGCGCGAGCGGTCGATTGCGGGCACAGTGTTTTCCGATGGCAAACCGCGCTTCATCCAGATCAAGGGCATTACCATCGATGCCGAAGTGGGCGCGCATATGCTCTATACCACCAATGACGATGTGCCGGGGATCATCGGCGCGCTGGGCAACACGATGGGCGAGAGTGGGGTGAACATCGCGAACTTTACGCTTGGACGCTCTGAGGCAGGCAGGGATGCGATTGCGCTGCTCTATCTCGACTCGCCCGCGCCCGAGCCCATTCTCGACAAATTGCGCGCAACGGGGCTGTTCCGGCAGGTGCGCCCCCTGGCTTTTGAGACGGCATAAACGGACAGGCGCGGCCACAAGGCCGCGCCTGCCTATGTGGAAGGGGCGTCATGCGCAGCTATGCAATCGGCGACATTCATGGCCAGCTTGATCTGCTGCTTCAAGCTCATGCGCGGATTGCAGCGGATCGTCTGGCCTGTGGCGATGCAGATGCGCCGGTCGTGCATCTGGGTGATCTGGTTGATCGTGGCCCCGATTCCGCTGGTGTGATCCGAACACTGCGCGAGGGGGTCGCGCGCGGCGAGAACTGGGTCGTTCTCAAGGGCAACCATGACCGGCTGTTCGAGCGCTTCCTGACCGACCCGAACTGGCGCGACCCGCAGATGCGCCCGGATGTGACCTATCTGCACCCCGCAATCGGCGGGGCGGAAACCCTGATGTCCTATGGTCTGTTCCGCCCCACGGCTTTCCACATCCGCCGGGTGCGAGAGGCGGCGCGCGATGCGGTGCCCGCAGCCGACATCGCCTTTCTCGCGTCAAGGCCACTGATGCATTCGGCGGGCGATGTTCTGTATGTGCATGCGGGCATCCGCCCCGGCGTGCCGCTGGAGGCGCAAGCCGAGCAGGATCTGGTCTGGATCCGCGAGCCCTTCCTCAGCGACACACGCGATCACGGGCCGTTGGTCATCCATGGCCATACGGCGATCCCGCAGCCGATGCATTATCGCAACCGTGTGAATATTGACAGCCGCGCCGCCTATGGCGGCCCGCTGACCGCGATTGTTGTCGAGAATCGGCAAGTCTGGGTGTTGGGCGATCAGGGCCGGGTGCCGCTTCGCCCACATTGAGCCCCTTGGTGAACAGATCCGGCAGGCGGTGGTTGCAGACGTGCTACCTTCGGAGGCGCGCCCCCAACGATGAGATCAGGGGCATGTTCCGAGCGTGACTTCGCGAAACCGCAGCGCCCTTTCCCCGTCAGCCCCAGGGATTGCTCGCCCGCCCCGTCGGAGATGAAGCAATCCCCCTCTCTTCCGCCATTTTCACCAGCGCCGCGATCCGGTTCCCCGTATTCGGGTGGGTCGAGAAGAGCTTGTCGCGCTTGTGCACATGCAGCGGGTTGATGATGAACATATGCGCGGTTTGCGGATTCCTTTCGGCCCGGTCAAAGTCGATCCGCGCGGCGAAGCCCTGAATCTTCTCCAATGCCGAGGCCAGCCAAAGCGGGTTGCCGCAGATTTCCGCGCCCACACGGTCGGCCTCGTATTCGCGCGAGCGCGAGATGGCCATCTGCACGATCGCCGCCGCGAGCGGGGCAAGGATCATCACCAGCAGCACCGCGATCACCCCGCCGGCCCCCTGATTGCGCCCGCTGCGAAAGAACATCGCGAAATTCGCCAGCATCGAAATCGCGCCGGCAAAGGTGGCCGTCACGGTCATGATCAGCGTGTCGTAATTCCTGATATGCGCCAGTTCATGCGCCATGACTGCGGCCACTTCCTCGCGCGACATGCGCCGCAGGAGGCCCGTGGTTGCGGCAACTGCTGCATTCTCCGGGTTTCGGCCCGTGGCGAAGGCATTGGGCTGGTCCTGGTCGATGACAAAGACGCGCGGATGCGGCATGTCGGCGTCGTCGGCCAGTTGATGCACCATGCGCTGCAGGTCGGGATGGACCTGGCTGTTGCATTCCTGCGCGTTATGCATGCGCAGCACCGCCTTGTCCGAATTCCAGTAGGCATGGGCGTTCATTCCGGCGGCCACAGCCAGCGCGATGATGAGCCCCACGCCGCCACCGATCAGATAGCCCACACCCATGAACAGCGCCGTCATGGCAGCCATCAGGATGGCAGTTTTCGTGTATCCCATCGTGCTCTCACGTCTAGTTGCGGCGATCACCTGCATTGGTATGCGCGCCAGATATGGGCGCGGGATGCTCGCTTTGCAACACTGTCACGGCCCGGTTCAGCCGCCGAAATTCTCCATCGCGCGGAAATCGATCTGTTCAAGCACGGGGATCATCACCTCGGCATCCGCACCCTCGGCCTGCACCAAAACACGGTTTCCGACGATCGCCTTGAGGCTCTGATCCTCGCGCAGAAAGCGCACGCGGTTGATCCGCTCCACTTCCCCGCCCATCTGCGCGATCATCGTCGCACTGCCCAGCATCATGCCGAGTTGCGCAACCATCGGGTTATCGGCCATCAAGCTCAACTCGAAACGCTGCTCGGGGCCGGTATAGCGCGCGCTGGCAATGCTGCCGCCACCCAGAAAACCCATCATCTGCCCGGCCTCGGAGTCGATCACGCGGGTCCAGCCTTCGGGCGGTTCGGGCAGGAAGGCCGCGAGCCCGGCGGCTTTCATCTCGCCAAGGATGCGTTGCGCCGCGACAAGCTCATCTTCGGCATATTGCAGATCACCATCTTCATAGGCCTCAATGGCGGTCTCAAGCGCATCGATGAACGGGTCGGCGCTGGCAGGCAGCGTAAGAAAGCCTGTCATTATCAGGGCGGCAAGCGTGTTTTTCATAGCACTCTCCAAGGCAGAACTGGTCCGAGAGTGCCGCAAGCCACCTCTGCGGGCAAGCCTTTCGTCAGGCCACCAGCCCGGCGCGCCGGAAAGCCGCGCGCAGGTCGCTTTGCGGGCGCGCGCCGATATGGCCGATCACTTCCGTGGCGGCAATCACGCCCATCTGCCCTGCCGTGGCCATGTCGCGCCCGGTGGCCAGCCCGTAGAGGAACCCGGCCGCGAACTGATCTCCCGCACCAGTGGCATCGACCGGGGTAACCCGCGTGACGGGCACCTCGGTCCGCAGGCCCTGCGACATGATCGTCACCGGGTCGCCCGAACGGGTACAGACCACAAGCGGGCAGTCACGCATTGCCTGTGCCAGCGCGTCATCAAGGTCATTCGCCTGATACAGCGAGACCCATTCCTGTTCGTTGCCGATGACGTAATCCATGTCCTGCGCCACGAGCGCGCGGAAATCGCTGCGGTGACGGTCCACACAGAACGGGTCCGACAGTGCAATCCCTGCCCGCCCGCCGGCACTGCGACACGCGCGCGCGGCCTTCAGGAACGCCTCCTTGCCCTTGTCCTTGTCGAAGAGATAGCCCTCCAGAAACACGATCTCGGACTCCGCCATCACGCTCTCGTCCACATCTTCGGGGCCGAGTTCCGCCGAGATGCCCAGATATGTGTTCATCGAGCGCTCGCCATCGGGGGTGACGAAAATCATGCTGCGCGAGGTCGGCAACTCGCCCTGCGCCACGGGCGGGTTGACGAAATCCGCGCCGGTATCTGTCGCGTAGAAGCGTCCGAGCGCATCATCATTGACGCGGCCCACGAAAGCGGCCCGCAGCCCCATCCGCCCCGCACCGGCCAGCGTATTTGCGACCGAGCCACCCGAGGCCTCGGCCCGGTCCTTCATCGCGCCATAGAGCACCTCGGCGCGCTCGCGTTCGACAAGCTGCATGATGCCTTTGCGAATGCCCATATGGTCCAGAAACAGGTCATCGACCGTGGCGATAACATCGACAATCGCGTTGCCGATCCCGGCAATCTGGTAGCGTTTCAAAGAGTTTTCTCCTCATAGGGGCAAAGATCGCGGATCAGGCAGGCGGCGCAGGCGGGTTTGCGCGCCTTGCAGGTGTAGCGGCCATGCAGGATCAGCCAGTGATGGGCGTGAAGCTGGTATTCTGCCGGTACATTGTCCTCGATGGCGCGCTCGACCGCGTTCACATCGCGCCCCGGACAGATGCCGGTGCGGTTGCCGACGCGGAAGATATGCGTGTCCACGGCCTGCGCAGGCATCCGCCACCACATGTTCAGCACCACATTCGCGGTCTTGCGCCCGACGCCGGGAAGCGATTGCAGCGCGGCGCGCGACGAGGGCACCTGCCCGCCATATTGCTCGACCAGAATGCGGCTCAGCTTGATGACATTCTTCGCCTTGTTGCGAAAAAGTCCGATGGTCTTGATATGCTCGATAACGCCTTCTTCGCCCAAGGCCAGCATCTTTTCGGGCGTGTCGGCCACGGCGAACAGCCCGCGCGTGGCCTTGTTCACCCCCACATCCGTCGCCTGCGCCGACAGCGCCACCGCTACCACCAGCGTAAAGGCATTGACATGCTCCAGCTCTCCCTCGGGCGCCGGGTCGGCGGCGTGGAAGCGGGCGAAGATCTCGCGGATGGTGGCATAATCTAGCTGTCGGGCCATGGCAGTGCTATGCCCTGCGCAGGCGAGAGGGGCAAGGGTTCATGCGCGGGCCATGGCGGCAAGGTCCAGCCCGGCGCCGTCACGCATCAGGGCACGCACGGCATCGGTGAAATACTCGCCATCGCCAGGGTGCGTGTCGCCCTGGTGGATGACCAGTGGCGGCAGAAGCGTGAAGGGCGCGCGCCCACCCTTGCGGGCCTGCACAATGATCCGCCTTGCCGCGCGACTGCGCCGCGCGGCAAGTGGCAGCACGATGACCGAGGCGCGCCCCTGTAACGCGGCCATGAGGTCGGGCAAGCGTTCGGTCAGGTGGATCATACTGACATGGCCGCCATCACGACACCGCCGCAATGACATATTGACCCAGGTGGCCAGCGGGGTTGCCTCGCGCAGCGCGCGGTCACGGCCCGCGTCTCGCGCGGCGGGCCCTTGAGCGGCGTAATAGGGCGGGTTGGCAATGACATGGTCGAAACTGCGCGCGCGCAAGTCAGGGGGCATCGCGGCCAGATCGGCCTCGACCACCTCCAGCGCCGCGCCGTTCTCGGCGGCGTTGCGGCGGGCGAGCGCTGCATAGTCGGGTTGCAGTTCCACACCGGTCAGGGCCAGTCCCGGCACGCGGGCATGCAGGCACAGCGCCGCGACACCCACCCCACAGCCCATTTCAAGCACCGACTGGCCCGCGCGCGCAGGCACGGATGCGGCCAGAAACACCGGGTCTGTGGCGGCGCGATAGCCCGTGCGCGGCTGCCAGACATGCAGACTGCCACCCAGAAACGCATCGCGCGTCAGCGCCTCAGTCATGCAGCGGGATACCATTGTCGCGCAGGATCGAGACCGCCATGAAATGATCCTCGGACCGCACCATCAGCCGCCGCGGCATCATGCCCAGAGTCGATTCCAGAGTGTGCATATGGACGTCAATATCAAACACCTCTATACCTTCGCCCTGCAGGATTGCCGTGGCATAGGGGATGATGGTGGGATCCGTTGTGCGCAGCAATTCCTTCATGGCGCCACCCTAATTCCCCGAGGCCCGGTTTGTCGAGACAGGACGCGATGAACAAGATCACCCCGAAGACAGGGGGCCAAGCCCCGCATGACCAGCTTGCAAGCTATCTGGCGGCGGATCTCGACAGCGTCAATGCGCTGATCCGCGAGCGCATGGCCTCTGAGCACGCTCCGCGCATCCCCGAGGTCACGGCCCATCTGATCGAGGCGGGCGGCAAGCGGATCCGGCCCATGCTGGTGTTGGCGGCATCGCATCTGTGCAGCTATCAGGGCAGCTATCATCATCATCTGGCGGCGACGGTCGAGTTCATCCATACGGCGACGTTGCTGCATGATGATGTGGTCGACGAGAGCCAGCAGCGGCGCGGGCGGGCAACGGCCAATCTGCTATGGGACAACAAATCGTCGGTTCTGGTCGGCGATTATCTCTTTGCCCGCGCCTTCCAGTTGATGGTGGAATGCGGCTCGCTGCGGGTTCTCGACATCCTGTCCAACGCCTCGGCCACGATTGCCGAGGGCGAGGTGCTGCAACTGACCACGGCGCAGAACATCGCCACCACCGAGGCGCAGTATCTGCGCGTGATCCGCGGCAAGACTGCGGCGCTGTTCTCGGCGGCGACCGAGGCCGGAGCCGTGCTGGCAGGGGCCCCCGAGGATCAGGTGCGCGCGCTGCACAGCTATGGCGACGCGCTGGGGATCAGTTTCCAGATCGTCGATGACTGGCTCGACTATGGCGGCGCAGGGGACGGGATCGGCAAGAATATCGGGGACGATTTCCGCGAGCGTAAGCTGACCTTGCCGGTGATCCGTGCGCTGGCCGCTGCCGATGCGGATGAGCGCGCCTTCTGGGAGCGCGTGATCGGCGCAGGCGATCAGCGCGCGGGCGATTTCGCGCAGGCCCAGGCAACCATTGCCCGCCATGATGCGATGGAGGCGACCCGGCAAGAGGCACTGCAATGGTCCGCTCGCGCCAAGACCGCGCTTGAGGAATTGCCCGCCCATCCGCTGCGTGAGATGCTGGACGGGCTGGCTGATTACGTTGTCGCGCGGCTTCACTGAGTCGATTCGGTTCGCCCGAGCGCCGCTGGCCATCTAATTGTTCCGCGCGCGGCAATAAGGCTTACCTGGACTCCGCAGGCAAGAGCGTGGTTGGCTCACACCACCAGGCAGGATGCGCGCGCTGCAGGGCGCGGGCGGCAGCGCGCGCCTCTGGCAGCGTCTCGAAGACGCCAAAGCAGGTGGCACCCGATCCTGACATGCGCGCCAGCGCGCAGCCCTGTGCGCTCTGCAACGCCTCCAGCACGTTCGGGATGACCGGCGCAATCCGGCAGGCCGGGGCTTGCAGGTCATTGCGCTGCGCCCGCAGCCAGACGAGGAACCCCGCCAGATCGGGCCATGGGCCCAGCGGGTCGGAGAGCGGGGAATTGTCGCGCCGCTCCAGCGCCCCGAACACCTCCGGTGTGGGCAGGTCCACGCGCGGATTGACCAGAACCAGTGCAAAATCGGGTAGCAGGGGAAGCGGGTCGAGCCGTTCGCCGATGCCGCGCATCCGGGTGGGCCTCGGGGTCAGGCAGACTGGCACATCTGCACCCAGCGCCACGAGCGCCGCACGCCCCGGCAAGGGCTGGCCCGTAGCACGCGCCAGCAGCCGCAAGGTGGCCGCCGCATCCGAAGAGCCGCCGCCGATGCCGGCGGCGCGCGGCAGGTGCTTGTCGAGTGTCAGCGCCATGTCCCGCGCACCCATCATCCGCGCTGCGCGCAGCACCAGATTATCCGCCCCCGCGCTCAACCCTGCGCCTTCTGGCCCGGAGATCGACAGTGACAACCCCTGCAGCGGGCGCAGCGACACGCAATCACCCAGCGCGGTAAAGACCACCAGCGAATCCAGCATATGATACCCGTCGCTGCGCTGCCCGGTCACATGCAGGCAGAGATTGACCTTGGCCGGCGCAAGCTCGGGGCAGGTCATTCGGCTGCGTCTTGCTCTTTCAGGGCAGCATCCTTCCCGATCTCGAGCTTGCGGCGCACGAGGTCGCTGTCCATATCCGCATGCGGCCCGAAGGACAGCGCGCGGCGCCACTGGAACCGGGCCTCGCGCTCGCGCCCCACGGCCCAGTAGACATCGCCCAGATGGTCGTTCAGGATCGGATCCGTTGGCATCAGTTCGACCGCGCGTTCCATCACCGGCACGGCCTCTTCATACCGGCCCAGCCGATAATAGGCCCAGCCCAGCGAATCGACAATATAGCCGCTGTCGGGCTCGCCCTCTACCGCGCGCTCGATCATCTCGAGCGCCTCATCAAGATTGCGGCGCTGTTCGACAAGCGAATAACCGAGATAGTTCAACACCTGCGGTTCATCCGGCACAAAGTCCAGTACGCGCCGGAATTCGGGCTCGGCCAGGTTCCACTCCCCCATGCGCTCATAGGAAATCGCACGGGTGTAGAGCAGAACCCAGTGGCGTTCCTCGATCTCGTCGATCAGATCAATCGCTGTGCTGTAGGCGGCGGCGGCCTCGTCGTAGCGTTCCTCGCGCCGCAGCATGTCGCCCAGCGAAGAAAACACAAGCAAGGAATCAGGCCGGGCTTCGGCCAGGGCGAAGAGGCTGTCAATGGCGGCATCAGGCTGGCCGGACTGATAGAGCGCATTCGCCCGGCCCAGTTGCGCGCCCAGATACTGCGGGTTGTCCGGCGGCATCAGGTCATAGACCTGATCGGCCAGTTCATGCTGGTCGACCCGTTCCAGCAACTGCCCGGTCAGCAGGATCGCGTCGGCATGATCGGGGCGCAGGGCAAGAACGAGCTGGCCATAGATGATCGGCAGCCAGTCGGAGCGATCGCCGACCAGGGCCGAGGAGAGCGTGAAATAGACCTCGGCCATGCCATCTCGGGCGGAGCTGATTGTGGTGAAGGGCACGGGCGCTTCCTGTTCCAGCGCCGCCATGATCCGGGCGACATCGTCATCCGGCGTCGAGCCGAACATCTGCTCGCCAAGCTCGCGCGCCGCCTCGAACCGGCCGAGCTGCGACAGAATCGTCATCTGCGCCACAACACCGCGGCGCGACAGGTTGACCGGCGCATCAGGATCACCCGCCAGAATATCCGCCGCGCCTTCCAGATCGCCGACCAGCGCCAGCGCGAGGCCCTTGTGATAGAGTGCGAAGGGCGCAAGTTCGGCGCGCTCTTCCATGGCAGCCTCGAAGGCGGTCAGGGCATCAGACATGCTGCCGCGCCCAAGCTCGGCCCAGGCGACTGCCATCGCATCACTCAGTGGCCCGGTGAGGCGCCCCTCCTGCACGTTGGCAATGACATCATCGTAATCACCTCGCCGGAACTCTCCGGCCTGCAGGATGACATGGGCGATTTGCCCACTCTCGCCTGCGCGTTCAGCCTGCTCTGCCAGTTCAAATGCCCGGTCAAAATTGCCGCTCAGGATATTGCCCTGCATCGCCAGTTCGCGGAACATCGGATTGTCGGGGTCGCCAGCCAATGCGCTGTCATAGCTTTCGGCCATCTGCCGGAATTCACTGTCCGACACTGCCAGCCGCCCGGAGAGAAGCGCGCCAGCCACACCTTCGGCCAGATACTCGCCCGATTGTGCCAGCATCGGTGATGCCGGAAGCGCTGCGATCAGAGCAGCAAGGGCGAATGAGTGCAGGACACGGTGCAGGAAAGTCACGGGGATCAGGCTCCATCATCCGGGGTTGGGGCAAACACTAGGACGCACCTGCCCCCGAGGCAATCACCGGACGGCCAAATTCGAGTGCGCGGCGGCTCACATATTCGGGTAATTCGGCCCGCCCCCGCCCTGCGGTGTGACCCAATGGATATTCTGGCTCGGGTCCTTGATATCGCAGGTCTTGCAATGCACGCAGTTCTGGAAGTTGATGACGAATTCGGGCTTGCCGTCCTTCTCGACCACTTCATAGACGCCTGCCGGGCAATAGCGCTGCGCCGGTTCGGCGTATTCAGGCAGGTTGGTGCGGATCGGAATGCTGGCGTCTTTCAGCGTCAGATGCGCAGGCTGGCTTTCTTCGTGATTGGTGAAACTGAAGGCCACATTGGTCAGCCGGTCGAAGCTGAGCTTGCCATCCGGTTTGGGGTAGTCGATGGGGGTGTGGTCCTTGGCCTTGCCAGTGGCGGCTGCATCACTCTTGCCATGCTTCATGGTGCCAAACAGCGAAAAGCCCATGGTGTTCGTCCACATGTCCAGTCCGCCGAATTTGAGCGACATCAGCAGCCCCCATTTCGACCACATCGGCTTGACGTTGCGCACTTTCCACAGATCGCGCCCGACCGGCCCTTCGCGGAGTTCGGCTTCATAACCGGTCAATTCATCACCCGCGCGCCCTGCCTTGATGGCGTCATGCGCGGCCTCGGCTGCGGCCTTCCCCGAGAGCATGGCGTTGTGATTGCCCTTGATGCGGGGCACATTGACCAACCCCGCCGAACAGCCCAGCAGCGCACCGCCGGGGAAGGTGACTTTCGGGATCGACTGATAGCCGCCTTCGGAAATCGCCCGCGCACCATAGGCCACCCGTTTGCCACCTTTCAGAAGTTCCGCGACCATCGGGTGATGCTTGAAGCGCTGGAATTCCTGATAAGGCGAGAGATACGGGTTCTGGTAGTTCAGGTGCACCACGAAGCCGACATAGACCTGATTGTTGTCGATGTGATAGATGAACGACCCGCCGCCCGCATTCTTCCCAAGCGGCCAGCCCATCGTATGGGTGACTGTGCCCTCGCGATGCTTTTCGGGGTCGATCTCCCAGATTTCTTTCATACCGATGCCGAATTTCTGCGGCTCCTTGCCCTCGGACAAATCGTATTTCGCCATTACCTCTTTCGACAGCGACCCACGCACGCCCTCGGACAGGAAGACGTATTTTCCGTGCAATTCCATGCCCGGCTCATAGCCGTCACCGGGGGTGCCATCGGGGTTCTTGCCGAATTCACCCGCGACCACACCTTTCACCCGATCTCCCTCATAGACGAGTTCCGAGCACGCCATGCCGGGGAAAATCTCGACCCCCAGTTCCTCGGCCTGTTCGGCCATCCAGCGGCAGACATTGGCCATCGAGACGATGTAATTGCCGTGATTGTTCATCAGCGGCGGCATCGGCCAGTTGGGCACGCGGATCTGCCCCGCCTCGCCCAGCATGTAGAAATTATCCTTGCGCACCGGCACTGTGATCGGCGCGCCGCGCGACTTCCAGTCAGGCATCAGCGCATCAAGACCGCTGGGGTCGAGCACCGCACCCGAGAGGATATGCGCACCCACTTCGGAGCCTTTCTCCAGCACCACAACGTTCAGATCGGCATCCAGTTGCTTGAGCCTTATCGCCGCCGAAAGCCCGGCAGGCCCCGCGCCCACGATGACAACATCATATTCCATGGCTTCACGCTCGATTGCAGACATGGCGGCTCCTCGTCTTGCGGGTGGCAGGTGGTGTGCGGATTTTTTCAACGTCGTACACCTAGCCAGAGCGGGCCGCGAGGTCAATCAGGACGCGGCGTCGCGGGCTGGCCACGACGCAGTGCCAAGAGGCTTGCATTTTGCCACTGTCTCGGGTCAGATGCATCGAGGAGACAGACAGCCCCGGCCCCGCCGCGGGCGGTCTTTTGTATTATGTGGGACGAGCATGGAAAAACTGCCCCTGACGCGCGCCGGACAGCAGATGCTGGATGCTGAACTCAAGAAGCTCAAGACTCAAGAGCGCCCCGCCATCATCCGCGCCATCGCCGAGGCGCGCGAGCATGGCGACCTGTCCGAGAATGCCGAATACCATTCCGCCCGCGAAAAGCAGAGCTTTATCGAGGGGCGCATCAAGGAGCTTGAATCGATCCTCTCGCGCGCAGAGATCATCGACCCGTCGCGACTGTCGGGTTCGATCAAGTTTGGTGCGACCGTGACCGTGGTGGACGAGGATACCGAGGACGAGCGCACCTATCAGATCGTGGGCGAAGCCGAGGCCGATCTGGAAAAGGGGCTACTGAATGTCCGTGCTCCGCTGGCGCGGGCGCTGATCGGCAAGGATGAGGGCGACTCTGTCGAGGTGCGCACACCAGGCGGGGCGCGCAGCTATGAGATCCTCTCGATCCGCTACGGGTGACATGGACTCAGCGCCGCGCCCCACGCCGCCGCCCACGGGTCGCAAGCACCGCCCCAGAAGCGGGATCAGCCCGCTGCGCGCGCGCGCCATAGCTGCGGCAGTCTGGCTTATCGCCGCGCTGGTCTTTGTGGTGATGGCCGATTTCGAAGCGATGGACGCAATCACACTTGCGGCTCTGGGTGTGGCTGTGTTTCTACCTGCTGTCGTGATCACGCTGGCGCTGCTGATCGCCGGCGCCACCTGGTCGCTGGGCGAGGAGACCCGGCAGTTGCAAGGTGCGATCGACGAATTGCGCCGCAGCCTGTTGCAGCGCGACACCCCGCCACCGCCTGCCCTGCCTCCCGCTCCACCAGCCGAACCCGACGCCCGACCCGCAGTTTTCGTCTCGCAGCGCCAGCACCGGAGCACGACGGAGGACGCCCCGGTCAGCGATCAGCCTGTACTCGCTTTCGAGGCCGACCCCGCGCCCGTGCCACAACAGATCGACCCCGCAACGCTGATCCGCGCGCTGCATTTCCCAGCGGACGAGAATGACAGCGACGGGTTCGACGCACTGCGCCGCGCACTTACGCAACCGAGGCTTGCGATCCTGATCCGCGCCGCGCAGGATGTGCTGACCCGGCTGGCGCAGGAGGGTATATACATGGACGACCTGCGCCCTGACCGTGCCCGGCCCGATTTCTGGCGCGCCTTTGCCCGCGGAGCGCGCGGCCCGCAGATCGCACCGCTGGGCGGCATCCGCGACCGCTCTTGCCTTGCGATCACCAGTGGCCGGATGCGCGCCGATCCTGCCTTCCGTGCGGCCGCTCACCTGTTCCTGCGCGAATTCGACCATATCCTCGCGCAATTCGAATCCGAGGCTGATGATGCGCAAATCACGGCGCTGGCCGAGACCCGCTCGGCCCGCGCCTTTATGCTGCTTGGACGCGTCAGCGGGGTGTTTTCGCGATGACCCAAACCATGTTTATACTGCCCTGAACACTCTCGGGGGGGGACACCAGTCCCGAAGAGGTGGTGAGGGGGCAGAAATCTCCCCTTTCGCGACCTCGCCCCCGCTTTCCGTCAGACCCTGGAGCCCCGATGTCCTCCTCTTCCGAATACCTGCGCGGTGTGCGCGACGGCTTGCCCTTCCTTCTGGTCATTGCGCCCTTCGGGGCGGTCTTCGGCGTGGTCGCGACTGAAGCCGGGCTTGATCTGGCGCAGGTGATGGGTTTCTCGGTTCTGGTCATCGCCGGGGCGGCGCAGTTCGTGGCTATCCAGATGATGGTCGAGGCTGCGCCGGTGCTGATCGTGCTGGCGGCATCGTTGGCGGTGAATCTGCGCATGGCGATGTATTCCGCCTCGCTCGCACCGCATCTGGGCCCTCTGCCCTTGTGGAAACGAGCCTTCGCGGCGTATCTGATGGTCGATCAGACCTATGCCGCCGCGATCCTGCGATATGAGGCCCGGCCTGCGCTCTCACCGCGCGCCAAGCTGGCCTATTTCCTCGGCATCGCCACGCCGATCGTGCCGGTATGGTATGCTGCGACATGGGCCGGGGCCGCGCTGGGCAGTGCCATTCCCCCGAGCCTGCCGATCGATTTTGCCGTGCCGATCACCTTTCTGGCACTGATCGTGCCCATGCTGCGCAGCCTCGCCCATGTCGTCGCGGCACTGGTCTCGATAGTGGGCGTGCTCGTCTTCGCTGTCGTGCCCTTCAATCTGGGGCTTCTGGTCGCGGCACTCCTGGCCATGATGGCCGGAGCCGAGACCGAGAGGCGCATGGCCAAGAGGCGCGGCACATGATTTATCCCGCTTGGCAAATCTGGGCGATCATCCTGGGGCTCGGGCTGGGCAGCTATCTGCTGCGGCTGTCCTTCCTGGGCCTGATCGGCAGCCGCCCGATGCCCGAATGGGTGCTGCGCCACCTGCGTTATACGGCAGTCGCGGTGATGCCGGGGCTGATCACACCACTGATCCTGTTTCCGCAGGCGACAGAGGGTCAACTCGACCCGGTGCGGTTGGGCGCGGCACTAGGCACCATCGCAATCAGCCTGTGGACCCGCAACCCGACGCTGACCATCCTCGGCGGGGCGGCAGTGCTGTTCGGGTTGCACTTCGCGATTGGCTGAGGGCTCAGTCCTCGGACGGCAGCACGGCACCGGGATTGAGGATCCCGCGCGGGTCGAGCGCCTGCTTGATGGCGCGCATCGCCGCCAGCTTCACCGGGTCGCCATAGCGTCGCAGATCAGCGGTCTTGAACCGCCCGATCCCGTGTTCGGCACTGACCGAGCCGCCCATCGCATCGACCAGATCATGCACGCAGGTCTTGATCGCCGCGCGCTCATGCTCATGCTCGCCCCGGCTGCGCCCCGGCTTGGGGAAGACATTGTAATGCAGATTGCCATCGCCCAGATGGCCAAAACAGTTGATCCGGTAGGCGTTGATCGCGGCAAGCCTCGGCCCGGCCTCGGCGATGAAGGCCGGGATCTGCGAGAGCGGCAGCGAGATGTCATGGCTTGAGATCGCACCGATATGGCGATTGGCTTCGGGGATCGACTCGCGCAATGCCCAGAACTCGGCGCGTTGCGCCAGCGAGGCGGCGATGACCCCGTCGCGCACCAGCCCGGCCTCATGCCCGGCCTCGAACAACGCCTCCAGCGCGCCGTCAGGCGCGCTGCCCTCGGGCAGGCCCAGATCGATCAGCACCATCCAGTCCGGGGCAGAAGCGAAGGGCTGGCGGACCTGCGGCATGGTCTCGGCCAGAAAACCCAGCCCCATGCCCGAGATCAGCTCAAAAGCCGAAATCCCCTCGCCCAGCCGCGCCTGCGCCAGCGCCAGCAACTCGAGCGCGGCCTGCGGGTCTTCGACCACCATCAGCGCCGCGCCCTGCTTTGCCGGGCGCGGCACAAGGCGCAGGCTGGCCGCCGTGATCACCCCCAGCGTCCCCTCCGAGCCCAGCATCAGATGGCGCAGGTCATAGCCCGTATTGTCCTTGCGCAGCCGCTTCAGCCCGTGCCAGATGCGCCCGTCCGCCAGCACAACCTCCAGCCCAAGCACCAGATCGCGGGCATTGCCATAGCGAAGCACATTTACGCCGCCCGCATTTGTCGCAAGCAGCCCCCCGATCTGCGCAGAACCTTCCGAGGCAAGCGACAGCGGAAACAACCGCCCCGCATCCTCGGCCGCGTGCTGGACATCGGCCAGAATGCAGCCCGCCTCGGCGATCAGCACATTCTCGGACGGGTGCACTGCCCGAATCGCGGCCATCTTTTCCAATGACAGCAAAAGCGGCAACGGCCCGCCCTCGGCCACCTGCCCGCCGACCAGTCCGGTGCCGCCACCATAGGGCACGACCGGCACATGCGCATCATGCGCGGCGCGGAGCACCTGAGCCACCTCTTCAACCGAGCGCGGCAGGGCCAAAGCTCCCGCATGACCCCGCCAACGCCCGCGCGGCTCTTCCAGATAGCGCGGCTCGGGCGCGGCCAGCCTGCCTTGCGGCAG
>SKIF01000016.1 GCA_007116575.1 Paracoccaceae bacterium
CACCGGGCACCAGATCGGCGCCGTCGATGCTTTCACGCCGTCCGTCGCGCAGCACATTGGCGCGCGGAGCAAGCATGTCGCGGATCGCCTCCATCGCGGCCTCGGCGCGGCCTTCCTGCACGAAACCGATGATCGCGTTGAGCACCACCACCGCAAGGATCACGCTGGTATCGACCCAATGCCCCATCAGCGCCTTGATCAGGGCGGCAGCCAGCAGCACATAGATCAGCACATTGTGGAACTGCACCAGAAAGCGCATCCATGTGCTGCGCCTGGCAGCCTCGGGCAGGCGGTTGGGGCCGTGCTTTTGCAGGCGCTTGTCGGCCTCGGCGGGCGCCAGCCCCTCGGGGCCGGACTTCATCGCATCGAGAACGTCCTCGGCGGGCAGCGCCCATGCGTCAAGTCGGGTATCGGCTGTCTTGGTCTCGTCGTCGCGCACGGCTTTGCCTCTGCTATCCTCGCTCTCACCTCATGGGGCGGTATAGCCGCCATCGACCAGATGATAACTGCCGGTGATGAAACTCGCCCGGTCCGAGAGCAGGAAGCAGGTCAGCGCCGAGACCTCCTCGGGCGTGCCGATCCGGCCCACGGGGTGCAGCCCCGCCAGCCCGTCGAGCATCTCCTGATCGAGATTGTTGGTCAGCAGCGGGGTCTGGATGAAGGCCGGACCGACCGCATTGATGCGGATGCCTTTCTGCGCATATTCCATCGCCGCCGTCTTGGTCAGCCCGATCACGGCATGCTTGCTGGCGACATAGGCCGATGAATTGGCAAAGCCGACCGTGCCGAGGATCGAGGCCATGTTGACGATGGCGCCCCCGCCCGCGCGCTGCATCGCGGGGATCTGGGCGCGCATGCCGTAGAAGACACCGTCGAGATTGACCCCCATCACCTGCCGCCAGGCGTCGAGCGGATAATCACCCGTGGGGGCCTGTGCGCCGCCGATCCCGGCATTGTTGACCGCCAGATGCAGCCCGCCCGTATCTTCAGCGCAGGCCACAAGCCTCTCATGCGCCTGCGGATCCGCGACATCGGCCACACACGCCGTTGCCTTGCCGCCCCGGTCGAGGATCGCCGCGCAGACATGGGCGCAGGCGTCGCTCTGCAGGTCCGAGACGATGACATGCGCCCCGGCGGCAGCCAGTTCCAGCGCAACCGCCTCGCCGATCCCCGAGCCGGCACCTGTGACTATCGCGGTCTTGCCAGTGAAATCGAACATCTCGGTCTCCTTGTCCTGCGTGGCCCTTGCACCGGCAACATGGCCGATTCGCCCTGTCCTGTCCTTGCGCTCGCGCAAGCGCGCGCAGGGTTCAGCGCAGCGCCGCGCGGTCGGTGATCGCAGCGCCCTCGTTCAGCGATGAGGGCGGGAACAGCACCACCTGCGCGCCATCCTCCAGCCCGGAGGTGATCTCGGCCATATCCGCTGATTGCCGCCCGATCCCGACCGCGCGGCGCGTGGCGCGCCCGTCTTCGTTGACAAAGACCGCCCAGCCCTCGCCCTCGCGGAACAGCGCGGCGCGCGGCAGTTGCAGCACATCATCGCCCGCCCAGAGGATCACCCGCGCGCGCACCCGGAACGCCTCGCCCAGACCGGGGCGCGCGGCGCGCGGTGAGAGCAGATCGAAACGCAGCCGCACGCGTTGTTCCTCGATTCCCAGCGCCGAGACGCGGGTGAAGGCCGCAGGCTCGACCCGGTGCAACTGCGCCTCGAGCACGCTCTCGCCGCCCCAGCCCTCGATCAACGCCGCAGCCCCTTCGGGCACGCGCACGGCATCGCTTGAGAGCAGGTCGATGACGATTTCCATCTGATCGAGATCGCCGATGCTCAACAGCGGTGCCCCGGCCTGCACCAGCCGCGCATTGCGGTCCTCAAGCGTCAGCACCACGCCCGAGCGTGGCGCCACGATTCGCAGGCAGCAGGCAGTCTCGGGGCGGTCGGGGTCGAAGATCGCCTCGGGGCCCAGAAGCTGCGCCTGCGCGCGCAGGAAGGTGGCGCGGCTCAGGTCAAGCTGCGCGCGCGCGGCCTCCACCGCCTGGCTGGCGCTGTCATGGGCGGCCTGCAGTTCCTCGAGCATTCGCAGCGGCAGCGCGCCGCCATCGGCCAGCGCCTGCCCGCGCGCAAGCTGCTGGGCGGCATGGGCATAGGCGCTTTCGGTCTGCCGCAGCGAGGTCTCGGCAAAATCGATGGCAGCCTGCGCCTCGGTCACGGCGGCCTCGGCCTGTGCGCGGCTGCGCGCGTCCATCAGCGCCGGATCGGGCGGGCTGATCACCGCGACGATGGTCTCGCCCTCGACCACGGCATCGCCCTCGGCCACGGGCGAGCGCTGCGTATGGCCGGTGATCGGGGCGGTGATCGCATAGGGCTCGCGCACGCGGGTCACGCCTTGCGCCTCGATCTCGACCTGCAGCGGGCCGCGTGTGACTGTGGCCAGATCGACCGGCATGGGCTGCGGCCAGAGCGCCCAGACCAGCCCCGCAACCAGCCCGGCCCCGGCAAGCCCCCCCATAGCGATGCGTCCCCAGCCCATCGGAGTCCCCTTTCCCTCTCGTCGCACGCCTATTCGCGCGCCTTCAGTGCCGTGGCCAGATCAACCCTGTCCAGCCTGCGCCGCACCAACAGCACCGCGCCCAGCGCCGCCACGATCACCACCAGCGTCGCCAGCGCGAAGGTCCGGCGCGAGATGTGAAACGGCAACTGAATCATATCGGTCGACATGCCGACGACCAGCCCCTGTGCAAGCGCGTAGCCCAGCACCCATCCCAGCGGCACCGCGACCAGCGTCAGCAGCATCATCTCGCCCACCAGCACATACCCCACCTGCCGCCGCGAAAACCCCATCACCCGCAGCGTGGCCAGTTCATAGCTGCGCTCGGCCACCTGTATCCGCGCTGCATTATAGACCACACCGACGGCAATCAGCGCACCGATGGCGGTGTAGATACTGACCATCACCAGCAGGTTCTCGGCCAGTGTCGCGTCGAACTGACGACGCAGATCGGCCCAGTCCGAGAGCCCCGCGATCGCGGGCGTGGTCTTGATCGCGGCATGAAGCGTCGGGATCTGGTCCTCGCGCACCGAGAGGTGGATCATGTTGACCTGCGGCACGCTCTCCATCGCGGCAAAGAGCGCGGGGGCCGAGATATGCACCTCCTGCCCCAGCCCTTGCGTGATCACCGCGCGCACCGGCAGATCGAGCACCCGGCGCGGCGCGGCCAGCATCTCGAGGCGCAGCCGGTCGCCGATATCCAGCCCCAGCGCCTCGGCCAGCGTTTCGGGCAGCACCAGCCCGTCCTCGGGGGGCGTGACAACCTGCCCCGCATCATCGACCAGCCGCGCCAGTGTCGCGCCGGGGAAATGGCCCTGCAGCGCCGACAGCCACGTCTGGTGGCCATTCACCAGCCGCACCGGCATGGCATACCCCCCCTCGGCGCGCAGCACACCGGGCAGGGCATGGGCATCGCGCACGACCTGTTCGGTCTGGGCCTGCGAAAGCGCGAGGGTCATGTGCTGCCGGTTGGCCTGCCCGAAGATCGAATCGGTCAGCACATCGACACTGTCGAAGATGAAATAGGACATGACCAGCACCCCCACCGAGGCCGCCACGCCCACCAGCGTGATCGCCGCGCGCGCGGGCCAGCGCAGGATCGAGCGAAAGATCATCATCGTGGTCTGGCGAAACCGGACCCAGGCGAGGACCCGGTCCGCAGGTCCGCGCGAGAATCCGGGCGGTGCGGGGGGCTGCATCGCCTCGGCGGGGGGCAGGCGCAGTGCGGCCCAGACGGCCCGCCCCGCGCCCAGCAGCACCGTGGCCGCTGCCAGTGCCCCGCCCAGCCACAGCGCCTGCGTACCATGACTGCGGATGAGAAACGGAAAGCGGAAGAAATCGGCATAAAGCCCGATCATCGCCTCGGCGATCCACAGCCCCAGCCCTGCCCCCGCAGCCCAGCCCAGCGCGCCGATCAGGAGCGCGAGTTTCAGGTAATGCCAGCCGATCTCGCGTGCGCTGTAGCCGATTGCCTTCAGAAGCCCAATCTGCACCCGTTCCAGCGCGATCAGCCGCCCCAGCACCATATTGACGAGAAACGCCGCAACCAGCAGGAATATCGGCGGCATGAAGCCCGCCATCACCCCCAGTTGCTGCAATTCGCCCTCGAGAAAGGCATGCGACACCTGCCGGTCGCGGCCATGCGCACCGGTGCCGCCCCAGGGGTCGAGCAGCGCATCGAGCGCGGCAATCACCGCGCGCTCATCGGCCCCGCGCGCCAGCCGCAGCGCGACCTCGTTGATCGCGCCCCCCATATCCATAACCGCCGCTGCCGTGGCTTCGGGCATCCAGATCAGGCCGAAGCGGCGGTCATCGGGCAAGATGGCACCGGGGGCCATGGTATAGACGAATTCGGGGCTGAGCACCCAGCCCGTCACCTGCAACTCGCGCATCTGCCCGTTCAGCACCGCACGGAACCGTGCGCCGGGATAGAGGCCATGGGCCTCGGCAAAGGGCTCGTTCAGCGCCACCTCGGCCACGTTGCCGGGCGCGGGCAGCCGCCCGCGCCGCACCAGCGGCAGGTTCAGACCCGGTGCGCGCGGCAGCGAAAGCACCTGCGCGCTGGCAGGCTCGTCCATGCCATCGACATCGACCATCGCCATGAAGGTGATCCGCCCCTCGGCCTGCGCCACGCCCTCGATCCGCGCGGCATCGGCCACCATCGAGACCGGCGCGCGGCTGACGCTGGAGAACACATCGGCAAAGCGGTGGCGCTCGTACCAGGCGGCCTGGGTGTCGATCAGGGTCTGTTGCGTCGCCTGCGCGCCCACCAGCACCATGATCCCGCAGCCCAGCACCAGCGCGATGGCCAGGGTCTGCGCCCAGATGCGCCCCAGATCACGCAGGAGCTTGCGGTCAAGCGCGCCTACCACACGACCTCCTCAGGCGCGATGCGCGTCGCGTTCACCTCGTCGCTCTTGATCTTGCCATCGGCCAGCACGATCACGCGATGCGCGATCTTGCGGATGGCCGCGTTATGCGTGATCAGCACGGTCGCAGTGCCAAGGTCGCGATTGACCTCATGCAGCGCGGCCAGCACCTGCACCCCGGTCGCGGAATCAAGCGCGCCGGTCGGCTCGTCGCAGAGCATCACATCGGGCCGCTTGGCGATGGCGCGGGCGATGGCTACGCGCTGCTGCTCACCGCCTGACAGTTCGGCGGGGAAATGGTCCATCCGCGCGCCCAGCCCCACCCGCTCGAGCGCTTCTTCGGGGCGCATGGGGTTGCGCGCGATTTCGGTGACCAGCGCCACATTCTCGCGCGCGGTCAGGCTCGGCACCAGGTTGTAGAACTGAAAGACGAAGCCGACATGGTCGCGGCGAAAGGCGGTCAGGGCGCGGTCGCTGGCGCGGGTCAATTCGCGGTCGCGGAAAAAGACCTGCCCGTCAGTGGGCAGATCGAGCCCGCCAAGGATATTGACCAGCGTGGACTTGCCCGACCCGGACGCGCCCAGGAGCACGACCATTTCGCTCTCGTTCAGCGTCAGATCGACCCCGCGCAACGCCCAGACCGTGATCGCGCCAGTGCGATAGGCGCGCGTCACGCCTTGCGTGCGAAACACAGGAAGAGGCGTCGCGCTGTGCATCGAGGGTGGTCCTGCTGGCCAGACAGGGCAAGCTTACCGCCACTTTCGGTGACGTTCAAACGGCTTCTCTGCGCCCGCAAGGGCGGGGCCGCTGTCAGGATGGGCCGTTGCGGGCCGTCACGGACGGGGCTTGTGTACATGTCTCCAAACACCCCCACAAAGCGCCCTCGGGCCGTGCGGGGCACGGTTCAAGGGCGCTTTGCGGGCGACGGCAAGTCCTTCAGGCGGATGCCTTGTTACTCCCCCGCCCCGATCTTCTGCCCGCGCACCGACAATACCCGCCCGCCAGCCGCGCGCGCATCCTCCGCGTCATGCGTTACCAGCACCACCGGAAGTCCGCGCGCCTGCGCGCGGGCAAAGACAAAGCGGCGCATCTGCGCGCGCCGCCCCGCATCGAGCCGGGAAAACGGCTCGTCAAGCAACAGCGCGCGCGGCTCGGCCATGAGCGTGCGCATCAAGGCGACCCGCGCGCGCTGCCCGCCCGACAGCGTCGCCGGGTCGCGCGCCTCCATCCCGGCAAGCCCCGCTTCCTCCAGCGCCGCTGCAATCCGGCCAGCGCGGTCGGACACGCTGCGCGGCAGGCCGAAGCCCAGATTGGCCCCGACGCTGAGATGCGGGAACAGGATGTCGTCCTGAAACAGGATCCCCAACTGGCGCTTATGCGTCGGCAGCCCCGTGATCTCGCGCCCGTCGAGCCAGATGCGGCCCGTGGCACGGAAGGCAGGCGGCAGCGCTCCGATCAGGCAGGCCAAAGCCGTGGATTTGCCGCAGCCAGAGGGGCCCATGATGCTCAGCACCTCGCCCGGTGCGATCTCGCAATCCAGCGCCACCATCTCGGCCCCGTCCTTCGCGATGCGCAGTTGCTCCATCCGCAGGCTCATCCGATGCGCATCCCCTGCCGGTGGCGAAAGACCATTGCAGGCAGCATCAGGCAGGCCGCGAAAACCACCATCGGCAGCGCCATCTGCACCACCGCCCAGACCCCGATCAGCCGCCGGTTGTTCGAGGCCGCCAGCGCCACGGCCTCGGTCGTGACCGTGCTGATGCGGCCCGCGCCGATCAGCAGCGTGGGCAGATACTGCGCCACCGAAGTGGCGAAGCCCACCGCAAAGGCCACCGCCAGCGCGCGGGTCAGCATCGGCAGGCGCACCGCCCAGAGCACGCGCGATGGCCGCGCACCGAGGCTTGCCGCTGCAAGCCCTGCGCGCGCGTCCCAGGCCCGCCACGGGTCAGCGAGCGACAGCAGCACATAGGGCAGCACGAAGACCAGATGCACGGCCATCACGGCCCAGACCGTGCCATCGATGCCAAGGATCAGCGCAAAGCTCGACAGCCCCGGCAGAAAGGCGATCTGCGGCACGATCAGCGGCAGGTAGATCAGCCGCATCGCCCCGCGCGCCGCCCCCGACTGCAACATGGCGATGGCAAGCAACAGCGCAACCCCTGTCGCGCCCAGCGCGATCCAGGCCGAGGTCGCGCCGATCCGCCA
>SKIF01000064.1 GCA_007116575.1 Paracoccaceae bacterium
AAGGGGGTCTTATTGCGGTGACAGCCCGCGCAGTCGCTCGCCCCGCCGCCGCAGCAATTCCACCACAGTCAGCAGCGCTATCGAGATCAGCACCAGGATCGTGGCCACGGCGAGGATTGTCGGGCTGATATCCTCGCGGATGCCCGACCACATTTCACGCGGGATGGTGCGTTGCTCGACGCCCGCGACAAACAGCACCACGACGATCTCATCAAAGGAAGTGATGAAGGCGAATAGCGCGCCCGAGATCACCCCTGGCAGGATCAGTGGCATGGTGATCTTGAAGAAGGTCCGCGTGGGCGAGGCCCCGAGATTGGCCGCCGCGCGGGTCAGCGAATGATCGAACCCGACCAGCGTCGCCGTCACGGTGATCACCACGAAGGGCACGCCGAGCGCGGCATGGGCCAGGATCACACCCAGATAGGTGCCCGCGATATTGATCGACGAGAAAAAGAAGAACATCCCCGCCGCCGAGATGATCAGCGGCACGATCATGGGCGAGATCAGAAGCCCCATGATCAGACCCTTATAGGGCATCTCCGAACGCGACAGCCCCAACGCGGCCAGCGTGCCCAGCGATGTCGCGATCACGGTCGCCGCAGCCCCGATCATGAAGGAATTCTGGATCGAGCGCCGCCAGCTCGCCGAGCCGAGGAAGTCCTCGTACCAGCGAAGCGAGAAGCCCTCGGGATTCAGCGTCAGCATCTCACGGGTGAAGGTGAAGAAGGGCTGCGCGTTGAAGCTCAGCGGGATCATGATCAGGATCGGTGCCAGCAGGAAGAAGAAGATCGAGAAGCAGATCACCCGAAAGGCATAATACCAGATCTTGTCCTTGAGTGTGAAATAGGCGGGCATGGACATGCGCGTTTCTCCCTTACCCGAGTTTCAGGCTGTCGGCACCGACAAGCCGGTTGTAAAGCCAATAGAGCACCAGCACGCCCACCAGCAGCATCGTGCCAAGCGCAGCGGCAAGGCCCCAGTTCAGCGATTGCTGAATGTGGCGCGCGATCTCGTTCGAAATCATCCGCCCCGACTGGCCACCGACCAGCGCGGGCGTGATGTAATAACCGATCGAGATGATGAAAACGAGCACACCACCCGCGCCGATCCCCGGCAGGGTCTGCGGGAAATAGACCCGGCGGAAGGCGGTCGACGGCGTCGCGCCGAGCGACTTGGCCGCACGCATATAGGTCGGCGGGATCGTTCGCATCACCGAATAGAGCGGCAGGACCATGAAGGGCAGCAGGATATGCGTCATCGCGATGATGGTGCCGGTCTGATTATAGATCAGACTGAGCCTGCCATCATCACTGATCACCCCGATATTGACCAGCAGCGAATTGATCACCCCTTGCTGTTGCAGCAGCACGATCCAGGCCGAGGTGCGCACCAGAAGCGAGGTCCAGAAGGGCAGAAGCACGGCGATCATCAACAGATTCGCATAGCGCATCGGAAGAATCGACAGATAATAGGCAATCGGAAAGCCCAGCAGGAAGGTCATCGCCGTAATCGCCACGCTGAGGACAAGCGTCCGACCAAACAGATTGACATAGATCTGTCGGTTCTCGTCGCGCCGGACGATACTGCCTGACTCGTCGTATTCGCGGTCCAGCGCCGCGACATAGTAAGACAGCGTCAGCGGCCTGCCCTCGCGCTTGATGACACGCCACAATTCGGGCTGGCCCCAGAGCCGGTGCGCGTCCATGAACGCGTCCTTATAGGGAGCCTGGAAATCCGCGACGTTGCGGCTTGTGCGCGATATGGCCGAGCGCGCCGCACTCAATTCGTAGTTCAGCCGAATCCCCAGCGGGCCGATTCTCTGTTCGCGGCGCGGCCGGTCCAGATCGGCCAGCATATCGGCATGCAGCGCGGCATAGACCGCTTCACCCGGAAGGTCGCGCCCGTCCCAGTCCTGCAAGGCCTCGAGCGTCTGGGGCAACGCGTTGACAACCTGCGGATTGTCAACCGAGCGCCACATCATCTGAGCGATCGGATAGGCAAAAAAGATCACGATGAAAGCCAGCAGCGGGGCCACGAGCGCGAAAGCGGTCAGCTTGCGCCGACGCATCGAGCGTTCGAGGGCCCGGCGCAGCGGCGTGCCATCCGATGTGACCAACCGTCCCCGGCTGTCCGTGGTATCCCCGACCGGGACATTGTCCTGCGTTGCGTCAGCCAGCGCCATCTGCGTGCTCCTCAACCCGTCATCGTGCCTTTGGCCGTCAGGTGATGGCCAGCCGGGGGCGCATTACGCGCCCCCGGTCGTTGCTACATCGATTACTGCAGCATCCAGTTTGCGAAGCGCTCACGCAGTTCGTCACCGAAATCGACCCAGAAGTCGTTGTCCAGAACGATCGGCGCGAAGTAGTTTTCGGGCGCGGTCGGCATATGCGGCCCCATGTCGATGCCGAGGTCGGCATGTTCGCCCACCAGTGCAGCCGAAGACGCGCGCGCCGGGCCGTAGCTGATGAACTTCGCCTGATCAGCCAGACGCTGGGTGTCGGTGGCGAAATACAGGTATTCCATCACCAGATCGACATTCGGGCCATCCGCCGGAACAACCCAGCCATCCCATTCGACGACCTGACCGTCCCAGATGATGTCGGCATTCATGCCTTCGACTTCGATCGCGTCGAACATCCGGCCGTTATAGCCGGTGGCAAAAGCAACTTCGCCATCCGCAAGAAGTTGCGGAGCCTGTGCGCCTTCGGTCCAGAAGATGATGTGATCCTTGATCGTGTCAAGCTTGGCGAAAGCACGGTCCACGCCTTCGGGGGTGGAGAGCACGTCATAAATATCGTCCGGGTCCACGCCATCGGCATAGAGCGCCCATTCCAGGTTGGTGCCGGGGCGGTCCTGCAGCGCGCGACGGCCCGGGAAGTTCTCGACATCAAAGAGATCGGCAATCGACGAGGGCTGGTTGTCCTCCGGGAAGGCATCGGGGCGGAAGGTCAGCACGGTCGAATACACGATCTGCGGAATGAAGCAGTCGCCATCCAGCGAGCCCGGTAGGAAGTCCTCGGACGCAGGCGTGCCATCGGGTGCCGGGGCCAGCATCGCATCGACGTCGATTTCCAGGATGATGCCTTCGTCACAGGCAAGCTGCGCATCCGAGGGCAGCATGTCGACGAGGTCCCAAGTCACATTACCCGCTTGTGCTTGCGCACGCAGACCGGCCAGCGCATTCGCCGAGCCGTCATCATTGATGATGGTCACATGCGGGTTCATCTCCATGAAGGGCTCATGATAGGCGCGAACCTGGCTGGCTGTGTAGGCACCGCCCCAGGACACGATGGTCAGCGAGACCGGGTCCTGCGCCGCGGCGCCCAGCGCCATGACGCTGACAGCCGAACTCAGAGCGGCCAGTTTCAGTTTGGATGACATTGCATTCCTCCTTGGTTGGGTTGTCGCAAGAGACTGCTCTCTTGCGATTTCACACAGTCCTATCCCTCGGACCGTTTTCGTTGGCGCACTTGCTGTCACGTCGGACAGTCAAGCGCGCGGCAATCTTTCGGCAACCATCCGATCTGGATCTTGTCGCCCTTTCTGTGGCGGACCTGATCGGGCGCGTTGCGCGTTTTCATGATGAAGTTCTCGTTGCCCGCGACCTTCAGCCGGGTGCGGAACACATCACCCATATAGATGAATTCCAACACCTCGGCGTCAATCAGATGCGCATCCGGGTCAAGCCGGTCCCTGTTGGCTTCCACCCGCTCAGGGCGGATCGAGACGCGGGTGCGCTCACCGACCTTCGAGACATTGATGGGTTTGGCGTCGATCAGCGAACCACCGTCAAGCTCGACCAGGCAGGTCTCGCCCTTGATCTCTTTAATGACACCATCCAACGTGTTGTTTTCGCCAATGAATTGCGCGACAAAGCTGTTCTTCGGCGCTTCATAAAGCACATCGGGCGGGTCCAGCTGCTGGATGCGGCCATCATCGAACACGGCCACATTGTCGGACATGGTCAGCGCCTCGGTCTGGTCATGGGTGACATAGACGGTGGTGATGCCCAGATCATGCGCAAGGCGGGTGATCTCGAATTGCATATGTTCGCGCAACTGCTTGTCCAGCGCGCCCAGCGGTTCGTCCATCAGCACCAGATCGGGCTCGAATACCAGCGCGCGCGCCAGGGCGATGCGCTGCTGCTGGCCGCCCGAAAGCTGCGCCGGGCGCCGGTTGGCGAAGGCCCCCATCTGTACCATGTCCAGCGCGCGCTTGATCTTCTCCTCGCGCTTGGACTTGCCCAGCCCCCGCACCTCTAGCGGAAAAGACAGGTTCTCGCCCACTGTCATATGCGGGAAGAGTGCGTAGTTCTGAAACACCATGCCAATGCCACGCTTGTGCGGCGGAACCGAGTTGATCGGCTTGCCGTCAAGCAGGATTTCACCGTTGGTGGCTGTCTCGAACCCGGCCAGCATCATCAGGCAGGTCGTCTTGCCCGACCCCGACGGCCCCAACATGGTCAGGAATTCCCCTTTCCCCACGGAGAGGTTGAGATCCTTGACCACCAGAGTTTCGCCATCATAGCTTTTCTGGACGCCATCGAATACGACGAAGCCGTCGCTACCTTGTGCTGCGACCACAGTCATCTCCCTGTTTTCTGGCGGTCTCCCGCTCTTTTTTCATGCGCCGAGTAAAACCGTGCTTTCCCCAGATTGCAAGTCATTAGTCATACGCATTTCATCTGGATACCCTATGCTGCCCACAACTGCAGCAAAAACAGAAACCGACACTTCATGTCGTTTCTGCGACCCACGCCATGCAATAGAGATAGCGACAAGAGGGAAAATGGTGCGGTCGAGAAGACTCGAACTTCCACGGGAGTTACCCCACAGCGACCTCAACGCTGCGCGTCTACCAATTCCGCCACGACCGCACGTCATGTGCGAGCGCTTCTAGCGGTTCGATCTGGGCTTGAAAAGGGGAAAATGCGCCGCTTCGCGCGGATCGCTGCGCGGCTGTGCGGACCACAGATAGATCGCGCCAAACGCGAAGACTCCCGCCGCGACCCAGAAGCCGGGCCAGCCGTATCCATCCAGCAGGACCGCGTGCATCCGCCGCCCCGGAAGCAGCGTGAACAACCCCGCGATGCCCATTGATCCGATATAGATCTGCACCATGATGCGCCCGTGATCGACCACTTTCCCGGACCGGATCGCCCGAATCGCACGCCACAACATGACTGCGACAAAGACCGAAAGCCCGTGAATCGGCGAGAAGGGGCCGATCAGGCGCAATTCGAAGATGCCCAGCGCGGTGAGCGCGGTCACGGCCATGGCGCTGACCCATGCATAGCCGAGGGCGCGATGCGTCCTGTCGCGCCGCCTGCGCAGGATCACGAACGGACCAAGCACGAAGGCCAGACAGGCCGCCAGCGTGTGGATCTGGATCAGCAGCGAGGAATGCAGAATGGGGTCAAGGGTCATCGGGTCCTCCGGTTCGGGTTTTGCGCCGCTGGCTTGGCGCGGCGTTGAACGATGTGCTAGGGCTGTGTCGCGTGAGTGACCGAGCGGGCAAGCGCGGTTTCGCCAGCGACCGGAGGGGGTTCGTGACTGACAAGCGATCGTCATTCGCGCTTCGTGAATTGCGCGCCCATCTTGGCGCCCCCGTCGTATTGGCGATACAGGCGGGAATCGGCATCCTTCTGGGCATTTCCGGTCCGTTCGGCACCTTCGAGGGGCTCGCAGCGCTACCGCGTCTTGCGTATTGGATGGGCATCGTCTTTGGCACCTACGCGATTGGCAGCGCCGTCACGCTGCTGGTGATCGACAGGCTGGATGCGGGCAGCCGCTGGCCGGTCGCGCTGAAGGTCTTTCGCGGCGGGGTCATCATCGGGTTCGGTGTGGTCGGGTTCCTGTGGCTGTGGAACCTGCCCTTTTTCGGCTGGCGGGGGCCGTTCGATCAGGTGTTGGTCGCAGGTTTGCTGGCCAGTTTCGGCGTGTCCTGGCTGGTGCTGGGTCTGCGCGAGGTCTGGCCCGATCCGTCCGCATCGCCCGAGACGCGCGCGCCCGCCCTGCTTCAACGGCTTCCTGTCGAAAAGCGCGGGGCGCTGGTGGCGCTCTCTGCCACCGATCATTATGTCGAGGTGATCACCGAGAGCGGGCGGGAACTGGTGCTGATGCGGCTTGCCGATGCGATTGCAGAGACCGCACCCATACGCGGTATGCAGGTCCATCGCTCGCACTGGATCGCACTGGAGCAGGTGCGGGGCGTCGAGCGTCGTGGCGAGGGCGCGCTGCTGGACATGGGCAAGGGGCTGGAGATTCCCGTCAGCCGACGCCATATGTCCACCATCCGGGCCGCAGGCTTGCTGCCCCAGAAACAGGGCGTCGCGCCATGACCCAGATATCCCCCGCAGCTTCGGCGCAGATTGAATGGCGCATCCTGCCTGGACTGTCCGATTATTCCGAGACCCTCGCTGCGATGGAGGCGCGCGTCGCCGATATCGCGGCGGGCACCGCCCCCGAGGCGATCTGGCTTCTGGAACATCCGCCGCTCTATACCGCTGGCACCAGCGCCGACCCGAGTGATCTGGTCGCCCCGGACCGCTTTCCCGTGCATGTCGCCGGTCGCGGCGGGCAGTATACCTATCATGGGCCGGGCCAGCGCGTGGTCTATGTCATGCTCGACCTCAACCGGCGCGGGCGCGATGTGCGTCGCTTCGTCTGTGTGCTCGAGGACTGGGTCATCACGACGCTGGCCGAATTCGGCATCCGGGGCGAACGGCGCGCAGGCCGGGTGGGCGTCTGGGTCACGCGCCCCGAAAAGACCCCTGCCCCGGACGGCACCCCGCGCGAAGAGAAAATCGCCGCCATCGGCATCAAGCTGCGCCGCTGGGTGAGCTTCCATGGCCTATCGATCAATCTCGACCCCGATCTGAGCCATTTCGAGGGCATCATCCCCTGCGGCATCCGCGCACATGGCGTCACCTCGCTGGTCGATCTGGGGCTGCCCGTGACAATGGCGGATCTGGACCTCGCACTGCAACGCGCCTTCGAGGCACAGTTCGGCCCTTTGGCGAAAGACGTGACCTGTTAGCGAAAACAAGTCCAAAATGCCCGCAAAGCGCCGTATTCGCGCCAGAGTTCGATGATCTGTGGGGCGCTTGTAGAAAAGAGATATCCCACGATGCGCTTTTTCCTTCGCGATGAATGCGGGGCTGTGACACCCGACCTGGCCCTGCTCTCATCGCTGGTCGCCGCGCTGGCGGCGATCGTGGTCGCGATGGCGCAGACCCCAAGCGAAGACCTTGGCGTGGCCATCGAACAGACCCTGCTGATCGAACTTGCCGAAGATGCCACATCAGAGGCTGATGCGGACAGCCCCGAGGGCCATGACGATCAGGACAACTGAGCCTCAAAACCGCCATGCAGACGCTACGGCCCCATCCTTCCCCGCCAGCACAGGCCCGCCAAGCGCGGGCATCACGCCATGATCTATGTCAAAAAAACCGGCCCTGCGACACTTGGAGCATTGCCCTGTCAAAACTGACATTCTAAAAGCTGGTATACCGTGCCAAGCGGACACGGCGATTATCGGTGTGTGCGGAACGAATTGACCGCTTGCACCCATGACGAAAACAGTTGCGCCTGAACGCAACAGGAACCGGGAACTGGAGTAGCTTATGGCCGACGCAGCCACCCATGATGACGGGCACGAGGACAACCGGTCCTTCTTTACCCGCTGGTTCATGTCCACGAACCACAAGGATATCGGGATCCTCTATCTGTTCACCGCCGGGATCGTCGGCTTCATCGCGGTGGCCTTTTCGGTCTACATGCGGCTGGAGCTGATGACGCCGGGCGTCGAATATATGTGCATGGAGGGCGCGCGGCTCACCGCAGCGCCCGCAGGCGAGTGTACGCCAAACGGGCATATCTGGAACGTACTGGTCACAGCGCATGGCGTGCTGATGATGTTCTTCGTGCTGATTCCCGCCCTGTTCGGTGGGTTCGGCAACTACTTCATGCCGCTGCATATCGGCGCACCGGACATGGCCTTCCCGCGTCTGAACAACCTCAGCTACTGGCTGTTCGTGGCTGGCTCCGCACTGGCTGTGGCCTCGGTCCTGTCGCCAGGCGGTAATGGCCAGCTTGGAACGGGGGTGGGCTGGGTGCTCTATCCGCCGCTCTCGACCACCGAGGCGGGCTACGCGATGGACCTCGCGATCTTTGCAGTCCATGTCTCGGGCGCGTCATCGATTCTGGGCGCGATCAACATCATCACCACATTCCTGAACATGCGTGCCCCCGGCATGACATTGTTCAAGGTGCCGCTCTTCGCCTGGTCGATCTTCATCACGGCCTGGATGATCCTGCTGGCGCTGCCAGTGCTGGCCGGCGCAATCACCATGCTGCTGACCGATCGTAATTTCGGCACGGCCTTCTTCGATCCGGCTGGCGGGGGCGACCCTGTGCTTTATCAGCACATCCTGTGGTTCTTCGGCCATCCAGAGGTGTATATCATCATCCTGCCGGGCTTCGGGATCATCAGCCATGTGATCGCGACTTTCGCACGCAAGCCGATCTTCGGCTACCTGCCGATGGTCTGGGCGATGATCGCGATTGCCGTGCTGGGCTTCATTGTCTGGGCGCACCACATGTACACCGTCGGCATGTCGGTCACGCAGCAGACCTATTTCATGGCCGCGACCATGGTTATCGCGGTGCCAACGGGGATCAAGATCTTTAGCTGGATCGCGACCATGTGGCGTGGGTCGGTCAGCTTCGAGACGCCGATGCTGTGGGCCTTCGGCTTCCTGTTCCTGTTTACTGTGGGCGGGGTTACGGGTCTGGTGTTGTCACAAGCGCCCATCGACCGCGTCTATCATGACACCTATTATGTGGTGGCCCATTTCCACTATGTGATGTCGCTGGGCGCGGTCTTTGCGCTCTTTGCCGGCATCTATTTCTGGATCGGCAAGATGTCGGGGCGGCAATACCCGGAATGGGCGGGCAAGCTGCATTTCTGGGCGATGTTCATCGGTGCCAACCTGACCTTCTTCCCGCAGCACTTCCTGGGCCGCCAGGGCATGCCGCGCCGCTATATTGACTACCCCGAAGCCTATGCGCTCTGGAACTATGTCAGCTCGATCGGCGCGTTCATCAGCTTCGCCTCGTTCCTGTTCTTCCTGGGCGTGATCTATTACACGCTGACACGCGGTGCGCGTATCTCGGAAAAGAACTACTGGAACGAGCACGCGGACACGCTGGAATGGACCCTGCCGACGCCGCCGCCCGAGCACACGTTCGAGCAGTTGCCCAAGCGCGCAGACTGGGACAAGCAACCGGCGCATTGAGCGGCCCATGCCTGTCCACTGGACGATACGACCTCAGGCCCCGGGTATCGCACCCGGGGCCTTTGCGCTGGCGGCTGGGGACGGGGCCGAGTACCGGCTGCGCCTGACGCCGAACCTGTCGATGGGCCGCGTCGGCTTCGTGCGCATGATCGCCATCAGCGCGGGGTTCCTCGCGCTGCCGCTTCTGGCCGTTCTGGGCACGCCTGTGCTCTGGGGCCTGTTGCCCTTTGCCGGTCTGGCGCTCTGGGGCTTGTGGTATGCGCTGCAGCGCAACCGAGCCGAGCGCAAGCGGCTGCGCGAGGAGTTGCGCCTGACGCGCGAGAGCATCGAGCTCCGCCGCTTCAATCCGCGCGCGCCCGCGCAGCACTGGCAAGCCAACCCCTATTGGGTGCGCGTAAAGCTCAAGGAAAAGGGCGCTCCGGTGGAGAATTACCTGACGCTGGAAGGTGCCGGGCGCGTTGTGGAACTGGGCGCCTTTCTCAGCCCCGAAGAACGCGCCGAAATCCACGACGAATTGACACGCGCCTTGCGTCATTTGCGGTGAGGGTGATTGCTTTGGCCAAGGGCCAAGTGCGCGGCCTTGAATTGAGTATTTTTTGCAAGAAAATGAGGCGGGGCGGCGCTGCTGTCAGGCGCGGATGAAGGCCGCCGCGACGGCGCTCGCGCGGCGACGGTCGCGCGCGGTTTCCGGCCCACGGGCTGCGGGGTCGAAGCGGAAGCGAAAGGCTTGCAGGCGTTTCTCGGGCGGTGCGGGCGGGTAGCCAATCGCCGTGAGGCTGGGACCAAGCGGCAGGTCAGCGCCCATGCCCTCGGGCCAGAGCGCCAGCCCGTGCCGCGCTAGGCGGCGCCAGTCGAAGCGGGGGCCGGGATCATCCTTGCGCGCGGGTGCCATGTCGGAATGACCGATCACATCACGCGGCAATATGGCGTGACGCCCCATCAGATCGCGCATCAGCGCTTCCAGCACCTGCATCTGCGGCTCGGAGAAAGGCTGCGCGCCGGTATTGACCAGTTCGATCCCGATCGAGCGCGAATTGATATCCGACACCCCCGTCCACCCCCCTGCCCCGGCATGCCAGGCTCGCGCCTCTTCCGGCACAAGCTGAAAGAGCGTGCCACGCGGACAGATGACAAAATGCGCAGAGACCTCCGCGCCCGGGTCGCAGAGCCGCTCCAGCGCCGCCTCGGCGTCACGCATACCAGTGTAATGCAGCACCAGCATATGCGGAACGATCCCATTGCGGCGCGGGCCGAAATTGGGCGAAGGGTGCTGCCGGGCGCGGGGCGCGCTCACTCGCGGGCGCGCACGGTGCGGGCGGCCTGACGGAACGGGGCCGGATCCCACCAGCAGGCGAAACCGTCGCCATCAGGGTCGAGATGGTTCGGGTCACGTTCGGGGCCGCCAGCGGCGAGGAACGCCTCTTGTGCAAGGTCCTGGCTGGGGAATTGCGCGCAAGCAGCTTCCCAGCGGCGCCAGCGCAGCGGGTGGTTACGCTGATAGCGCTGCTCACCGACATTATGCGTGCTCGAAAGCGCATAGACGAACAGATTGGGCGTGCCGCCCGCACCCAATTCCGCGTCCCCGACCCGTACCTGCGGCACAAAATCGCGCTCGACCAGCCGGTTCTGCTGCGGGGTGCCAAAGGGTTGCGGGGTGAACTGCTGATCGCTGACCGAAGCCGAGCCGGGTGCGGCACCGCCGTCCTGCAAGGCCTGCGGGGACAGCGCCGAAAGCGGCTCTGAGGTTGCCGGTGCTGCGGCCGAGGGCTGCGCCTGAGCGACCTGGTTCTGCTCGCCCAACGGGAATTGCGGGGCTGGCTGCGATTGCGGTGCCTGCCCGCCACGAACGGCGGCCACAGCCTCTTGTCCGATCGTGCCCGGCGTGCTCTGGGTCTGGCTCTGGGTGAATTGTGGCGCATTGGTGGGCGGACCCTGAACCCCGCGTGCCTGCGCGGCCTCGGCGCGGCGGATCCGCGTCAATTCTTCCTGCGCACGCATGTATTGCGCATAATCCGAGAAGCCCACGCCCCGCCCTGTCGTGTCGATGATGTTGGAATAAGGCGCTACCGGGTCGCATGCGGCAAGGAAGGCCACCGCAAGGCCGCTCGCCATCAGGGCATGGGGAATACGCATCTTAATCTTGCCTCAACCGGATTTTCCGAGAGTTTACCACCATTTCTCGGGTTTGGAAACAAAGCCCGCAGCCGTTTCCAGAACCTGAGCGGTATTCAGCAACGCGCCCTCTTCCCAGGGACGTCCGATCAGTTGCAGCCCCAGCGGCAGCCCCCGCGCATCCAGCCCCGCAGGCACCGCGATGCCCGGCAGGCCGGCAAGGTTGACGGTCACGGTGAACACGTCATTGAGATACATCTGCACTGGGTCGGCCTCGGCCATTTCGCCCAGACCGAAGGCAGAGGACGGCGTGGCGGGGGTCAGGATCGCGTCGATGCCAGCTGCAAACGCATCTTCAAAGTCGCGCTTGATCAGCGTGCGGACCTTGCGCGCGCGGTTGTAATAGGCGTCATAGAACCCGGCCGACAGCACATAGGTCCCGATCATCACCCGGCGCTGGACCTCTGGCCCGAAGCCTTCGGCGCGGGTCTTTTCATACATCTGCGTGATGCCGTCGCCCTGCGCCAGTTTCGCGCGATGGCCGAAACGCACCCCGTCATACCGCGCAAGGTTAGAGGACGCCTCGGCGGGCGCGATGACGTAATAGGCGGGCAGCGCGTATTTCGTGTGCGGCAGTGAGATATCGACGATCTCGGCACCCGCATCGCGCAGCATCTCGGCCCCTTTGGCCCAGAGCGCCTGGATCTCGGCGGGCATGCCCTCCATGCGGTATTCGCGCGGGATGCCGATCCTTTGGCCGCGAATGTCGCCCGTCAGCATCGCTTCGAAATCGGGCACGGGCAGATCGGCAGAGGTGGAATCCCTCGGGTCATGCCCGCACATGGCTTCCAGCATGATTGCACAATCGCGCACTGTCTTTGTCATCGGCCCCGCCTGATCGAGCGAAGACGCAAAGGCCACGATCCCCCAGCGCGAGCAGCGCCCATAGGTGGGCTTGATGCCGACAGTGCCCGTGAAGGCCGCGGGCTGACGGATCGACCCGCCGGTGTCGGTGCCGGTGGCCGCAAGGCAAAGATCCGCCGCAACCGCCGAAGCCGAACCGCCCGAAGACCCCCCCGGCGTCAGGTCACGGTCGTCCACTTTCCACGGGTTGACGGCATTGCCATAGACCGAGGTCTCGTTGCTCGAGCCCATGGCGAACTCGTCCATGTTCAGCTTGCCCAGCATCACCGCGCCCGAATCGCGCAACTGCGCGCTGACAGTGGACTCGTAGGGCGGCAGGAAGCCACTCAGGATGCGCGAAGCGGCCTGCGAGGGCACGCCTTCGGTACAGAACAGATCCTTGATGCCCACGGGGATGCCGCACATCGCGGGCGCATCACCCTTCGCCAGCCGCGCATCCGCCGCCCGCGCGCGCTCCAGCGCCAGATCGGGGGTATGGTGGACAAAGGCATTCAGCCGCCCTGCCCCCTCGATCGCGCCAAGGCAGGCTTCGGTCAGTGCAACCGAGGTGACATCGCCCTTGCGCAGCAAGTCGCGCGCTTGGGCGATGGTGAGTGTGTTCAGCGCGCTCATTCCACCACCTTCGGCACAGCAAAAAACCCCTCGCGCGCATCGGGCGCATTGGCAAGGATACGGTCCTGCTTGTCCCCATCCGTCACCCCGTCCGCGCGTCGCTTGAGCCGCATCGGCGTGACCGAGACCATCGGCTCCACCCCTTCGACATCAACCTCGTTCAACTGCTCCATGAAGCTCAGCATATGGCTCAGTTCCTGCGCCAGCGTGGGAAGCGTATCCTCGGGCACGGCAATGCGGGCCAGATGCGCCACATTGCGCGCTGTCTCAAGGTCGATCTCGGACATGGGGACTCCGGTCTCTGGTGTCTGGTCGGGCTTTCTTGCCACAGGGCTTTAGACCCAAGGCGCGCAAGGTGCAAGCGCGCGGGCCCCGCTGCGCGTTCACGCGAAAGTCATGCCGGATTCACCGCCTGTCGCGGCAAACTGGGCCATCCCTGACGGAGTTGCCCATGCGTGCGATCAGCTTCTGCCTTGCCCTTTGCTTCGGCGCCACGCCGACGCTGGCCTGCACGGCCCCGCCAGTGCCGGAACTGGAAATACATCTTGCAAGCGTCAATGCCGAGCGCGCACGGGCCGGACGTCCCGCCCTGGTGCTGGATCCGGAATTGAGCGCGCTGGCGCAGGCCCATGCCTGCGACATGGCCCGGCGCGGCTATTTCAGCCATACCAGCCCCGAAGGCCGCGGCATGATGGATCGGGCACGGCGGGCGGGGCTGAGCGGCTATTGCGCGATGGGCGAGAATATCGCGCAGGGCCAGCAGGATGTGCCCAGCGTCATGGGCAGCTGGATGCGCTCGGCAGGGCACCGGCGCAATATCCTGTCGGGCGATTTCAGCCATGCCGGGTTCGGGCGCGGGCCGGGGGCGCATTGGGTGCAGCTCTTCGCGGGGCGCTGCTGATTGCCGTCGCGGGCGCAGCGGGCTATGTCTGGCTCAAACCCATCCCGGATGAGAGAGCCCATGCGCGACACTGCCCCGCAACCGATCTTTCTGGCCGATTACCAGCCGCCCCCCTATCTGGTCGAACGCGTCGCCCTGACCTTCCGCCTTGCCCCGCTTGCTACCCGTGTTCTGGCGCAGATCCGGTTCAAACCCAATCCAGCAGCAGCACCGGGGCAGGATCTGCGCCTTGACGGCGAGGGGCTGCGGCTGATTTCGGCAAGCCTCAACGACACGCCGATTAGCGCGGCACCCGATGCGACCGGGCTGACCATCCCCGCGCGCGACCTGCCCGAAGGCGCTTTCGACTGGCAGGCCGAAGTCGAAATCGCACCCGAGAGCAATACCGCGCTCGAAGGGCTTTATATGTCGCGCGGCATGTATTGCACCCAATGCGAGGCCGAAGGGTTTCGCAAGATCACCTTCTACCCCGACCGCCCCGACGTGATGGCCCCGTTCCGCGTGCGCATCGAATCCGATCTGCCGGTGCTGTTGTCGAATGGCAACCCGACAGGCGCTGGCCCCGGCTGGGCCGAATGGGACGACCCGCACCCTAAACCCGCCTATCTCTTTGCTCTTGTCGCGGGCGATCTGGTCGCGACCGAGGACCGCTTCAACACGATGGACAAGCGCGAGGTCGCGCTGAATATCTGGGTGCGACAGGGTGATGAGGGCAAGACCGGTTACGCAATGGAGGCGCTTAAACGCTCGATGGTCTGGGACGAGCAGGTTTATGGGCGCGCCTATGACTTGGACATTTTCAACATTGTCGCCGTAGATGACTTCAATATGGGCGCAATGGAGAACAAAGGCTTGAACATTTTCAACTCTCGCTATGTTCTGGCCTCGCCCGAGACTGCGACCGACGCGGATTACGCCGCCATCGAGCGGATCATCGCGCATGAGTATTTCCACAACTGGACCGGCAACCGCATCACCTGCCGCGACTGGTTCCAGCTCTCGCTGAAAGAGGGGCTGACGGTCTTTCGCGACCAGCAATTCATGGGCGACATGCGCAGCCATGCGGTCAAGCGGATCGAGGATGTGCTGACACTCCGCGCGCGGCAGTTTCGCGAAGATGACGGCCCGCTCGCGCATCCGGTGCGGCCCGAAAGCTATCTCGAGATCAACAATTTCTACACCGCGACAGTCTATGAGAAGGGCGCGGAACTGATCCGCATGTTGCAGCTTCTGGTCGGAGAGGATGGCTATGCCGCAGCCCTTGACCTGTATTTCACCCGCCATGACGGGCAGGCCTGCACGATCGAGGACTGGCTGGCCGTGTTTGAGGAAGCGACCGGGCGCGACCTGTCGCAATTCAAGCGCTGGTATGAGCAGGCTGGCACCCCGCGCCTCGATGTCGCCGAGGAATGGGACAATGGGCGCTACACGCTGACGCTGCGCCAGCACACGCCCCCCACCCCCGGCCAGCCCCTGAAAGAACCCTTGCTGATCCCGGTGGCGATGGGGCTGATCGGCCCGGACGGGGCGGAATTGCTGCCGACGCAGGTGCTGGAACTCGACGCGCCCGAGCAGGCCTTCACCTTCGAGGGCCTACCCGCGCGCCCTGTCGCCTCGCTGCTGCGCGGCTTTTCCGCGCCCGTGGTGCTGAATCAGCGCCTGAGCAGTGAAGAGCGCGCGCTGATGCTGGCGCATGATAGCGACCCATTCTGCCGTTTCGAAGCCGGGCGGGCGCTGGCTCGCGACATCCTGCAAGCGATGATACTGGAGGGCGCGAAGCCGGGGCCGGATTACCTGGACGCGCTGCACCGGGTTTTGGGCGATGAAAGCCTCGACCCGGCCTTTCGCGCGCTGGCGCTGCGCCTGCCGGGCGAGGATGAACTGGCCGGAGCGCTGCATCAGGCAGGTCACACGCCCGACCCCGACGCCATCCACACCGCACGGCGCGCGGCGCAGCGCATCATCGCCGAGGCACTTGCACCGGAACTCACGCAGATCGTGGCCAGCATGGCCACCCCCGGCCCCTATAGTGCTGATGCGCGCGACGCCGGACGCCGCGCGCTGCGGGTGCAGGCGGTGGGGCTGCTGGCCTTTGCCGATGGTGGCGCGAAGGCCGCCGAGGTTTTCGTCAGCGCTGATAACATGACCGAGCAGATGGGGGCATGGTCGGCACTGCTGGCGATTGGCGCGGGCGAGGCCGAGGGGGTGCAATTCTACCGCCAATGGTCGCATGACCGTCTGGTGGTCGACAAATGGTTCGCGGCACAAGTTGTCCATGCCCCGCCCGAACGCGCTGTGGCAACGGCGCAGGCACTGACCGAACATTCGGGGTTTGAGTGGAAAAACCCCAACCGCTTCCGCGCCGTGATCGGCGCGCTGGGCATGAACCCGGCGGGGTTCCACGCGCGCGACGGGTCCGGCTACAGGCTGGTGGCGGATTGGCTGATCCGACTGGACGGAGTGAACCCCCAGACCGCCGCGCGCATGTCCACCCTGTTCGAGACCTGGCGGCGCTATGATGGCGACCGTCAGACGCTTGTCCGGGCGGAACTGGAGCGGATCATGGCGCAGGACCCGCTCAGCCGCGACATGACCGAGATGATCGGGCGGATGCTGGAACAGGCGCGGTCAGATCAAGAATAAGAAACATGGCAGCGCACGCGGGCGCAAGCTTGCGCCCGCGCAGTCGCGACCCCGGCCAGGTGGTCGGGCCGGGGCCGGTGTCGCTCAGTTGAAGGCCGCGTCGGTCACGACACTGGTCCAGGCCCCTTCGGGTGCAGCCGTGATGACCGGGTCCGACCCGCCGCCCAGCAGGGTTGAGACGGTGCGCTCGTAATCGGCCACATCAAGCGTACCATCCGAACCCTCGATCAGCAGCGCGACTTCGCCCATCATTCGGATCTGGTGCTCTTCGGTCTGCGCGCCGGTGTCATCGAATTCCAGCACGATCATTGCCGCGTCCTCGACATTCTCGGCCGCCCATTCCCAGCCGCGCATCGAAGCGCGCACGAAACGGGCCATCTTGTCCACGAAGTCCGGGTCTTCCAGCCGGTCTTCGAGCACATAGAGCCCGTCCTCCAGCGTGGCGACGCCCTGATCCTCATATTTGAAGGTCACAAGTTCGTCTTCCGAGATACCGGCGTCGATCACCTGCCAGTATTCGTTATAAGTCATGGTCGAGATGCAATCGGCCTGATTTTGCAACAGCGGGTCCACGTTGAAGCCCTGGCGCAACACCTCGACCCCGTCATCGCCACCCTCGGTCGGGATACCCAGCGTGCTCATCCATGACAGGAACGGATACTCATTGCCGAAAAACCACACACCAAGCGTGCGACCGGGGAAATCTTCGGGGCTGGAAACGCCTGTTTCGGCCAGACAAGTCAGCATCATGCCCGACCGTTTGAAGGGCTGCGCAATATTGACCAGCGGCAAGCCGCTCTCGCGCGCGGCCAGCGCCGCGGGCATCCATTCGACGATGACATCGGCCCCACCGCCGGCGATCACTTGCGGCGGTGCGATATCCGGGCCTCCCGGACGGATGGTGACATTGAGCCCCTCATCCTCGAAATACCCGTTCTCGAGCGCGACGTAATAGCCCGCAAACTGCGCCTGCGTGACCCATTTGAGTTGCAGTGTCACATCATCAAGCGCCCATGCCGCCGGGGCCATCCCCAGCCCCAGCGCCGCCACCGAACAGAAAACCGTCTTTTTCATTGTCTTCACCTCCAGAATGCCTGCCCCGGTTTTCGGGGTCAGGGGTTATCGCCCGCGTTGCGAAGGGTGCCAGAAGGTCACGCCCCGCTCCACCAGCGCAATCAGGCCGTAGAACAGCGACCCCGCAAGGGCTGCCACGGCAATCTCGGCCCAGACCATATCAAGTTGCAACCGCCCCACTTCGGTCGAGATGCGAAACCCCATCCCACGGGTGGGAGAGCCGAAGAATTCAGCAACAATCGCCCCGATCAGGGCAAGAGTCGATGAAATTTTGAGCCCGTTGAAGATGAAGGGCATGGCGGCAGGCAGGCGCAGCTTCAAAAGCGCCTGCCCCCAGCTTGCGCTATAGGTGCGCATCAGGTCGCGCTGCATGGCCTCGGTCGCGGCCAGCCCCTGCACAGTGTTGACCAGCATCGGGAAGAACACCATTGCCACCACCACGGCCGCCTTGGAGGGCCAGTCGAACCCGAACCACATGACCATGATCGGCGCCGTGCCGATGATCGGCAGGGCGGCCAGGAAATTGCCCACCGGCAAAAGCCCCCGACGCAGGAAGTCGGAGCGGTCCACCAGCAGGGCAAAGACAATGGCCGCCCCCACCCCGATGGCGAAGCCCGAGAGCGCGCCCTTGACGAATGTCTGCACAAAATCGACCCAGAGGATATCGGTCGAGCGCAGGATGCGTGCCCAGATGGCACTTGGCGCGGGCAGGATGACGCGCGGCACATCGAGCGCTCGGACAATGACCTCCCAAAGCCAGAGCAGCGTCGCCCCGAAGAGGAGCGGCGCAAGCAGGGCCTGCAGCAGGCCAGCAGGCCCCTTGCGCGCGGGCAGATCGGCCAGTTGCGCGACCAGCCACCAGGCCAGAAGCCAGAGCGCAATCGTTGTTGCCGCAAACCAGAGCGCCGCGACAGGGGCCGAGGCGAGGGCCAGCGCAGCGGTGCAGAGATTGGTCGCCATGACCAGCAGAAACACCCCATGCACAAAGCCAGGGGCACGCCGGACCCACCCCAGAAAATGATGGATCACAAACAAGCCGCAAGACGCGATCAGGGCCACCATGACCGGCGCGGGTGCTGCGCCAAGACCACCGGCCAGCAGCGCGATCAGCGTCGCCAGCGCCACGCCGGCCGCCTGCCCGGCCCCGGTCAGCGCCCGGACCCTCATGTTGCCATCCCCATGCGTCTGAGTGTGACCCGCTGGATCAGCCCGATCAGCGCGACCATGCTGGCCGCAAGGATCGCGGCGGCAAAGAGCGCCGACCAGATCTGCACCGTCTGCCCGTAATAGCTGCCCGACAGAAGCCGCGCCCCCAGCCCTGCCACGGCCCCAGTGGGCAATTCGGCGACGATGGCCCCCACCAGCGCCGCCGCGATGGCCACTTTCAGCGAGGCGAAGAGATAGGGCATGGCCGAGGGCCAGCGCAATTTGGCGAAGACCTCTGCGCCATTGGCGCTGTAGGTCTTCATCAGATCTAGCTGCATCGCATCGGGCGCGCGCAAGCCCTTGACCATGCCCACGACGACCGGAAAGAAACTCAGATAGGTCGAGATGATCGCCTTCGGGATCAACCCGGTGATGCCCACGGCATTGAGCACCACGATGATCATCGGCGCGATAGCGAGGATGGGGATGGTCTGGCTGGCGATCGCCCAGGGCATGACGCTGGCATCCATGGCGCGGTTATGCACAATGCCGATGGCCAGCGCGATGCCAAGGGCCGAGCCGATGGCAAAGCCCAGCAACGTCGCCGACAGCGTCACCCAGCCATGATAGATCAGCGAGCGGTTGGACAGGCTGCCCGTAGTCATGACCCCCCGCCGCCCGGTCATTTCCTCGACGACAGTCGAGTTCCACAACTCCGCGGCCACCTGATGCGGGGCGGGCAGGCGCGGGCGGGCCTGTGACATGGTGTCGGTGACGAGCGCGGTGAAGCTCAGATCCTGCCCGGCCCGGCGCGCCTGATCCTGCGCCCATTGCGCATTCATCGGCACAACCGCGAGATACCACAGCGCGATAAGTGCGGCGACAACCGTGAGAACCGGACCTAGGTTGCGCATGGCCGCTGCCCGCGTCTGGGGGGCGCTGCCCCCCGGTCCCTTCGGTCCCTCCCCCCGGGATATTTTTGCAAGGATGAAAGCAAATCAGTCATCCAGATGCCCTGCCCGGAGCCCTTCGCGCACGCGATGGGCGATTTCGATGAATTCGGGGCTGTCGCGGATGTCGAGCGGGCGCTCGCGCGGCAGCGGGCTGTCGATGATATCGGTGATGCGTCCGGGACGCGGCGACATGACCACGATTTTCGTGGAGAGATAGACCGCCTCGGGGATCGAATGGGTGACAAAGCCGATGGTCTTCTCGGTGCGCGCCCAAAGCTCGAGCAACTGTTCGTTCAGCCGGTCGCGCACGATCTCGTCCAGCGCGCCGAAAGGCTCGTCCATCAGCAGGATATCGGCGTCGAAGGCCAGCGCGCGGGCAATCGAGGCGCGCTGCTGCATGCCGCCCGAAAGCTGCCAGGGAAACTTGCGCTCGAAGCCTGAAAGCTCGACCAATTCTAGCACTTTTTCAACACGAGCCTGCTGCTCAGCCCCTGAATAGCCCATGATCTCGAGCGGAAGTTTCACATTTCCTGCAATCGTTCGCCAGGGGTAAAGGCCGGCGGCCTGAAATACATAACCATAGGCACGCGCCTTGCGGGCGGCCTCGGGTGTCATGCCATTGACGCTGATCGTGCCCGCTGTGGGCGTTTCCAGATCGGCGATCACGCGCAGGAAGGTGGTCTTGCCGCAGCCCGAGGGGCCGATGAAACTGACGAATTCGCCCTTGGCGATGTCGAGGGTCACGTCCTTGAGCGCGTGGACCGGGCCGTCAGCGGTCTCAAAGGTCAGGTTGAGGTCGCTGGCAGAGATAACCGGCGCGGCGGTTTGCGAGGGTTTCGTGTCCTTCATCCATCCAGTCCCCAAAGTTCTCCGGCCGCGAATTCGACCGAATTGCCTGCCGGGTCGCGCACATAGATCGAGCGCGGGCCATGCGGCCATCGGAAATCGGACTCGATGGCCACCCCAGCATTGTCAAGCCGGGTGGCGAGTGCGTCCAGATCGTTCTTTGCCACGCGCAGGCAGACATGCCCAGCCCCTTCGGCGCCATGGGGCGGGACCGGCAGGGCGTCGGAGCGGGGCGGCTGACGGCTGGCCGAAGCGCGGAAGACCAGAAGCACGCTGTCGCCGCAGCGAAAGAACACATGCCGCCCTTCCACTGCCGTGATCTCGGGCAAGTCCAGCACACCGGTATAGAAGCCGCGTGCCGCCTCCAGGTCCTCGGCATAAACCGCCGCTTCCAGCACGCCTGTAATCACGCGGCTTACACCCCCGTCGCGGGGATTCCCGCGCGCGAAACCGGGCGCGGGGCGGTCAGGTCTTTCCAGGTCGAGAGCGCCTGAGCGACCGGACCATTGGCATCGCGGGCAACAAATTCGCCATGTCCTTCCTGCCCCTCGAACGCACCGTCATTCACCACGACCCGCCCGCGCGAAAGCACAAAGCGCGGCAGGCCGGTGACTTCGTGGCCTTCGAATACATTGTAATCAATGGCCGATTGCTGGCTGCTGGCGCTGATGGTCTTCGACCGCTCGGGGTCCCAGACCACCAGATCGGCATCCGCGCCCACTGCGACCGCACCTTTCTTCGGATACATGCCGAAGATCTTGGCGACATTGGTCGAGGTCACGGCGACAAACTCGTTCATCGTGATCCGCCCCGTGCGCACGCCCTGGGTCCAGAGCATGGGCATCCGGTCTTCCAGCCCGCCCGTGCCATTGGGGATCTTGGTGAAATCGCCCACACCATACCGCTTCTGATCAGTGGTGAAAGCGCAATGATCCGTCGCCACGACCGAGAGCGTCCCCGAGGCGAGCCCCGCCCAGAGACTGTCCTGATGCTTCTTGTTACGGAAGGGCGGCGACATGACACGGCGGGCGGCATGGTCCCAGTCGGGGTGGAAATACTCGGATTCGTCGAGTGTCAGGTGCTGGATCAGCGGCTCGCCCCAGACGCGCTTGCCCGCCTGCTTGGCGCGGCGGATGGCCTCATGCGCCTCCTCGCAGGAGGTATGCACCACATAGAGCGGCACGCCTGCCATATCGGCAATCATGATGGCGCGGTTGGTGGCCTCGCCCTCGACCTGAGAGGGGCGCGAATAGGCGTGCGCCTCGGGGCCGGTATTGCCCTCGGCCAGCAGTTTGGCGGACAACTCAGCCACGACATCGCCATTCTCGGCATGGACCATGGCAATCGCACCCAGTTCGCGCAGGCGCTGAAAGCTGGCGAACAGCTCGTCGTCATTGACCATCAGCGCGCCCTTGTAGGCGAGGAAATGCTTGAAGCTGGGGATGCCGCGTTTGACGACCTCGGGCATCTCGTTGAAGACCTGCTCGCCCCACCATGTGACCGCCATGTGATAGGAATAGTCGCAATGCGCGCGGCCGGATTTGTTGTCCCACATCTTGAGCGCGTCATGCAGCCCCTGCCCCGGCGAAGGCAGGGCGAAATCGATCACCATGGTGGTGCCGCCCGAAAGCGCTGCGCGGGTACCGGATTCGAAATCGTCGCTGGAATAGGTGCCCATGAAGGGCATTTCCAGATGCGTATGCGGGTCGATCCCGCCGGGCATGATGTAGCAGCCTGTGGCATCCAGCGTGGTGTCGCCCGAAAGGTTCGGGCCGATCTCGGTGATCTTGCCGCCCTCGACGCGCACATCCGCCTTGTAGGTCAGGTCATGGGTGACGATGGTGCCGTTCTTGATAACTGTGGACATATCTCGGTTCCCTCCAGAATACGCTGTTGGGTGGGTGCTATGCGCCCACCACCTCCGCCGTCTCCAGCACGGCATGAAGCAGGACATTCGTCCCCGCTGCCGCCCATTCGGGCGAGATCTCTTCGGCCTCGTTATGCGATAGCCCATCGACGCAGGGGCAGAAGATCATTGCGGTCGGATAGAGCCGGTTGATCCAGCAGGCGTCGTGGCCCGCGCCAGAGACGATATCCATATGGCTGCATCCCAGCCGGTCGGCGGCGTCGCGGATGCGGCCCAGAAGCGTCTCGTCAAAGGCGGGCGGATTGAACTGGCCGCTGCTGCGGGCGGTGAATTTCACGCCGATATCGGCGCAAAGCCCCGGTGCGCGCGCCAGCAATTCGGCCTCCATCGCTTGCAGGATATCCAGCTTGTGGCTGCGGAAATCGATTGTGAAAACAACCTTTTCGGGGATGATGTTGCGGCTGTTGGGATAGACATCGACATGGCCGATGGCCCCCACGGCATCGGGCTGATGCTGCATCGCAATCTCGTGCACAAGCTCGGTCACACGCGCCAACCCCCGGCCTGCATTGCGCCGCATATACATCGGCGTCGAACCCGTATGCTGGCCCTTGCCGGTGACCGTGCATTCGATCCAGCGCAATCCCTGCCCGTGGGTGACGACGCCGATATCCTTGCCC
>SKIF01000127.1 GCA_007116575.1 Paracoccaceae bacterium
CGGATGATCCAGTCCGAACGCGCCGATATCCTGACCGGCATCATCTGGTCGAACCTGGCCATGGCGGTGGTGCCCTCGACCGTGGCGCAGGATATCTTCTACCTCTCGCCCAACGCTGGCCCTTCGGCGCTGGCAGGGGCGAACTGCCATCCGAATTATTTCAATGTCGCATGGCAGAATGACATGCTGCACGAAGGGGCAGGGGCCTATGCCAATGAGCTGGGCTATGAAAACACCTTCATCATGGCCCCCAACTACCCGGCGGGGACCGATGCGCTGGCAGGCTTCAAGCGCTATTTCGAGGGTAATCTGGCAGGCGAGTTGTTCACGCAGGTCGGCCAGACTGACTATGCTGCGGAAATCGCGCAGATCCGGGCCTCGGGGGCGGATTCGATCTTCATCTTCCTGCCCGGCGGCATGGGCATCAGTTTCATGCGGCAATATGAACAATCGGGCCTTGATTTGCCGATTGTTTCGGCAGCGTTCACATTCAGTCAGGATATCCTGCCCGCTGTCGGGTCGGCTGCGCTGGGAGTGTTCAATGCCAGCCAATGGTCGCCTGATCTGGACAATGACGCCAATCAGGAATTTGTCGCGGCCTTCCGCGAGGCCTATGGTCGTATTCCGTCGCTCTATGCGAGCCAGGGGTTTGATACAGCGAATCTGATCCTGTCGGCCGCGGCCAAGGCCGATGTCAGCGACCGTGACGCCTTCCGCGAGGCGCTGCGCGCGGCGGATTTCGCGTCGGTCCGGGGCGATTTCGCCTGGGCACCGAATCAACACCCGATCCAGCGGGTCTATATCCGCGAAGTGGTCGAAGTGGATGGCGAGTTTACCAACAGCATTGTCGGGGTGGCCTTTGAAGAGCACCAGGATGTGCATGGCGAGAATTGCAGCATGTAGGCTGCGCGCCTGATTGTTGCTGCCATCGCGGGGGCAGGGATGCGGCGCATCTCTGCCCCTTTCGCGTCCGGGGTGCAGGCGGGCCGGGATAGAAACGCGCCGCACAGCGAAAAATCGTCATCACCACCACTTGACCTCTCGACAGCCTTCCCCATCTATGTAAATGTGAATAACATTAACACCGAGAGGAGAGAGGAATGACGACTGCAACTGCAAACGCCTCCTGGCTGCACCGGGCGGAAGCCTGGCTGGACGGGTTCGGCAAGGGCGCGTGGATCGCGGCGATGGTGCTGGGGTTCATCCTGTTCTGGCCCATCGGGCTGGCACTTCTGGCTTACATGATCTGGGGAAAGAAGATGTTCGGAAAATCCTGCCGCACCAAGGTCGCACATGCGGGCATTGCCACCCGCTCGTCCGGCAACAATGCCTTTGATGCCTACAAGGCCGACATGCTGCGTCGGCTGGAAGACGAACAGGCCGCCTTCGATGCCTTTCTCGAGCGTCTGCGCGAGGCCAAGGACAAGGCCGAATTCGACCAGTTCATGGATGAAAACCGCCGCAAGCGTGCCGCCGAGGCCCCGGCGGCCCAGCAAGCGGACTGAAACCGGGCTGTTGCACACAGCCCCCTCCCAGCCCCGACTTTCCCCCCCCGGTGTCGCCCGCGCCGGGGGTTTTGCGTTGCACATGCGCGCGCAGAAGCCACACTGTTCGGCTTATTCACGAAAAACCCAGTTGGCACAGGGCCGCGTCTGACCTAGGGTATCGCAGCAAAAGAGGATCAGGACGCCCGCCATGGCAAGATCCCAGTTCGGGGCCCAGACGCAGTTTTCCCGCCCGGTGCGCCAGATCGTGATGATGCTGATTGTCATCGCGCTGGTCAGCGTGGGCACATATTTCCTGTTCCCGCGCGTCTCGGGGATCTTTCTGGCCAATATCTGGCTCAACGGGGTGATCTTCTTTGTCTTTGTGGTCGGCGTGCTGGCGACCTTCTGGCAGGTGATCCAACTGAATCGCTCGATCATCTGGATCGAGGGCTTTGCCGCCGATACGCCCGGCCATGAGGCCACGATCCCGCCCTCGCTGCTGGTGCCGCTGGCGGCGCTTCTGCGCGGGCGCGGGCGCGGCTCGAAGATCTCGTCCTCTTCCGCCACGTCTATCCTCGACTCGGTGGCCACCCGGCTGGACGAGTTGCGCGACATCACCCGCTATATCGTCAGCCTGCTGATTTTTCTGGGCCTCCTGGGCACGTTCTACGGCCTTGCGATCACGGTTCCCGCGGTGGTCGATACGATCCGCTCACTGGCCCCGGAGGAGGACCAGACCGGGCTGCAGGTGTTCGACAACCTGATGACCGGGCTTGAAGCGCAGCTTGGTGGTATGGGGACGGCGTTTTCCTCGTCGCTTCTGGGGCTGGCGGGCTCGCTTGTGGTGGGGATGCTGGAACTCTTCGCAGGCCATGGCCAGAACCGTTTTTACCGCCAGCTTGAAGAATGGCTAAGCTCGATAACCCGACTGGGTGTGGCGGGCGATCTGGAACCGGGCACCGAGATGGGCGCCATGGCGCAGGTGCTCGATGCCATGGCCGAACAGATGGAGGCGCTGCACCGCCAGCAGGTGCAGGCCGATACCGAACGCGCGCAGCTTGATCAGGCGCTGGGCTATCTGGTCGAGGCCATCGACCGGCTGGCGGCAGGGCATCAGGGCGGTGAGGCCCCTGCAGCGCTGACCCCGGCGCTGGAGCGGATTGCCACCGGGCAGGAAGAACTGCTCAACCATTACCGCATTCAGGCCGAGGAAGGCAGTGCCGCCGGACAGGCCGAAATGCGCCTGCGACTGCGCAACATGGACGCGCAGCTTCTTCGCATCGCCGAGGAACTCTCTGCCGGGCGGATCGAGACCACCACCGACCTGCGCGCCGATCTCGAGCGCCTGACCCAAGCCGTGCGGCAATTGTCGCGCGCCGGATACAGCCCGCGCCGGGACGAGGGCTAGGCCATGGCGCTGTCGCGCAGAACCGGGCAGCGGCGCGATGTCAGCGGGGCGATCTGGCCGGGCTTCGTCGATGCGATGACGGCGCTGCTTCTGGTGCTGATGTTCGTGCTGTCGATCTTCATGATCGTGCAATTCGTGCTGCGCGACACGATCAGCGCACAGGATACCGAGCTTGAGGGCCTGAGTGCCGAGGTCGCCGCGCTGGCCGACGCGCTGGGCCTGTCACGGGCTCGGGTCAGCGCGCTGGAAGGGCAGGTGGGCGCGCTGGAGGGCGATCTTGATCAGGCGCGCGCGCTGGCCGTTGCACAAGCCGCGCAGATTTCGACGCTGACGCGCGATCTCGATGCGCGCGAGAGCGCGCTGGCCGCTGCGCAGGCGCAGATCACCGATTTCGAGGCGCAGGTCGCCGCGCTGATCGGCGCACGCGATGCGGCGCTGGCGCGCGGCGAGGAACTCAGCGCCGATCTGGCCGAACTCGAAGCCGCGCAGGCGGTGCTGCTGTCGGAACAAGAGGCGTTGCAGCTTGCGCTGGCCGCCCTGCGCGACGAGCTTGACGCCGAGGCCGAGGCCGCGCGTCTGGCAGCGGCACGGGCCGAAGCGGTCGAGGCCGCGCTGGCCGAGGCCCGCGCCGAGGCCGCGGCGCAGGAGGTCTCGCTTGCCCAGCTGGCCGCCCAGCTTGCGAGTGCCGAAGATGCCTTGGCAAGGGTGCAACAGGACCAGGCCAGCCAGGAGGCCGAGCTTGCCGCCACCCTGGCCGCGCTGGCGCAGGTGGAAGCGGCGCGCGACGCGGCGCAGGCCGATGCGATGAGTGCCGAGGAGGCAGAGGCGGCAGCGCTTGCGATGGCCGAAAGCCTGCGCGACGAGTTGCAGGCCGCGCGGGACAGCTTGTCGCTGGAAGAGGCCGCGCGTCTGGCCGCCATTGCCCGCGCCGAGAGCCTGCGCGCCGAGCTCGAAGAGGCCGCGACCCGGTTTGACGCCGAGGAGGCCGCGCGGCTGGAAGCGCTCGCGCGGCTGGAAGAGTTGCGCGCGCAATTTGCCGAACAGGACACGGCGCTGGATGCCGCCGAGGCGCAGGCGCTGGCCGAACGCGCTGCCGCCGAGGCACTGCGCGAACGTCTGGCCGAAGCGGAAGCTGCGCTGAGCGCGGAAGAACGCCAGCGACTTGCCGATGCCGCTGCCGCCGAGGCTTTGCGCGAACGGCTCGAGGGGGCGGATACCGAACTGACGGCGATGACCCTCGCGCTGGAGGAACAGCGCCGCCGCGCCGAAGAGGCGCTGACGCTTCTGGCGGCGGCGCGGGCAGAACAGGCCGAGATGCAGGACCTGCTCGAGCGCGAAATGACCGAGCGCGAACGGCTGGCCGCGTTGCGCGCGCTGGCCGAAGACAGCCTTGCCGAGCGGGACGCGCAGGCGCTCGAGGACCAGCGCGCGCTGGAACTGCTCAACCAACAGGTCGCGGCGCTGCGCGGGCAGGTGGGCGGGCTGCAGGAGCTTCTGGGTGAAGTGCGCGCACGTGAAGAGGCCGCGCAGGTCCAGATCGAGAGTCTGGGCGCGGATCTCAACATCGCGCTGGCCCAGCTTGCCGCCGAACAGCGCGCCCGCGCCGATCTGGAAGCCGCCGAACGCGAGCGGCTGGAACAGTTCCGTTCAGAGTTCTTCGGTCAGTTGCGGCAGGTGCTGGAGGGGCGCGAAGGGGTCGAGATCGTCGGTGATCGCTTCGTGTTCTCCTCGGAGGTGTTGTTCGAGCTTGGTTCGGCCGATCTCGCCCCCGAGGGGCGCGCGCAGATCGGCAATGTGGTGGCGATCCTCAATGATGTGGCCGACAACATCCCACCCGGGATCGACTGGATTCTGCAGGTCGAGGGGCATACCGACAATCTGCCCATCGCACCGGGCGGGCGTTTTGCCGATAACTGGGCGCTGTCACAGGCCCGCGCGCTCTCGGTGGTTCGCTACCTGACCGAAGAGCGCGGTTTCCCGGCGCGCCGTTTGTCGGCGGCGGGGTTCGGTGAGTGGCAACCCGTGGACCCGGCCAACACCGCCGAGGCCCGCTCGCGCAACCGTCGGATCGAGTTGCGTTTGACGGAGCGGTGAGTGGCGCGGACCTGTCAGGCTTGCCTGGTCGCCAGCCTCGCCGTCAGCGCTACCACGCCCCTCACCCCCCTGTGATACCCTTGCATTGACAGCGCGCAGGCTCTAGGCACGCGGCATCATATCCATGCAACCGGAGATCACTGATGGCCAGACCCAAAATCGCACTGATCGGCGCAGGACAGATTGGCGGCACGCTCGCCCATCTCGCCGCGATCAAGGAACTGGGCGATGTCGTCCTGTTTGACATTGCCGAGGGCATCCCGCAGGGCAAGGCGCTCGACATTGCGGAATCGGGCCCCTCGGAAGGGTTCGACGGGCGTTTCAAGGGCACCAATGATTATGCCGATATCGCCGGGGCCGATGTCTGCATCGTGACCGCCGGCGTGCCGCGCAAGCCGGGCATGAGCCGCGATGACCTTCTGGGCATCAATCTGAAAGTGATGAAAGCGGTGGGCGAGGGGATCGCCGCCCATGCCCCCGATGCGTTTGTCATCTGCATCACCAACCCGCTTGATGCGATGGTCTGGGCGCTGCGCGAGTTCTCGGGCCTGCCCCATGCCAAGGTTGTCGGCATGGCAGGTGTGCTCGACTCGGCGCGGTTCCGGCATTTCCTGTCGCTCGAGTTCAATGTCTCGATGCGCGATGTGACCGCCTTCGTTCTGGGCGGGCATGGCGACACAATGGTGCCGCTTGTGCGCTATTCGACCGTGGCGGGCATTCCGCTGCCCGATCTGGTCTCGATGGGCTGGACCTCGCAGGACAAGCTCGATGCCATCGTGCAGCGCACGCGCGATGGCGGGGCCGAGATCGTGGGGCTGTTGAAGACCGGCTCGGCCTTCTACGCGCCCGCGACCTCCGCCATCGAGATGGCAGAAGCGTATTTGCGTGACCAGCGCCGTCTCTTGCCCTGTGCCGCATGGTGCAACGGCGAATTCGGGCTGAAGGGCATGTATGTGGGCGTGCCGACGATCATCGGCGGGAACGGGATTGAAAAGGTGGTAGACATCAAGCTGGCCAAGGACGAGCAGGTGATGTTCGACAAATCGGTCGAGGCGGTGCGCGGTCTGGTCGAGGCCTGCAAGGGAATTGACCCGACCCTCGCCTGACCTGCTGCACGCCTGTTCACCGAACAGCGCATATGACGGGTCGCACCAAGGTGCGGCCCGTTTTTCATTGGAAAAACGGCCAGAGAAGCTGTTTGCGATATCAGGTTAAATTTGTGATCACTGCATCGAAAACTGTGATCACAAACTGCCGATTTTTCGCCGTCAGCCCGGAATCGCGACATTTTGTCATTGTTTTCCGCGTCAGTTGTGCCATGCACGGGGAACCGATGGCACAAAATGGGACGGGTTCATGAACATCCATGAGTATCAGGCGAAAGGACTTTTGCGCGCAGCAGGGGTGCCGGTTTCCGACGGACGCATTGTCCTGAGGGCGGAAGAGGCCAAAGCGGCGGCGGGAGAGCTTGACGGTCCGCTCTGGGTGGTCAAGGCGCAGATCCATGCCGGTGGGCGCGGCAAAGGCAGCTTCAAGGAAGCTTCGGCTGGTGAAAAGGGTGGCGTGCGGCTGGCGAAATCCGTGGCCGAGGCGGAAGAAATGACCAAGCAGATGCTGGGTCGCACGCTGGTCACGCACCAGACCGGCCCCGCAGGCAAGCAGGTCAACCGCATCTATATCGAGGATGGTTCGGATATCGAGCGCGAGCTTTATCTCGCGCTGCTGGTGGACCGCCAGACAAGCCGCGTGAGCTTCGTTGTCTCGACCGAGGGCGGCATGGATATCGAAGAGGTTGCGGCCTCGACACCTGAAAAGATCCTGTCTTTCAGTGTGGACCCGGCTACCGGCATACAGGGATTCCATGGCCGCCGCGTGGCCTTCGCGCTGGGACTGGAAGGCAAGCAGGTCAAGCAATGCGTCGATCTGGTCGGCAAATTGTATCGGTTCTTCGTCGAGAAGGATGCCGAAATGGTCGAGATCAACCCCCTGATCGTGACCGACAAGGGCGATCTGAAATGCCTTGATGCGAAAATGGGCTTTGATTCCAACGCGCTTTACCGCCAGTCCGACATTCTGGCCC
>SKIF01000120.1 GCA_007116575.1 Paracoccaceae bacterium
TCGTGGTGATGGATTATATCGAGGCCGCCCGCCTGCGCGGCGAGGGAAGCTGGTATCTGATCCGCCGCGAGATCCTGCCCAATGCGCTGGCACCCCTGGTGGCCGAATTCGGGCTGCGCTTCTGCTTCGTGTTCCTGACCATCTCGTCGCTGTCCTTCCTCGGCCTCGGCATCCAGCCGCCCATGGCCGACTGGGGCAGCATGGTGCGCGACAATGCGACCCTGATCACATTCGGCGATGTGACGCCCCTTCTGCCCGCAGGCGCGATTGCGCTGCTGACCGTGGCGGTGAATTTCGTGGTGGACTGGCAGCTTTACCGCGCCTCTGGCCTGAAGGAGCAGGGATGAGCGACCCACTTCTGACCATCAGGAACCTGATCATCGAGGGCCGCTCCGGCGAGGACTGGCTGCCCATCATCAAGGGCGTTGACCTGAGCTTGCAGCGCGGCGAGGTGCTGGGGCTTATCGGCGAATCCGGCGCGGGCAAGTCCACGCTGGGGCTCGCCGCGATGGGCTTTGCGCGCGATGGCTGCCGGATATCGGGCGGCGAGATTGTCTTTGACGGCATCGACTTGCGCGCCGCATCGGAGCGGAAAAAACGCGCGCTCAGGGGGCGGCGCATCGCCTATGTCGCGCAATCGGCGGCGGCCAGTTTCAACCCGGCCCACAAGCTGATTGACCAATATGCCGAAGTGCCTGTGCTGGATGGCAAGTCGCGAAAGACCACGCAGGCCGAGGCTGTGACGCTCTATCGCAAGATGCAGCTTCCTGCGCCCGAAGAGATCGGCTTTCGCTATCCGCATCAGGTCTCGGGCGGGCAGTTGCAGCGCGCGATGACCGCAATGGCGATGGCCAACCACCCTGACCTGATCATCTTTGACGAGCCGACCACTGCGCTTGATGTCACCACCCAGATCGAGGTTCTGGCCGCCATCCGCGATATTGTGCGGGAATACAACACCGCCGCCATTTATATCACCCATGATCTGGCCGTGGTGGCGCAGATGGCCGACCGCATCAAGATCCTGCTGCGCGGCGATGAGGTGGAAGAAGCCGACACCCGTCAAATGCTGGCGGCGCCCAAGGCCGAGTATACCAGAAGCCTTTGGGCCGTGCGCAGTTTTGCGCGCCCCGAACAGCCTGCCCCCAGCGACGCGCCGCTTGTGTCGGTGCAAGACGTGACCGCGGGCTATGGCAAGGCCGATATCCTGCATGACATTGCTTTTGACATCCATGCCGGTCGGACGGTCGCGGTGGTGGGCGAATCCGGGTCGGGCAAATCCACTGTCGCGCGGGTCATCACCGGGCTGTTGCCGCCGCGCACGGGGCAGGTTCTGTTTGACGGCACGGCCCTGCCGCCCGACTACCGCGCGCGCACGCGCGACCAGTTGCGCCAGTGCCAGATGATCTATCAGATGGCCGACACGGCGCTGAACCCAAAGCTGCGCCTGCGCGAGTTGATCGGACGCCCTGCTCAGATGTATCTTGGGCTGAAGGGCCGCGCGCTGGACATTCGTGTACGCGAATTGCTGGACCTGATCGAGCTGGAGCCGGACAAGTTCATAGACCGGCTGCCCGGCGAGCTGTCAGGCGGGCAGAAACAACGCATCGGCATTGCCCGTGCACTGGCGGCCGAGCCGAAGCTGATCATCTGCGATGAAGTCACAAGCGCGCTGGATCAGATCGTGCAGGAAGGCATCCTGAAGCTTCTGGACCGTCTGCAGGCTGAGTTCAATCTGGCCTATATGTTCATCACCCATGATCTTGCGACCGTGCGCGCCATTGCTGACGATGTCGTGGTCATGCAGCGCGGGCGGATAATCGAGCAAGGCCCCAAACCCGAAGTTTTCGCGCCCCCGCATGAACCCTATACGGACTTGCTGCTCTCGTCGGTCCCGGAAATGGACCCGGACTGGCTGACTGGCCTGCTAGCAGCGCGCGCGCGGTCCGAATAGACCCCGACTCCAAGGCTGAACGCATCCTTCAAGGCGTGCTGGAGAAACTGCGCGTTTTGCGCTTCCTGCGCTGTGGGATATATCCATTCCGCCCGTAGGCAAGCTGCGCTTCGCAACCACGCTCGCCGAGGCCACCACCGGCGTGCGGTGTATTCAGGAATTCACTCTCCCGAGCGTCCGGGCCTCAAGCGCCATCAACTTACAAAGATTCGATATTGTGCTTTTGATCCGCCTGTCGGACGCGCCAAATCAGGCTAGAAACTTTCAGATTTACAACAAATTGCGCTTGAAACGCGGGCACCCCTCCATACAGCGTCAGCGGTTCCTGGGGGCAACACCTGGCGAAGGGCATCGCCGAAAAGGTTGATCTCCAAGACGGCAATAAAAATGGCGAAGCCGGGCCAGAAGAAATGCCACGGCACCTCGTTTATGTCGTTCGTACCGATATGCAGCATCGCGCCCCAACTGGGCGTGGGCCTGAGCCTCACGTCAGACGAGTGCCTGCACAGTGATTGCCCGAAGAGATTAGCGGCGTGTGCGGATCATCGCTTGGGGCCACCTGTCCAAGAGACCAGACGGTCATCAGCGCCCGCGCCCTCTCGGCAACCGGGCTGCTATCTGCCGGTATCGCGGCACCGATCTTCTCGGGCGGATTGCCCATCTGCACCTTCTGTTCAAAAACGGCCAGTAGCTCCGCCAGATGGCCTGCGCCATGGATTTCGTCAAAGGCCGCGTGGAAATCAGCGGCTTGCCGGGCAATTTTCAGGGGTCCCACTTGAAACCCGTCAGCAGAGCGGACATGCGCGAAGAACGCGGGCGAGGGGCGCTGGTCATCGCGGCACTCAGTCCTTTTGCGGGCACGCGTGACAGGATATAGGTGAAATCGGACGGTTTCGCCGCTCCGGTGGCTGTCGCGCGGTTGTGACAGGCGAACCGCCCAGCCGGATGGAGGCGCCACACCCGTGTCACCCCACCCCTGACGCCCTTGTCAGCCTCGCGGTCGATGGCGTGCCATACGACCGCACGCGCTTGCCAACCGGCTCGCAGCAAGGGCGTTGAGGAGTCTGCCTTGGCGCGACCTCGCCATCTCCTTTGCTCATCCTGATGCAACGCCGTTGCGGCGCTCGTTCGCGCGTCGGCTCAGCTTGTAAAACGAGGGCGGGCTGACACCGTGCCTGCGGCAGACCTCTGCCGTGGCCATGCCGTTCTGCGCTACGATTGATCCACTGGATCAATCGCTTCACGCTTGAACCCTGCTCCTTGATCACTCCGATGATCTGGTGTCCGGGGCTTTCACATTCAGGGCTGAAATGATCCCCCAGATCATTCCTGACCGCCCCTCATTACTGGGGGCACGGTCCCTACCACTCGGCGAAACGGCTTTTCCTCATGTCGTCTGCTCCGTCAAGGGTTGGGCAGACTTTACATCAGATTGAGGGAACTCCCGGGCGGCAGGTCAGCGCCCGCTATTCTGTGTCACGCTTGCGCGCAAGGTGGGCTCGAATCTCTGGAACATGTGCGCGGCTGATCGCAAAACTCAAGCCCTCCATGTCGATGACCCTGGGCTGGCCTTTGAAGTAAACCAAATCCTGGACCTCGTCGCGGGCGATCCATAGGGAGCGGTGACAATGCCACCCTGATGCCTCTGGCAGCAAGGCTATGGCGTTCTTCAAGCTCATGCGTAGCAACGTCGTGCCTGTTTCGGTCACAACCTCGACGTATTGATTTGCCGCATGAATGCGGCGGACACGGTTTCGGTGTTCATTCGGCAGCCGAAGGAGGAGCGGCACGCGAATGTTGCTCACCGGCCACCATATGGGCACCAGCTCCGGTGCATGCCCCAACAGTTTGCGAAGGGTTGGCGCTGTCACATGGATACAGATCAGCGTCGACAGAACAATCAACGCTGACTGCCGCAACGTGCGGCTCCAGCTTCAGGTGAAAGCATCAAAAAGCAAGGTTGGTACGGATTGCGACACAAGTACCGCGATACACCACATCACCATGGGGGCGAGGAATATCGGCAGGCCCAGTCGGGCTAGTCCCCAAAAGAAATACCCGAGTACAAGGTAACTTATACTCCAGTAAACTGTAACCTTTACCACGCCGACCAGGTTGCTGACGAAGACTGATGCCCCGAGGATGTCAAACTCGGGAACCATCATGCCCAGCATGAGAATGGAAAGCGGATAGACATAGGTGAACAGCGTCACCGGATTGGTCATGTAGACTCGTCCAGCCTGCCGAAAGGCGGCTATGTCCTTAAGATTTTCAATGACAGTCTTTCTGGTTTGGTCAGAACCGAAGACCGTTTCAAAAAAATATCTTAGCACATGTCGCTCACAGACTTTCAGACCTTTCGTCTTTGGGTTGTACGCTTTGGGTTTGTAACGCACCCTGAGATGTCAGAGGCGTTTCGTCCCCAGGACGGTCTTGCGCTTCGAAACGACCCGAGTGGTCAAATATCGTCAAGTTTTTGCTTTTTGCAACATGATGTTATTCGCACCATTGCCGATGTTATTGATTTATATTCAATTAAAACAGGAACTTATAACATGCTTGAAATTTGCTTATTTCTTGCGCGCGTTGCTGCGATGCCGCTAAATTCGAGCAACTATTCCTCAGCCCGTGTCGGGCGCGAGACCTGTGAATGCGGTGTCTGATGGCACCACACCACGAAAGTCGCGTGAAACACACCGAAGGCGCTGAGGAGCGAACCAGCCGGGGATATATCCGTGAACAAACTTGCAAGGACCCGCAGCACACAGTCTCACCGTGTCGCTGCCAAGGTGGCTTACCGTCGAGACAGAGTTGCACGATGTCTTGTGTTCACTTTTGGCCTTGGGCTGTTGCTCGGATGTTCTGCTCAGGTTGCGCCGGAAAGATTGGACACGCTGCTCAACGAGGGGGTTGATCCCGCGCTGGTCGAGCGCACCGAGACGCGCCTGAACCGTGCCATGCGCCGTAATCCCGATGGTGAAACGACGTTTGCTGCACTCAATGCGCCTGCGGGGGCGATGCCACCGGGGCTATTGGTGCAAACGGCGCTCGAACGAAACAGCCGGATCGCAGCAGCGGCGGCGGGCATCGCCCAAGCCGATGCCGAGCGCATGAACGCCATTTTTGGTTACCTGCCGCAGGTCACAGTGGGCGGCACATATGACATCGTCGATCAGGAGGTGCTTCAATCGGATAACGTCGTCTTCCAATCAGGGCGGACCCGCTATCCTGTGATGCGCTTGACCGCGCGGATCAATCAACCAATCGTCGATGCGTCGCGTATCTTCGCGATCACCTATGCGTCCAGTGCGCGCAGTCGGGCTGAGGTCGAGTATCTCGCAACCGTGCGCGCTGTCGTCTACGAGGTGCTCGATGCCTATGTCGTCGCGGCGCAGTCCGAAGCCCGCGCGCGTGCCCTACGTCAGCGTATGAGCATCCTCAATCGCCAGATCAACGCGCAGGCCGTGCTGCATGATCAAGGGCTGGGGATGCCCAGCGAGCCGCTGTCGCTGCGTTCAGAGCGCGCAAGCATCGCTTCGGAAGAAGCGCTTGAAATGGCGCGCTATGCCGAGGCGCTGAGTTCGCTTGCCATGCTGACGGGCACGACGATAACGCAAATCGCGCCCGTTACGACACCATCAGCGGCAATCGCGCACGCGCGGAACCTCAATGCTGATGAGTTGGTCGCCCGCGGACTGCGCGAAAACCCGATCATCATGGCCGCAGCGCTCAGTGTCGTAGGCGCCGAAAACCAACGCCGTCAGGCTCTTGCGTCGGATTTTGGGCCAGTGATCAACGCCTATGCGTTGCTTGAGCGCGAGGATCGCGAAGCCAGCCGGTTCGGTGGCGGATCTTTGACACAAGACATGACCTTTGGCGCGCAACTGACCGTGCCGTTGTTCAATGCGCGCGGGCTTGGTTACGAGAGCCGGGTCGCCGGTGCGCGTTTGCAGCGCCAGACGCTGGACTACCACGGCCTGCGTCGACAGTTGGAGACCGATATACGGACAACTCATGAGCGCATGCGCCAATTGGCCACGGCTGTTTCGCAATCTTCAAGCGCCGTTGGGCAGGCAGGTGCCGCGGCGCGGTCCGAAAGAACCCGCGCCGAGGCCGGCGAGTCGTCGGATTTCGCTGTTGCCGCACGTGATTTGCGTCGGTCGCAAGCAGCCGAGCGCCAGGCCTTTTATCAGGCCGAATATCTGCGCGCATGGTTGCGTATGCAGTATCTGACCGGCGTTGATCTGCGGAGCGGGTTCTGATGCAATCTTCGCAGGGCAATACCGCTGCAAAGCGTCGTGTCGTGACCGTTGCGGCAGCTCTGCTTGCGGCTGGTGTCTCAGCGGCAGGGCCAGCGTTGGCGCAGCTGGGCGGGCTCAACTGCACCATCCGTCCCAGTCGCGAGGTGTCTGTTTCGGCGTCATTGCCGCTGGTCGTCACTCAAGTACTGGTTCGGCCGGGTCAGTATGTCACCCCGGGCGCGCCACTGGTGCAGCTTGACGACACGTTGTTGCGCGCAGAATTGGCTATGGCCGAGGCGCGCGCGGCGATGCTGTCGGGTGTCGAGGCTGCGCGCATTCGGCACGAAGGGCTGCAGCGCCGGGTCCTGCGACTGACTGAAGCGCGTTCCCGCAATGCGATCACCGCCGCCGAATACGAGGCCGCCACGCTCGAATTGGGGCTGGCTGAGGTCGAGGTGATGCGCGAAGAGGAATTGCTTTCCCTTGCACGGCTTGAACGTGACCGGGTTCTTGCGCAGCTTGAAGCAACGCGGGTTCTTGCCCCAATCGCCGGGATTGTCGGCGAGACGCTGGTTGCCCCGGGCGAGATGTCACAGCCTAATCCGCTGGCCACAATCTATGACATTACGCCCTTGCGGGTCGAGGTCTTTGTCCCGACGGCAGTGCTGGGTCAGTTCGTAGCGGCAGGCAACCATCAAATCCGCTTGGCTGATCACGCGCAGCCTATCGAGGTGCAACTCGATTACGCCGCGCCGCAGGCAGATCTCGCGTCCAATACTGTCAGCGTGTTCTTCACGCTTGATACCGAAGGCGTGCTTCCGGGCAGCCGTTGTATGATGCCTTGGGGGCAAAGTTGATGCGTTTGGGGTTCACTTTGGGGGCTTTGGCCCTGACAGGTTGTCTGACGTTTGCGGCACCGCTGGCGGCGCAATCAGCGCTGGTGGCAGGGGTAGGCTACTCTGATCGCTATGGTGGCTTTGCCAATGTCGGGCTGCACATGCGCGGCCTTTTTGATGGTGCGATTGATTTTCAGCTAGACTACCGACGCGGAGCAGACGGCTATGATCTGACCGGGCGCGGGATCTATCGCCACCACCTGGGCAACACCGGCCTGGGCGAGGATACGATCCTGAGCTTTGGCATTGCAGGGGTCGAAAGCGACTGGAAGGTCAACAGCTATTCGCGCCGTGCAGTTGAGTTTTATGCCCGCATTGATGCGCTCGCCGCGCCCAATCTGCGCGTGAATTTTGGCCTGGGGCATAGCCGCGCTCATCTGTCTGTAACGGATCCCGCGCTTTCGCCCGTGTTGCTGCAAGACGCCGGTTTCAGCCAGACAACCTGAGTCGAGGCGGGATTTGCTTGGGCGACGGCGCCGGACCTGGATCTGTTCACGCCCGGCAGCCGCTTAAGCGGGACCTTCGCGCGGACGATTTCGGGCGATCCGAGGCGCAACTGGTCGCGCGCGCATCTGAGCGCCGACAGTACCCTCGGTGTCGCGGGGCCAGTCGTTTTGGGTCTGAGCGCCGAGGGCAGCGTGATTCAGCCTGCACCGGGCTTGGGAGTACATGCGAATGACCGCATTTTTCCTGATGGGCGCGGGCCGCGCGGATTTGCATGGGGCAGTGCGGGGCCACGCGACATGATAACGGGCGATGCCCTGGGGGGCACGCGGCAGTTGTTTGCTTCGACTGAATTCCGAATGCCGCTGCAAGCTGATGGGCTTTCGTTGGCGGCATTTGCGGATGCCGGAGCGGTCTGGAACCTTGCGGGCGATGCCAGCACACGAACCGATGATTCCTATCGCCTGCGCCGTTCGGCGGGTCTGTCCCTGACCTGGTCGAACGCGATGGGTCGGCTGGATGCGTCATGGGCGCGTCCGATTTCTTCTGCATCTACTGACGTTGCGCAGCCCTTTTCACTGCGCTTTGTCGCCACGTTTTGACCTGCTGCCCCCATCGGGGGGACTCGCTTGCCATATCGAGGGCTATGACCATGACCTATCGTTTCACGCATCCCGGTGCCGCGCACCCGGTTCCCGCCCTGCGTAAGCGCAATGATCTTGCGGTCCTGCCCCTTGAACAGCGCATCTTGCTCGATGCCAATCTGGAGTGGGGGATCAATTCCACCACCGCGCTGACCTCGGTCCTGTCAGGCATCATGGGGATGTTCGGGGATGAGTTCGATCAGGTCACGGATTTTCTGGCCGAGTTCGAGGACCTGGCCGAAACAGCGTCCGATACGCTCAATGTGCTGGTCAAACGGGCAGATGCGGATGACGCTGATCTGACGCCAACGCTCGAGGCAATCCAGCCCGTGCGCGACGCAATCGACAAGGTGCGCGACGCGGTGCAAAGCCCGGTCAATGACTGGCTCGATTCAGATTTCGCCGCGACTGTCGCGTCGCAGCTTGAGACCTGGATCCAGGATCAGAATTTGACGGATCCCGTATACAACATCACGATCACGACCGCGCAGATCGCCGAGCTCTACACACTGACCGAACTGCGCAACGGTACACTCAATGCGTCGGTCGATACGTTCATCGGCAATCTGGGCAATCTGGGACTGACCGATGCCGCAGCAACACGCGTCGCATTGGATGGTTTTGTCGCGACGTCGCTGGGGATGGAGACGGGAAATTTCAAAGCCGAACTGTCTGATATCGAAGTTGATGGCGTCAAGATCGTCGAGTTCAAGCAAAACGGGGCGGATAAGGTCGATGTCGAGGTCCATCTGCCCAAGGCACTGATTGACCTGACGACTTTCGCCAATGAGGCAATGCCAGGCTTTGAATTCCCGCTGGATGTGGTGGGGCAAGCCAGCGGCGATGCGGCTTTCAAGTTCCAAATCGCCAGCACCTTTGCCTTTGTTCCTGATGGCGACGACAACCCCACCGACGTCATTGCCAGCGTCGGGCTCTCGATCAGCAACTTTGACTTCGCCCCCCTGCTGCAAGTGGGGGGCGAAATCACCGTGCCCACCGAGGAGGATGCGCTCTTTATCAACCTCGGGCTTCTCAGCCTTGAACTGTCGGGGCTGGAAACGGCGCAATTGCAGGTTCTGGCCAGCGCGACGGATGACCTTGATCTTGGCTTTACGGTGAATTTCGTCGGCGGCTTTGACGTCGCATGGAACAAGGCCGATGACGAGGGTCTGAGTGTCGACGCGATGATCAAGGCGCTTGGCGCGGATGAGTTCGAGGTCATCGACGCGACCAAGGAATACGGCCTGCTGCGTGCCAGCTTTGACGGTGATCTGGACTTTGGCGGGGACAATCAGGAATTCACCACCCAGATTGACCTTCTGTCCAAGTTCGAGGGCAGCGCGCTCGGTGACCGGCTGCAATCCTTCATCGACAACGCGCGCTTTACGTTCGACGTCAAGCTGACCGATGAACACATGGATCCAGAGGTGGCGGAACTGCTGGGCGATGCCATTGGCTCGCTGGCGACGATGGGCGTCGGGCAGATTGTGGACTTCCTGAAAGACGTGGGCACATCCATTTCGGGCGCGCTGCGTGATGCGGCCTTTGATGTCTCGATCCCGCTGACCGATATTCGTCTCAGCGCCATCATGGACCAATTGGCGAATGTCTTTAATGGTCTCGCGTCGCTGTTCACCGTGGATGAAGCCGCGTTAGGCACCACCGAGATGGTCCTCGCCCCCGGTGGCGATTTTGAATACCCCGAAGTCATCGACAGCCGTCTGGAAAACGAAGTCACCGAGATCACCGGAATTCCGTTGGCGCTGGCCGCAATCGAGAAATTCGACGAGCTGACCTTCCGCGTGGTGGGCGGTGAGGAACCGGTTGATGTGGTCGTGACGCTGACGGGCGCGGATGTTCTGGACGGGGACAAAACCACCGAAGAACGCCGCCAGTCGTTGATGGAACTGCTGCATGCCGCGCTGGAATCGCATGGCTTTGCCTTTGCCCTTGCCGCCACAGGGGGGCTGACCATCACCCAGACGGCAACCGGGGATGACAGGCGCACCGTTGGTCTGGTCTCGGCCCGCAAGGTCAGTGACGAACAACAGGACGAAAGCCAGGACCTGCGCTTGCTGGGGATCCGCGCAGTCCAGATGCACGAGGTCTATGAAGTCACCCCGGATGAAGCCGACGAGACCGAGGGTCCGCAAATCAAGGCGCTGCGCTTTACAGAAGGGCAGACCGAGTTCGAGTTCAAGACGCTCGATCTGGATGCGTTGGACGGGATGAAAACCCTTCGCCTGAGTTTGGAAGTGGACGGGCGCAAGGTCAAACTGGACGTGCCCGCAACCAAGCCCGAGGGCGGCTTTGCCACGCTCAATCACCTGATCGGCGCGATCAATGGCGCGCTGGACAAGGGGAAATTCGGGATCACCGCCAAGGCCAATGGGGAGAACGATGGCCTGGCCTTCGAAATCGATGCAGACGAGACACGCAATTTCGTGCTGCGCGTCGATCCCGGTGATCTGCTGAAAGCCGTCGATATCGACGGGCTGATTGCGATTGTGAACACCGAAATTGCGGATGTTCTGGGCGGCGGGACCAAGCTGGAACTGACCTCGGACGGTGCCTTGGTGCTGACCTTCCCGAAAATCGAGGTTCTGTTGGAACTGGGCGTGCCGCCTGCGGACCCCGATGAAGACTTCGTGCCCTTGCATTTCAACACCGACAGTCTGGGTCTGGGGACCGTCACGGGCCTGTCCCTGTCGGCACAGCTTGAGGCGTCGCTGAAGGCGTCGCTGGGCACGGCGGTGGGCATTGATCTGGTGGGCTTTGGCGCCAAGCTTCTGGCAGACGCCCTGTCCGACGACGCACCCGCCGACCCCGACGCCGCCCCTGCACCCGGCAGCGCCTTCGAGGTCGAGGCCAGCGAGAGCGTGCTGAAAGCCGCGGTGCTGGACAATGTGTTCATCACCGATATCGGCTTGCAAGCGAATGCCTTTATCAAGGCCAATGAGATCCGTGGCTCGGCCAGCGTGGGCTTGCTGGGCGTTGATATCGGGGCGGACGATGCGTCCAAGAACTTCCTTGTCGCCGAGGCCACGCTGGACGCGACCCTGATCGGTCGCGCGTTGGACGGAACCTATAACGACCGCATCACCCTGCGCCAGCTCAAGGATCTGATCACGACCGATTTCGAATTCACGGGCGAATTCGAGGATGAACTCGACGAAGAAGGCAACCCGGTACTCGACGGCGACGGCAATCCCGTCAAAACGGATGTCGAAAAGGTCACCCGCGTCGATGCGCAGGGCATTTCGTCCCTGATCGGGCGGTTCGAACTGCTGGGCGGCATTGTCGTGGACGGCGAGGGGCAGGGCCTGGATAGCACCGGCGAGGCCGTTGACGCGCTGAACAATGTTCTGATCATCGATCCTTTCGACCCAGACGAGGACAACCCCCAACAGACCGCGCAGCTTTTGGTGCGGTTGGGCGATGTCAAGGTCAATGTGCTGGGGGTTGAGGGCATCAACGAGGGTCTGATCGACGGCATCAGCCTGACGATTGCCGATCTGTCACGCATCAGCGAGACATTCGAACTGGCGCTCTTGGGCGACAACGAAGAGCTGCAAAAGGCGATTGATGGGCTGTCCGCGCTGGACAGCGGGGATATTCTGGACAGCCTTGTCGCCATTGCGAATATGCTGTCGGTGATCGGCGATACGCTTACGGAAAAACTGCCCTTCCTTGAGGCGAAAATCCCGCTGCTGAATTTCTCGATCCTCGACAAGATCAATTTTGCCGCCGATTTCCTGACCGCCGTGCAGGAAATCCGCAACGATCCGCAAGCGGCGCTGGATTCGGTGCGTGCCCAGATGGAAACCGTGTTCGGTCAGAATACGGTCAAGCTGGAATGGGATTCGGAAAAGACGACGATCCTGTTTGATCTATCGTTCAAGTTCCTTGAAAATTATAGCGAAAGCCTGCCCTTCAATTTTGATCTGGCGCAGATTCTGGGCGATCAATTGGCGGGCATTCTGGGCGATGATCTGGCCGATATCGTTACCGGGCTTGTCGATGTCGCTGGCGATGGCGAACTGGTTTTCGACCCGCAGCTTGCGATGACACTTTCTTTTGGGATCGACCTGTCCAAAACGCTGCAAACGCCCAGTGACACGGCCGAGACCGAAACAAAGCTGGGTGATCTGCACACCACATCTGCGGTGAACTACCGGCCCAATGGCGGCAATGACATTCGCTTTATCCACACCGCCTGGCCCGACCCGGATGGCGAGCCTGTGGTGACCCGGATCGAGATCGACGCCGACGGCTTCGAGACACTGGGCGATCTGGTCGCGGCGATCAACACTGCGCTGAGCAATGAAACAGACGGGATCTCGACGCTCAGTTTTGAATATGACGACGCAACAGGCAAGATCACCCTGCGCGACTCGGCGGCGTTTTCGACTGATGACGCCGGGGTGAAGGCGCTCTTTGATGGACCAAAGGACTCTGCGCTGTCAGATGCGGCGCTTGACGCGGATAAGGTGCAGTTCATCGGCCTGGACGAAGAATTCGATGACTGGGCCGGGGCCTATGCCTTCTCGTTGGTGATCAACGGCGTTGCGGTGAATGTCAAAATCGCCGAGGACGCGGACCGCACCTCGAAAGGCGGCTTTATCAACGCCTTTAACAAGGCTTTGGTCGAGACTGATATCGACCGGACGGCGGTTTCATCGTCCTCGATCACGGGCATGACAATCCCGGTGTCGCAATTGATCAAGCTGGTCGAAAACGACGGCAAGCTTGAACTGGTCGCGACGAATTATGCGCAGGCCAACAAATTCGACGCGATCACATTCGCCGTTGCCGCCGAGGACACGTCCGTCCAGACCAGCATCCGCATTCAGGATCTGGGCGGCGCAAACCTGTCGCGCGTGCTGGGCTTTGGCGCAAATTCGGACGGCGGTGGCGAATTGGTGTCGGTTGCCCTGTTCAAGGATGTCGAATTCGGCGCGCCGCGTATCTATCTGGATACCGAAAAAACAGAGATACTTGCCGAATTTACCGCCGGCGTGAATGACGGGCTGAACCTGAAACTGGGTCTTGGCCCGATGGAAGTGCAGGTCGTCAACGGCAAGGCCCTGATCACCGGTGGCGAAGGCCATGACACGGCCTTCATCCGGCTGGGCATCAATGACATCGACGGGGATGACAATGTTGGCCAGTATGACCTGAGCCATCTGTTCGAGATCACCTCGGACCCGGACGTCAGCTTTGCGGATCTCTTCAGTCTCGATTTCGGACTGGGGATCGATATCGACCTGCCCTTGCAGGATTCGATTGGTCTGTTGACCCCTGACACATCAGGTCTGGAGTGGAGCACCACTCTGATCGCAACCCAGGACGGTTTTGATCTGTCGAACCCGGATCTGGACGGGGCCAAGAAGATCGTGGGCGATCTGGTTGACGGGTTCGATGCCGACAACATCAACTTCCGCCTGCCGGATCTGGGCGATTTCTTTGCCAATCTGAACGTTCTGGACCTGTTGAACAACCCGCGCATGTTGCTGGGCGGGATCGACCTGATCATGAACCAGATGCAAAAGCAGTTCGACCGTTACCTGTCGAATATCAAGCTGCCGGTGGTTGGGGATGCGATCGGCGCGGGGGTGACCTTTTTCCAGGATTTCCGGATCCATGTGATTCAGGCGGCACTGGAATACGCCAACAAGCCAAAGGATGACGGCACATTGCCCACGACCGTCGATCTGCTGACGGGCTTTGTCAATGACGCGCTCAATTCGATGCTGGGCACGACAGGCGTCACTTACATGCAGGCGCATCTCGACACTTCGGCGGGGAATGCGCAGGACAGCTTTATCTACGGCGTGCTGAACTTTAACGCCGTGATCTTTGACGCCGACATGGCCATTGATTTCGATCTGGGCATCCCCGGCTTTAGCCTGAATGTCGATCAGGGGTCCAAGGTCCGCATGGCGCTGGACTATGCCGTCAACATCGGCTTTGGCTATGATGCGAACGGGTTTTTCCTGCTGAACGACACGACCGACGCCGAGGTTGCCATCGGGTTCACAGTCGATGCTGGCACGTTCGAAGGCTCGATGACCCTGCTCAATATCTTGGGCATCTCGGCCAAGGCGGTGACGCTGGATGGAAACGGGAAGATCATCAATGGCGCGCCCGGCACCGCAAGAGTCACTGCAATGCTTGAGGCGGATCTGTTCGGGGACACCGGGCATGAAATCGCCAGCCTCGACGACAGGCCCGATGGGGCGAAACCTGTTGACGGCGGCAAGGTCTATCGCAGCTTTGATGCTTTTGATCTCAAAGGGATCGGTGGCGATGTTATCGATGGATTTGACCGTGTGGTCTATCTGGGTCAACTCGACACCAGCAAGCTGATCGCCTTTGATTTCGTTGCAAGCTTCGACATCCAGCTTGGTCTGGAAGCGAATATTCTGGACCCGTCAACCAAACAGCCGCTGCTGATAGGCGGAACGCAAATCCTGCCGTCGGTCATGACCGAGATCGTCTTCAACGGTCAGTTCACGATCTCGACCGGGCTGCAAATCGACAAGATCCTGTTCAATCAGGTCCGCGTTGATGCGAGTGTCCTCTATGAGGCCGTGATCAAGCCAGTGCTTGACCCGATCATGCAGTTTGTCGGGCCGATTGCTGATTTCTTCAGCTTCCTCAATTCGCCGCCCGCGTCCTATATCGTGGCACTTGCGCGCAACCTTTTCCCGATCATCGGGATTGTGGCCGATGTGGCCAAGGTGCTGGGTGATATCAATAATTTTGTGAATGGTCTGAGTTCCACCGGCGGGCAGATCATCTTTGGCGACTTTGATTTCAGCGCCAATGCGGCCGAAATCCAGACCGGTGAGAAGGCCCTGACATCGGTCGATCAGCGCGACATCCAGCGCATCCAGATCAATGTTACGAATTCGATTACCCAGTTTGGCTCGACCGGGTTCTCAATCAACCTGCCGCTGCTGACCGATCCTTTCTCGGCCATCAATATCTTGATGGGCAAATACGATCAGGTCGATCTGGTACGGGTCGATTTCAGGCTCTTTGACTTTGAAATCAAGAATTTTGATCCGGTTCAAAAGCTGCTCGATTCCATGGGCATGCCGGGTTGGGTGAAAGGTATCGTCAGCGGTTTCTTCAGTGCGAGCTTTGACGCGCGGCTCAAGGCCGGGTTCGGTGCGGGCTATGACCTGAGCGGGATCGTCAATTTCGTCAACACCTATGACCCGGTGCGGTTGCTGGACGGTGTGTTCATTGACGCGCGGCCGGGGGCACTGATTGACGCCTATATCGGGGGCCGGATCAGCCTGAACGCTGGTCTTGCAGGTCTGACGGCCAGCGCGTATGCCGGTGTTCAGCTCAGCTTTAATGATATTGACGGCGACGGAAAGCTGCGGATTTCCGAGTTGATCCGACTGCTGGAAGCTGCTGTCGATGAAGGCGGCGGCAACATTCTGGGTTACCTGTTCAAAGGCAACGCCAGCGTCGGCTTCGCGCTCAGTGTCTGGGCGGGAATCAAGCTGGGCTTTATAAATCTGACATGGGAAAAAGAGGTCTTCGACATTTCGGCCTCGATTGACTTCGGGGGCAATCTGCCATTGCCAACCTTGGCCGAGAACCCGTCCAAGACGGGGGGGACTGCAATCCTGAACGTGGGCGCACGCGCAGGCGCGGCCTATGGGCCGATCAAGACGGACGGCGATGACCGGATCACTGTGACAACCAACTCGCCGCTGACGATCACGCATGAGCAGGGCAATCTCTATTCAAACGGGACTGTCAATGGCGCAACGGCGCTGATCATTCCCGCAGGCGAGGGCAACAACGTCATTGATCTGGGTGGAATCACAACGGGTATCCCCACGATTACATATGCCGGCAAGGGCGCGGACCAGTTCACTCTGCCCGCAACCGGGCTGCATGTGGTCTTTGCCGGGGGCGGGGATTACACGATCACCGCGGCACCCAACGCGACCGGGACCTATATCATCTTCGGCCAAGGCGGCGAGAACACCGTCGATATCGCGGGCGGCAATGTCATTTTCTTCGCTGACAGCGATTTCGGGATGCGCGCGAAGTTCCTGACGCAATTCGCACAAGGGGGCGTAACCGAGGCCGCAATCCGCAGCCTGTTGAATATCGACGAGGACGGCAAGGTCGTCGCGGGTGCCGCAAATTACGTCTTTGAAAACCAGAATCTGACGCTGAGCCAGCTTCTGGATATCTACACGGTCGAGACCCAGTTGCGCGCAACCTCGGCGGATCAGACGATCACCATTGGTTCAGGCGGGACAGGCAATCACCTGATTCTGTCAGGCGCGGGCGATTACAAGATTCATGTCGCCGAACACGGTACCACGGGCACTGTGCGCATTTATGCAGGCGACGGGGATGACCATATCATCGTCGGCGGCGGCAATATCTTTGTCGAGGCTGGCGCGGGCTCTGATTATGTCAAGGTTAACAGCGCAGCAGGCGGCGCGTCCGAAGTCTGGGGCTGGGCCAAGGCGGGCGGCGAAGCAGGTTTGCTCAGCCTTGACGAGTTGACCGGCGTCGAGCGGGACAATGCAATTGCGATCAACGCATTGGCGATCCGGGACGGCAATGACGTGATCATCGGCGGGGCCGGGAGTGATGTGTTCTACGGCCAGATTGGTGACGATATCCTGCTGGGCAATATGGGCGATGACACGCTCTATGGTGGTCTGGGGAATGACATTCTTGCCGGTGGCATGTTACAGGTGATTATCGGCGAGCAGGTCAAAGCCTTTGACGAGATTGATTTTACCCTGCCGCTGACCTCGGGGATTATCTTGTCGGTCATGGACCTCGATGATGGCGATGATGTCCTTTATGGCGGGGCAGGGGACGACATTCTGCTGGGCGGCGGCGGTCGTGACCTTTTGCACGGGAACCGCGGCAACAACATTCTGGTGGGTGACTTCGCCGATGTGCATCTGTCGGCAAACCGCATCGCCGAACGGGTTGTTGCCACGCATATCCTGTCCGACAACAATGGCACTGATACGCTCAACGGCGGGGCGGGCAATGACATCCTGATGGGTGGCGGCACAAGTCCGGGCCCTGATGAGTTTGAACTCCTGAAGGCTCTGTTGGGCAACAATGTTGTCGTGGGTGACTTTGCCGATATGAACGGCGCGCGCTTGCTCGAGGCGATGACATATCTGAATTCGCTGGCATCCACCAAAGGCGGCGCGGACAAGATCACCACCGGACGCGGCAATGATGTGATCGTCGGCGGCGAGGGCGATGACACGATCATCTCGGGCCTTGGCGGCGACATCATTCTGGGCGGGAATGGCGAGATCGACATTCTCGCGGGCAAGATCACGGCCTTTGGTCTGGACAGCGACGGGAATGACCTGATTACACTGGGGACGGATCCCGAAGGTGCCGGGATTGACCCGGATACCGGGCTTTTCTCGCCCCCACCGCCTGATTTGCTGGATATCGTCCTTGGCGGTCTGGGCGATGATACGGTTGTCGCAGCGGATGGCGGGATCGTCTTCCTGGGCGATGCGGGGAACGTGACGCTCGATCCTGTCGCATTGAACGCGCTGCGCAATTTCCGGCCCGTGCAGTTTGACCCGACAGATACCTCACCCGAGGCGGAAGCCGCACGCGAAGCCGATGCCCGCGCTCGCGAGCTGGTCGGGGCGATTGTCCGAGAGATCGAAAGCGCACCGAACGCCAATGACGGCGACGACAGCCTGACCACGACCGGCGGAAATGTCACTGCGGTTCTGGGCGGTGGGTCTGACACCGCCGATCTGGGCGATGGCTTGATCTATGTGTTGGGCGATGACGGCAAGATCGTGGTTGAGCAGAACGCCGATTTCACGGGTCAACTGGTCACCCTGACCACGGCCGCGAGCCTCGCCGCCAACCGCGATGATACGATCAGTGTCGCGGATACGGCGGATGGGCGCGCGGTTATCGTGGGCGGTGAAGGCAACGACACGATCTCGCTTGGGGATGGCGACAACGCAGTGCTTGGCGATAGCGGCCAGATCATCGACGACACACGCGATCCGAATGCGATCACGATGCAGCTTGTCTCACATGCGGATACGGAGGACGGCAACGATGTCATTACGTCCGGCCATGGCCGCAACCGCATCATCGCGGGCGGCGGCAATGACGCGGTGACCGTGGGGAATGGGGGCAACCTGATCATCGGCGACAGCGGCACCATCACCGAGACGCATAACAGCATCGATATGGCAACGACGGATGACGCCATCGGCGGTGCGGATACAGTTGTTGCCGGTTCGGGCGATGATCTGGTGATCCTGGGCGCGGGTGCCGATGAGGCGACGATCGAGGGCGGCAATAACATTGTTCTTGGCGATAGTGGTACAATTGCCCTGCAAGAAAACGATCTGGGCGTGATCTCTACGGGCAGTGATCTGGAGAATGGCAATGACACGATCCAGACCGGCTATGGCGATGATGTCATTATTGCGGGCCTTGGTGATGACAGCGTAACCGCCCTGGGCGGCAATAATGTGATCATCGGGGATATGGGTCAGGTCACGCTCGAAGAGGGCACAGATCCGGGCCGCGCACGCGAAGCCGTCAGCCTGTTGCAGGGCACGGGCGGCGATGACACGATTACAGCCGGTGACGGGCATGACGTGATCATAGGCGGTGCAGGGGCCGATCTGATCTATGCCGGCGGAGGCGAGGATGTGATCCTTGGCGATGACGGTATCTGGATCTCGTCGCATATGACAGGTTTGGGCACGGTAGAGAGCGCCGTGCGGGATACGGGCTTTGATGATGTCATCTATGCCGGTGCAGGCAATGATATTGTGATCGGCGGGTTGGGGAATAACTACATCGATGTCGGCGCGGGCGAAGACGTGGCCATGGGCGATGACGGGGTGATCACCTTCCGCAATCGCACGGATATCGAATCCATTGTCATGACCAATGTCGAACTCGGCGGCAATGACACGATCACGGCCGAAGGCACCGAGGGCGATAATATCCTGATGGGCATGGCCGGGCATGATCTGATCACTGGTGGCAATGATGACGACCTGATCGTAGGCGATATCGCGACCTTCAGGTTCGGCACGTATCTCGATGTCTTGCCCGGCCAGTCCGCGGTGAACCGCCTGCAACAGATGGTCGGTATTCGCCCCGATCTGGGCTTCAACGACACGCTTTTTGGCGGCGCTGGCGATGACATGATCATGGGGGGCTTTGGTGACGACCGCATATATGGTGGCACTGGGCAGGACTTCATGATTGGCGACAGCGCGATCGTGAACCGGAACTGGAAGCTCAACTCCAAGGGCACTATCTCGGAGGTCATCACCATTGACTCGAATTTTGCCTTTACGCGGGGCGGCTATGATATTCTCTATGGGACACTTGGGCCGAATGTGATGATTGGCGGGCTGGGTCCAGACCTGTTTCATGGCGATACCCAGTTCCAGATGATCTTCTCGGATTCCTTTGCCGGAATATTCCGAGCGACATGGAGCGCGCTGGGCTATGAGGGGCCGACCCCGCACCGCATGCTTTATACGTCGAACTTTGCAGGTCCCAATGCTGTTGACGTCGTGTCACGCGCGCAGCAATCGGATTCGATTGGCGTACCCTTATCAAACGCAGTCACGATGGAGGCCCAAAGAACTGTTCCCGAAGAGGGTGACGACCTGACGGATCGGATCTCGCGAGGGGCCGCCACCGTTGATGTCACCAACGCGGTGCTGGGCTTGCTTTCGTCGGATCGCTACATTGCAGCAATCGCCCAATTGTCGGCGATGTCCGTCGACATGTCGATAATGCGCGACACAATCATGGCGGCGCTGGTGCAAGACCTTGGTGCGCTAGCAGATGCGGATGGGATTACATTCGAACTGATGATGCGCAGAATCGTGGAAATCTTCCTGGAGGCTTTTGAAGTCGAGCTTGACTCGAACCTCTCAGGGATGAATGTCCATGGTCAGGCTGACGATGGCGAAGACTCTCCCGAGGCGGCCTAAGGCCAACAGGCCCGCTAAGGCGGGGAAATGAAAAAGGACGATATGATGAGTGAGAGTTACGAATCCGGCAGCGCGACCCTTGGGGGGCTCAAGATAAGCTGGGATGATACGGAAATACAAAGCACCTATGCCAATGTCGGAACGGCGACCGCGAACCGCGAAGAGTTCTTTTTGCTTTTCGGGACGCATCAACATTGGCGCGGCTCGCGTGCCGAAACCGAAGAGATCGATGTAAAGCTTGCGCATCGCATTGTTATGAGCCCGTTTGCCGCGAAGCGGCTTGCGGTTATTCTGACGCAATCCTTGAAAGCCTATGAAGAGCAGTTCGGCAAGATCGAGGTCTGATAGACCGTGATCGACACGGTTCTTGCAATCGGTGTTCTGCAACGCACCGATGGGGTCTGGCGCCCGTTTGGTCTTCTGTATGGGCAGCTCCCGCAGGATTTTGAAACCGCGGTCTTGAATGATGTCTGCGGTGACAGGCCCGCCTTGCGCAAAATCCGGGATCAGTTGGTTGTCGTGGTTCCCGAGGCGGCAGAGCACTGGGTGATCTGGATTTTCTCGCAAGTCCCGCCGGTGACTGTCTTGCAAAGCTACGTCGAGACGCTGGTCGGCGTGACGCGCGGGTTACGCGTGGCTCCGGTGGTTCGTGCCGACGAAAAGCACAATATTCTGGCTCTGCTGGTTCAACGTCTGGCCCAAGCAGGCAAACGCAGCCCCGCCGTGGTCGCCCAATTGATCACCGACGGTTGCGTCGAGGCGGGACTAGCGCGTGCCGCAGTCTGCGTTGAACTGCGCGGTGGTAAGCCGCGGGGGCTGTACGCGTCTGATACCGAGCTTCTGGTCCAGTCCGATGAAATCCGCATGCTGTTGCGTCGGCGTCTGGGGCCAGAGCCACAGGTGCTGCGTCCCGATCCCGATGATATGGACACCGAAGCGCTGGACACAGCGCTGCTTGCGGATAATTTTGCTGTGCAATCCATGGTTCTGGGCCTGCCCGCCAAAGGCGAGACCGGGCTTGCGCTCGTGCTGCTTGATCCGCACGTCGAGCTCAAGGATGATACGATACGCGAACTTGATGCGCTCTATTGTCTCTCGATCCGTGCACGGCGCAGCACGCTGCGCAAAGCGCGCTGGCTGCGCCCCGGTCTCTATGCGGCCCTTGCTTCAGGCCTGATCTGGCTGGCCCTACCGGCACCGCTTATCGTCCAAAGTCCCGTAACATCCGTGCCATTGAACGCACAGGCATTGGTCGCGCCCGTCGCAAGCTATGCCGATGTGATCTAGGTTCGCGTAGGTGACAGGGTCCAGGAGGGCGATGTGATCGCTCGGCTTCGCGCTCCGGACCTCGAAGAAAAGCGCGCGGTAATTGGTGCCGAGATCGCAATCGAGACGGTTGCTGCGCAGGCTGCGCTGTCGATGAATGATTATGGCAACTACCTGCTGTCTCAACAAAAACTCGAAGCTGCGACCCTTAGATTGACGCGCGTGACTGAACGGCTGGATGCTTTGATGATCCGCGCACCGCAGTCCGGGCGGATTGTTTTTTCTGTCCCGCCCGATGTGGCTGGGCGGTATCTCGCGCTTGGAGAAACGATTGCATTGATACAACCCTCCCCGGAATTCGGCGTCCAGCTTGAGGTGGCGCGTGTCGACGCGGCCTTGTTGCGGGCAGGTCAGGCCGGAGAGGTCTGGTTTCGCGGACTTCCGGGGGGTCGTTGGCAGATCGAAACCGAGACCCCTGTCAGCTGGCTGGAAGGGAATGCGCAAGATGATGATCAGTTGATCGTCCGAGCGCGGATCCTGGATGCGCAGCAAGAGCGATTGATCGGCGGGCTGACTGGGTTCGCGCGGGTCCACGTGGGCGAGGACTTCCGGATCAAGGTTTTGGGGAGATATGTAATCGAGTATCTGCGGAGCAAGGCATGGATCTGGTTCGGACTCACATTCTGAAGCAGATCTCGCTGCGTCAGGCGGCCGAGGGCCATGACACTATATTCCTGGCGCATGACCGGTCGAACGACAGAGTGTTTGTCGTGAATGCCGAGACAGCGGCGGCTTTGCGGAGGTTTCTGCGTGGCGTTTTGCACCCATCGCAGAAGGTTCGCGATACAGCACGTGCTGGCGCAGATGAGACCACAGCCCGCCAAGCCATGACCGCGCTGCAAATGATCCATACAACGCGCCTGCATGACCTGACACATCGCAAGCCGTTCAACCCGATATTTGCCGCGGTCCCGTTGTTCGATGCGGGGCGAATGCAGCCCTATCTTCATACTGTCGCGCGATATGCAGGGGGTTGGTTTCTCATTGGGGTTTTGTGCGTTCTTTGCGCCAGCGTTGCTTACTTGGGAACACGCAACAACTGGCAGATTTTGGACGCTTTTCGCAACGTATTCTCGCTGCAAGCAATCCTGACCTTTGGTCTTGTCGCGCCGTTTCTGAAAATCATCCATGAACTCGGGCATATCCTCGTCGCAACACGGCATGGTGTACGCGTACGCAAGGCAGGTCTTTATGTGATCGGGCTTTATCCCATGCCCTTTGTCGATTGCTCGCGCGCCGATATCAGCGCGACACGATCGCAACGCATTGCGATTTCGGGCGCGGGCGTGGTTACGGATATCATCGTGGGGCTGACGGCCTTTATCTTGTGGCACCTCTTAGGCTCAAGTTTCAAGTGCAACACCCATGGCCCGAAGGGCATAGGATGTTGCGATGGACAGACGAAGCAAGCACCTCAGCAGCGAGGAACGTGGCGTGATCTTTGCCGAGCA
>SKIF01000067.1 GCA_007116575.1 Paracoccaceae bacterium
GACCACGGGCATTCCCACGACGACCATGGCCACTCGCATGATGACCACGGGCATTCCCACGATGACCACGGCCACTCGCATGACGACCACGGGCATTCCCACGATGACCACGGCCACTCGCATGATGACCACGGGCATTCCCACGACGACCATGGCCACTCGCATGACGACCACGGGCATTCCCACGACGACCACGGCCACTCGCATGACGACCACGGACACGACCATTCCCATGACGGGCTCGACCCGCACGCCTGGATGGCGACGGACAACGCGATTGTCTGGGTCGAGGCCATAGCTGCGGAACTCGCGCAGCACGCCCCTGACCATGCCGATGCTTTCGCGGCCAATGCCCAAGCCGCCATTGCCCGGATCAACGATCTGGCCACCGAAATCGAGGCGATCCTGGAACCCGTCGGCGCAGCGCCACTCGTCATGTTCCATGACGCCTATGGCTACCTGTCGCACCAGTTCGGCGTGAACATTGCGGGCACCGTTGCCCTGGGCGATGCCGCTGCCCCCGGTGCGCAGCGGCTGAGCGAGTTGCGCGCCAACCTCGCCGATGCCGGGGCGGTCTGCGTCTTCCCCGAGGTCAACCATTCCTCGCGCTATGTCGATGTCGTGGTCGAGGGGACCGAGGTGCGCGTGGGCGCGACGCTTGACCCCGCGGGCGTGATGCTCGACCCTGGTGCGGAACTCTACCCCACACTGATGCGCGACCTGGCGCAGGCGATTGCCGACTGTGTCTCTGGCTGAAGCGTAAGGACACTGGACCTGCGCACCATCAAGGGCTAGGTCTGGGGGGTGTAACGGAGATCTGACATGCCGACACCCCTCACGCTCTACCTTGCCGCACCGCGCGGTTTCTGCGCAGGCGTGGACCGGGCCATCAAGATTGTGGAAATGGCGCTCGAGAAATGGGGCGCCCCGGTCTTTGTGCGCCACGAGATCGTGCATAACCGCTATGTCGTGGATGGGCTGCGCGAAAAAGGGGCGGTATTTGTCGAGGAACTCGACGAATGCCCGCCCGACCGGCCGGTGATCTTTTCTGCCCATGGCGTGCCCAAATCCGTACCGCGCGAGGCCGAGGCGCGGCAGATGCTCTATGTCGATGCCACCTGCCCGCTGGTGAGCAAGGTACATATCGAGGCCGAGCGCCATTTTGCCAACGGGCTGCAGATGGTGATGATCGGCCATGCGGGCCACCCCGAGACCGTGGGCACGATGGGACAACTGCCCGAGGGCGAGGTCCTGCTGGTCGAGACGCCCGAGGACGTGGCCACGCTGCAGGTACGTGACCCCGAGAAACTGGCCTTCATCACGCAGACCACCCTCTCGGTTGACGACACGGCGGAAGTGGTCGCCGCGCTCAAGGCCCGCTTCCCGGCCATTGTCGGCCCCCACAAGGAAGATATCTGTTACGCCACCACGAATCGTCAGGAAGCGGTCAAGGCCATCGCTCCCCTGATCGATGCGCTACTGGTCATTGGCGCGCCCAATTCGTCGAACTCGCTGCGGCTGGTCGAAGTTGGCCGCGCCAGGGGCTGCGCCTATGCGCAGCTTGTCCAGCGCGCGGCAGACATTGACTGGCGCGCGCTCGAAGGCGTGCGCTCAGTGGGCATCACAGCGGGGGCATCAGCCCCCGAAACACTGGTCAATGAAGTGATCGACGCTTTCCGCGCGCGCCACGACGTGACGGTCGAACTGGTCGAGACCGCGCAAGAGCGGGTCGAGTTCAAGGTGCCGCGCGTGCTGCGCGAGCCTGCATGATCCCCCGTCCGGCGCTGGCGCTGGGGCTGGCAGGGCTGCTGCCCTTCCTCTTCGGTGTCGCCACGCTGCTCTCGCCCACGCTGGCCGAGGCGACGCTGCGTCTGATCGGCCCGCGCTTTACCGGGCCATATGTGCTAATCGCCTATGGCACCGTTATCCTGTGCTTCATGTCGGGTGTGCTCTGGGGCTTCGCCGCGCGGGGGGCCGGGCACCGCTGGCAGGGCTACGCGCTCTCGGTCACCCCCGCGCTCTGGGCGTTCTTTTTCGTCGGTGGCGGGGCCAGCTTTGCGCTCAATGCGCTGATCACCGGGTTTCTCGGGCTGTTGCTGATCGACTGGCATTTCGCGCGCGCGGGGCTTGCGCCCGGGTGGTGGATGCGGCTGCGGCTGATCCTGACGGCAGGCGTCGTGGCCTGTCTGGCGCTGGGGCTGGCCTTGAGCTAGACAGGCTCAAGAAAGACCCGGAGCCCGCGCGATGATCCTCTATTCCATGCCCTCCTCGGGCAACAGCTACAAGGTGCGGCTGCTGCTGGCGCTGCTGGGCCGGAGCGTCGAGACAGTGGATGTCGAATATGACAGCCCCGCACTGGCCGAAGCCCATGAAGGTGCCCGGCTGCCCTTCGGCAAGGCCCCGGTCCTTGTGCTCGAGGACGGCACCGCGCTGCCCGAATCAAACGCGATCCTGTGCTGGCTGGGCGAGGGCACGCGCTTTGTGCCGCAAGACCCGCTCGCCCGCGCGCAGATGCTGGCCTGGATGTTCTGGGAACAAAACCAGCATGAGGGCATCATCGCCGTGCGCGCGGCCCTGCTGACCTACGCCCACCGCGCCCCCGAGGCCACGCCCGAGCGGCTGGCAGACCTGCTCAGCCGCGGTCAGGCACTTCTGCAGCTGATGGATACGCACCTGAGCACACGCGACTGGCTTGTGGGCAATGCCCCCAGCCTCGCCGATATCTGCCTTTACTCCTATACGCACAGCGCCGAGAGCCGTGGCGGCTTCGACCTCGCCCCCTTCCCGGCCCTGCGCGGCTGGCTTGCGCGGGTCGCGGCGCTTGAAGGTTACGCCCCCCTATGACCGATCTCATCGCCCATACTGACGGTGCCTGTTCGGGCAATCCCGGCCCTGGTGGCTGGGGCGTGCTGTTGCAGGCGCATCGTGGCGGAACCGTCATCAAGGAACGCGAACTCTCGGGCGGCGAGGCGCAGACCACCAATAACCGCATGGAGCTGATGGCCGCCATCACCGCGCTCGAAACCCTCGAACGGGCCAGCGAGATCACCATCGTCACTGACAGCGCCTATGTGAAGAATGGCGTTACAAGCTGGATCCATGGCTGGAAGCGGAACGGCTGGCGCACGGCAGATCGCAAACCGGTCAAGAATGCCGATCTTTGGCAACGGCTCGACGCGGCACAAGCCCGGCACAACGTGACATGGGAATGGATCAAGGGCCATGCCGGGCACGAGGAAAACGAGCGCGCCGATGCGCTCGCCCGCGCAGGCATGGCGCCCTACAAGCCGGGAAAGGCAGCCCAATGACGCTTGTGCAGGGGCTGGATTATGTCGCCGTGTTCATCTTCGGCCTCTCGGGCGCGCTGGCGGCGAGCCGCGCGCAGCTCGATATCGTGGGCTTTCTGTTCCTCGCCTGCCTGACCGCTGTCGGCGGTGGCACGCTCCGCGATGTGATCCTGAACCGCGATTCGGTGTTCTGGGTCTCGGATCCCGGTATGATCCTGTCGGCCTGCCTCGCCGCGCTGCTGGTCTTCTTTACCGCGCATTTGCTGGAATCGCGCCTGCGTGCGCTTGAGTGGTGCGATGCCGCCGCCCTTGCCGTGGCTGTCCCCGCCGGGGTTGGTGTGGCGATGAACATGGAGAGTAGCGCGCCCATCATCGTGATCATGGGCATCGTCACCGGCACGCTGGGCGGGCTGATGCGCGATGTGGTCTGCAACGAAGTGCCGCTGGTGCTGAAGAAGGGCGAGTTGTACGCCACTGCCGCGCTGGCCGGTGCACTGGCAGCCCTTGGCACGGCCATGCTGAGCGATGACCGGCTGATCATCCTGCTGGCCTGCGGCCTGACCACTTTCGCGCTCAGGGCGGGCTCGCTGGCCTTCGGCTGGCACCTGCCGGTCTACAAGAGCCGCCCGAAACGCAACTGACACTTTCTTGCCAGAAATACTCAAATTTCACGCCAGCGCCCGGGCACAGCGCTGGCCTCAGCGCCGCCCCTGATACTGTTTCCACAGCCACAGCAGCAAGAGCGAACCCAGAAGCGCCAGAACGAACCCGCCGACCCAGGACGCCGAACTCGCCAGAAAGCGGAACCCAATGCCGCCCACCACCGCGCCCAGCACGCCGATCAGCATGGCCGTGGGCAGGTCGGTTTCCATCCGCATCAGCCGTGTCGCCAGCACCCCGGCCAGCGCCCCCACCACGATCAGCGCGACCACCGGCATGGCTCAGCCCCCTGCCTCGGCGGCAATCTCGGCGCGCGAACGGCGCCCGCGCTCGGTCGCGGATTTGAGTTGCCCGCAGGCGGCCATGATATCCTCGCCGCGCGGGGTGCGGATGGGGCTGGCATAGCCTGCCTTATGCACGATATCGGCGAATGCCTCGATCCGCGCCCAATCCGAACGCGCGTAAGGCGCACCCGGCCATTCGTTGAAGGGGATGAGGTTGATCTTGGCGGGGATACCCGCGATCAGCCGCACCAGCCGCCGCGCGTCCGCGTCGCTGTCATTGACGCCCTTGAGCATGACATACTCGAAGGTGATCCGCTCGGAGTTGGACAGGCGCGGGTACTCGCGAAGCGCGTCCAGCAAGGTCTTGATATTCCAGCGCTTGTTGATCGGCACCAGCTTGTCGCGGACCTCATCGGTGGTGGCGTGGAACGACACCGCCAGCAGACAGCCGATCTCTTCGGCGGTGCGGGCAATCTCGGGGACAACCCCGGAGGTCGAGAGCGTGATGCGCCTGCGCGAGATCGACAGCCCCTCGCCATCCATCACCACGCGCATCGCGTCGCGGACATTGTCGAAATTGTAAAGCGGCTCGCCCATGCCCATCAGCACGACATTGCTGACCAGCCGCGTCTCGTCCTTCGGCTCCCCCGGCACGGGCCATTCACCCAGATCATCGCGCGCGACCAGCACCTGGCCCACAATCTCGGCCGCAGTCAGGTTGCGCACCAGTTTCTGGGTGCCGGTATGGCAGAAGGAACAGGTCAGCGTGCAGCCAACCTGGCTGGAAATACAAAGGGTTCCACGGCTTTCTTCAGGTATGTAGACGGCCTCGACCTCATGCCCGCCGGCAATCCGCAACAGGTATTTCCGTGTGCCATCGTCTGAGATCTGGCGGGTCACGATCTCTGGTCGGGCGATCTCGAAATGCTGCGCCAGATCCGCCCGGTAGCCCTTGGCCAGATTGGTCATCGCGGCGAAATCCTGCACGCCCCAGTGATAGATCCACTGCCAGATCTGGCCCACGCGCATCTTCGCCTGCCGCTCGGGCGTGCCGGTCTCGACCAGTGCGGCGTGCATCTGCGCGCGCGTCATGCCCACCAGATTGCGCCGCCCGCCCTCGGGCAGCTTGCGCGGCAGGGTCAGGACGTCCTGCGTGATCGGAGCATTGGTGGTCATCGGGGCCTCTCTGGGTGGCATTCGCTTCTATATAGTAAAACCGCCCGGCTTTGACAGCACGGGCGGTTGCAGAAATGTGCTGTGCGCGCGGTCAGTCAGCGCATTGGCGCGCGGCTTCCTCAGTCGCGGCGGTAAAGCCGAAGAGCGAGAAAGTGTCGCGCGTGTTGGTGCCCCGTGTCGAGCGCGCGGTCAGCACGGCCTCGGCCCCCGCACGCATGGCGGCAAAAATGCGTTGATCATCCTCGGGCGACCCGGACCAGGCCCATTGGCCATCGACGAAGAGCTGGAACTCGTTATCACCGATGGTGACACCCACGGTCGTGTCCGGGTCAAACGGGTAGCCGCCGGTAAAGGAGATCTCGGGCGTGCTGCGATCCGGGCGATAGGTCGCGAAAAGCAGAATATCGCCGCGCCGCACCTGCACCGGCTGCCCGCCACGCGTGTTGACGGTCTCTTTCGGGGCCGAGACCGCCCAGCATTCCTTGGGGCTTTCCTCGACGAAGACGCTCCAGTCCGTGTCAGCGGCCACGCGGTTGGTCGATTCCTGCGCCCAGGCACCTGTTGCCACAAGGGCCGCCACTGCCACCACTGCCCCAATTCTGCCCAGTGATCCCATCTGCTCTCGCGCCTCCAATTGTCCCGGTCTGATCCGTTGCACCCGCGCCGGTGAAGCGGGCACGTTGACTTGCTTGTTGCGTCGTTTAATAGCGTCAAGTCTCTGGAAATTCAAAGCCCTCATGGCAGGAAATCGCGCAGGCGTGAGCAGGCGTGCATCAGGAGTGACGGAAATGAGCGACAAGATGCCGAGTTTGACCCCAGTCAGCGAGGGGGCGGTGCCCCTGATCGAGCTGTGGCGCGGTGAGATCCTCGAAAGCCTGCATCTGGGCCATGCCGTGGTCATGCGCGACACTGGCGAGGTGGTGGAAAGCTGGGGGCGGCCGGAGGCGCAGATCTATCCGCGCTCAAGCTGCAAGATGGTGCAGGCGCTGCCGCTCCTGGAAAGCGGTGCGGGGGCCGAGCTTTCGCCCGCGCATCTGGCGCTGGCCTGTGCCTCGCATCAGGGGGGCGCTGCGCATGTGGACCGGGTCGCGCGCTGGCTGGCGGATCTGGGGCTGGACGAGGCCGATCTGCGCTGCGGGCAACAGGACCCGCAGGATATTGACGAGCGCGACCGGCTGATCATCGCGCGCGAAAGCCCCTGCCAGTTGCACAACAACTGCTCGGGCAAACACGCGGGGTTTCTGATGCTGGGCCAGCACATGGGTGCGGGGTCGGACTATGTGGACCCCGACCATCCGGTGCAGCGCGCCGCGCGCGCGGCCTTCGAGGAAGTCACCGGCCTGCCCTCGCCCGGCTTTGGCATCGACGGTTGCTCGGCCCCGAATTTCGCCACCAGTGTTGCCGGGCTTGCCCATGCGGTGGCCCGCTTTGCCGCGGCAGGTGACGAGGACGCGCGCACGCGCGCCATGGTGCGACTGCGCGAGGCGATGATGCTGCACCCCGATCTGGTCGCAGGCGAAGGGCGCGCCTGCACCGAGTTGATGCGCGCGATGGACGGCCGCGCCGCCATCAAGACCGGGGCCGAGGCCGTGTTTGTCGCCATCCTGCCGCAGGCGCGGCTGGGTATCGCGCTGAAAATCGTGGATGGCGGGGTGCGCGCGGCAGAAGCGGCGATTACCGCGCTCCTGGTCCGGCATGGAGCGCTGGAGGCCACGCATCCGGTGGTCGCGCGCTATCTCGGGCCGACCCGCAACCGCCGCAACATCGTGACCGGCGAAACGCGCGTGGCTGCCGGCTTCACCTGACGCGGGTGTGACGCTGCAGCGCAACGGCAAGGGTTTCCCTCGCGCCAAGGCTGCGCTATGGACAGAGGCAGCAAGAAAAAGGTGATGCGATGTTCAAGTTCCTCTTCGGTGCCAAGGCCGACGCCCCTGTCGTCAAGCAGGAAACCCAGCGCGAGACTGTCGAGCGCGCACAGCGCGAGCTGAACGAGATCCTCGCCACGCTGACGCCCAAGCCCCGCATCACCGTTTACCCCGAAGAGGGCACCTTCACAATCGACCTGCCCGAGCAGATGCCCGATGAGGCGAAGGCCTTGCCTGCGCCGGAGAAGGCTGCTGAGGCAAAGTGACGGCTCTTGCCCCGCCCGCGGCACTCGCGTAGCGTCACGCGCGTATCCAGCCCCAGGGAGGCCCAGATGACCGACACGACCCCAGGTTTCGACACGCTCCAGATCCATGCCGGTGCCCGGCCCGATCCGGCCACCGGCGCGCGGCAGACACCGATCTACCAGTCGACCGCCTATGTCTTCCGCGATGCCGACCATGCCGCGGCGCTCTTCAACCTGCAGGAAGTGGGCTATATCTATTCGCGTCTGACCAACCCCACAGTTGCCGCGCTGCAGGAACGCATGGCCACGCTGGAGGGTGGCGCGGGGGCGGTGTGCTGCGCGTCGGGGCATGGCGCGCAGATCATGGCGCTGTTTCCGCTGATGGGGCCGGGGCTGAATATCGTCTCCTCGAACCGGCTCTATGGCGGCACGGTCACGCAGTTCAGCCAGACGATCAAACGCTTCGGCTGGTCGGCGAAATTCGTCGATACCGATGATCTCGACGCGGTCGAGGCGGCGATTGATGACAATACCCGCGCGCTCTTTTGCGAGACCATCGCCAATCCGGGCGGCTATATCACCGATCTGGACGCGCTGGCCGCGATTGCCGACCGGCACGGGATCCCGCTGATCGTCGACAACACCACGGCCACGCCCTATCTGTGCCGCCCCATCGAGCATGGCGCGACACTGGTGGTGCATTCGCTGACCAAATACCTGACCGGCAATGGCACCGTCACCGGGGGCTGCATCATCGATTCGGGCAAGTTCAACTGGTCGAACGGCAAGTTCCCCTCGATGTCCGAGCCCGAGCCCGCCTATCACGGGCTGAAATTCCACGAGACCTTCGGCCCGCTGGCCTTCACCTTCCACGCCATCGCGATTGGCTTGCGCGATCTGGGCATGACGCTGAACCCGCAGGCGGCGCATTACACGCTGATGGGAATCGAGACGCTGTCCCTGCGGATGGAGCGCCACTGCGCCAATGCAGTGAAGGTTGCCGAATGGCTCGAGAAGGACCCGCGCGTGGCCTATGTCACCTATGCGGGGCTGCCCTCCTCGCCCTACTACCCGCGCATGGCGCGCATCTGCCCCAAAGGCGCGTCATCGCTGTTTACCTTCTCGCTCAAGGCTGGCTACGAGGCCTGTGTGAAGCTGATCGACTCGGTGGAGTTGCTGAGCCATGTCGCCAATCTGGGCGATACGCGGTCGCTGATCATCCACTCGGCCTCGACCACGCACCGGCAGTTGACCGAGGCGCAGCAGATCGCTGCCGGGGCCGCGCCCGATGTGGTGCGCGTCTCGATCGGGCTGGAAAACCCCGAAGACATCATCGCCGATCTCGATCAGGCCATGACCAAGGCGGGGGCGTGACAGGGGCGCACTGACCCGCCGGATGGGCGGTTTTTTGCGTCATCCCTGCGAGATGAGGGTTTTGTGACTCCCGATTTGCGAAAAACCTGTGCTAAAGGCGGGACATGAAACCGAATTTCGCCCTTGGCATGACATCGGACGGCATTACCCTGTGGCAGCGGGGCCAGTCCGGCTGGCTGCGCGTTGGCGCGGTCGATCCCGAGGCCGCCGAGCGCGACGCTCAGCTTGCCGATCTGTCGCGCACGGCCCACGCGCTTGCGCCCGAGGGGGTGACGACCAAGCTGGTCATTCCCGACGAGCAGATCCTGTTCTGCGATCTCGATGTTACCATCCGCAACCGTGCCGAGCAGGAGCACGAGATCCGCGCCCAGCTTGACGGGCGCACGCCCTACCCGGTCGAAGAGCTGGATTTCGACTGGACCATCCACGGCACGCAGGTGCATGTCGCCGTGGTCGCGCGTGAAACGCTGGTCGAGGCTGAGGAATTCGCCAACGGGTTCGGGCTGAACCCGGTCAGCGCCACCGCCGCGCCGGTCAACGGGGCTTTCAACCGCGAGCCATTTTTCGGCGCCACGCGGCTGGCACGCAGCATCGTGGGCGATCCCGACCTGATCGAGCGCGACCCCGAAATCCTGCGCGAGACAGGTGTCGCAGAACTGCCCGGCCCGGAGATGGCGGAGCCCGAACAGGCGACAGAGACCCCGGAGGCACCTGTGCCCGAAAAGGTCACAGCGCCCGAGGCCGAGGCCAAGCCCGCGCCCCCCAAGGCGGAAGCCGCGAAGCCTCCGGTCGACCCGGACCCGGTTCAGGAGCCGGTGCCCGGCCAGCCTGATGTGCCAGAAAAGCTGAAGGCCGCATCCAAACCTGCACCCGAAGCAAAGCACCCCGCCGCGCCGGCCGACTCGGTGCGCAAGACGGGCAAGGAAAAGGACAAGCGCACCGAGCCGGGAACGAGCTTTGCCGATTTCCTCAGATCACGCGGCAAAAAAGCGGCGCAGGACAAGGCCGCGGGCAAGGCGGAAACAGCGCAGCCCAAATCGGAACCCCTGACCTTCTCGTCGCGTCGCGGTGGCACTGCGAAACCCGCTATTCAGTCCCAGACCGCAAAGACGAGCGGCGGCATGTTGGGCACCCTGCGCAGCCGCTTGTCCGGCAGTGCGGCGCGGACCGGGGCGGGTGTCTCGATCACGCAGAAGCTGCGTCAATCGCTGGCCGATCTCAAACCGCAGGTGGCCGGAACGCCCAAGCTGACCGATGCGTTGGGCAGCAAGCGCGACGCGTCACCCGCAAAGCCGAAAGACACCGGTTCCCGGCCTGCAAGTGCGGCAACGCCTGCGAAAGCCGTGCAGCCGGAGGCTCCTGTCGCCAAGTCCACATCCGCTCCTGCCGCCAAGTCCACATCCGCGCCCGCCACCGCGCGACGCGATCCGCTCGAGACATTGCGCGATCGTTCCAGCACGCCCGAGAGCCAGTCCGAAGCCGAGCGGCTGACGATTTTCGGCGCGCGCCAGCAGACCGAGGCCAAGGCTTCCGGGCGGCAGCGCGGCTTGCTGATCCTTGGCGGGGTCGGGCTGCTGCTGGCCGCTGTCGCGGTCTGGGTGGTGTTCTTCACCACGACGCAGGACCCCGCCCCCGACATCGCGGCTCTGCCCGATGCCGACCCCGCGGAAATCGCCGCCCCCGAGGCCATGCCGCCACAGGATCAGATTGCCCTGCCCGATACTGTTGCAGCCATCGACGAGCTGGCCCCGGGCGAAGAGATCGAGGCCGCGCTGGGGCTTGAGGATGCCGCGCAGCAACCGCCAATCGAGGCAATGGACCCCGAATCGCTGGCGCAGGGCGACCAGCTTGAAGGCAGCGGCGGCACCGCGCCCGAAGCACCGCCTTCTGACCTGACAGCGGGGCGCGCGGCCGGGTTGCGCTCGATTGCGCTTCTGGCCCCCGAAGAAGCCGTGCCGCTGCCTGCCTCACCGCAGCCGCCTGCGCCCTTCGGGTCCGAGCCGCTGCCGCCATTGCGCGAGGAACTCGCCGCAGCCCCGGTGGCACCCGCCGCGCCCGAGCCGGAGGATGCCCTGCCCTCGACTCTGCCTGCAGGTGAGGAGGCGCTCGAGATTGCCGTTACCGAAGGACGCCCGTCCGCCGTGCCACCAGCGCGCCCGGAAGGGATCGCCCCGGAACCACTGCCCGAGCCCGAGCCTGTGGTGGAACCTGCGCCAGAGCCCGAGGCAGCCGCAGTTGATCCGCTCGACGAATCGATGCTCGAGATCGGCGTCACCCAAGGCTCCCCTGCTGTCGTGCCGCCCGAGCGCCCTGCCGGGATTGCGCCCGAGGCCGAACCCGAGCCCCAGGCAGTCGAGCCCGAGGCCCAGCCCGCCCCCGAGGCGGAAGACGGGCTGAGTGATCCTGATCAGGCCCGCCTCGATACGCCGCCTCCGGGCGGCGTTGCGCTGACCGCTCTGCGCCCGGCGGAGCGCCCCGAGCAGATCGTGCAGGTGGCGCTTGCGCCGCCGCCGCCCGAAGTGCCGGGCGCAGCTGAGGCGTCAGACCTGGCCGTGGCCGCCTCGGCGCGACCGGGCACCCGCCCGAGTCAATTCTCGGCGATTGTGCAGCGCGCCATGCGCGCGGCCCAGAATCAGCCTGCCACCCCTGCCCCCGATACGCCGGTCCAGACAGCAAGCGCTGCGGCGGCACCTGTCATCCCGACCTCGGCCTCTGTGGCGCGCGAGGCAACCACGCAGCGGGCCATCAACCTGCGGCAGATCAACCTGATCGGCGTCATGGGCACATCGAACAACCGGCGCGCGCTGGTGCGGCTTTCCAACGGGCGGGTGGTGACCGTGCGGGTCGGTGAACGGCTCGATGGTGGTGAGGTTACGGCCATCGGCGACGGCGAGTTGCGCTATACGCGACGCGGGCGAAACGTGGTGTTACGCATCGCCTCATAGCGCCTGAAATCCCCCAACAGCCCTGAAAGACAGGCATCAAGGAGTCCGCATGTCGGTACAAAAAGAGGTTTCCCCGGCGGTCAAGATCGGCCTCGAACTCGGCCCGGTCCTGCTGTTCTTTCTGGGCTATATCAGCACGCGCGGGCAAAGCTATGTCATCGGAGGCACGGAATATGACGCCTTTATCCTGCTGACCGCCGGTTTCATTCCGCTGATGGGGATTGCCACTTTTGCGCTGTGGAAACTCTCGGGGCGGCTGAGCCGGTTGCAGCTTGTCACGCTGATCATGGTGGTTCTGTTCGGCGGGCTGACGGTCTGGCTAAATGACGAGCGGTTCTTCAAGATGAAGCCGACTGCCGTCTATGCCATCTTCGCGACGCTTCTGTTCATCGGGTTGGCGCGCGGGCAAAGCTGGCTGGAACTGGTGATGGAGGGGGCGCTGCCGCTGACCCATGAGGGCTGGATCGTGCTGACGCGGCGGCTGGCACTGATGTTTGCCGCGATGGCCTGCGCCAATGAAGTGGTCTGGCGGAGCATGTCCACCGATGCGTGGGTGAATTTCCGCACCTTCGTGCTGCCTTTTGCACTGTTTGCCTTTTTCATGGCGCAGGCGAAGCTCTTCGAGCGTTACAAGACCGGGGCGGATGGCAAGGCCGATGCGGGCAAGGGCGCCTGACGCCCCTGCCCCACCGCTTGCGCAGGCTCAGGCGCGCTTGCCGAAGAGGATCTGCTGCGCCTTGCGGTCCATCTTGCCATCCGAACGCTGGTCCGCCCCCAGTGCCTTGCCGCGTTGCACGGCGTCGCGCGCGCCGACCTTTTCAAGCCAGCGGGCCAGATCGGGCTTGTCCTCGAGCGTCTGCTGCTGTCCTTCCCAGAGCGTCGCCCAGGGCCAGATCGCCATATCGGCAATCGAGTAGAAATTCCCCGCGACATACTCAGTCTTCGCGAGTTGGCGGTCCAGCACACCCAGCAGGCGCGCGACCTCGTTGCGGTAGCGATCCTTGGCATAGGGCAGGTCTTGCGGCGGCTCCAGTCCGGGGGCGTATTTCAGGAAATGATGCGCCTGCCCCGCCATCGGCCCCAGCCCGCCCATCTGCCACATCAGCCATTGCTCGACCGCCACGCGGTCGCGCTCGGTCGCGCCCGCGTAATGGCCGGTCTTGCGCGACAGGTATTGCAGGATCGCCCCCGATTCGAAGATCGAGATCGGCGCCCCGTCCGGCCCGTCCGGGTCCACGATTGCCGGCATCCGGTTATTGGGGGCGATCTTCAGGAAATCCGGGGCGAACTGGTCGCCCGCGCCGATATTGATGTAATGCACTTGGTATGGCAGGCCCATTTCCTCCAGCGCGATGGAGATTTTCCAGCCATTGGGCGTGGGCCAGTAATAGAGATCGATGCTCATGTTGCCTCCGAAAGGGTTGCGTTGGTGCACAAGCTAACCATCGCGGGGCCGATTCCAAGCGCGAATGGCAAAAGGGGGCCGCTCAGGCCCCCTTTCATCGCCGCACAGGCTTTGCGCGTGGCTCAGCCCGCCGCGCTCACGGCCCGCCCGGTCATCACCCGCACGAGATTGGCGCGGTATTCCGGTGTGCCATGCAGATCCGAGATCATGCCCTCCGACGGGTGCGTCAGCCCGGCGATAGCCTCGGCATCGAAGCTCGACGACAGCGCCGCCTCGGCTTCGGCCCAGCGGAACACGCCGTCCTCCGAGGCCCCCGTCACCGCCACCCGCACGCTTGAGGCATATTTCGCTACGAACACGCCAGTCAGCGCGAAACGCGAGGCCGGTTGCAGGAACTTGGCATAGGCTGATGCCTGCGGAATCGGAAGGCGGACCGAGGTGATGATCTCGCCCTCGTCCAGTGCCGTGGTGAACATGCCCTGAAAGAAGTCATCCGCCCCGATCTCGCGCCGGTCGGTCACGATGGTCGCGCCGGTGCCCAGCACCGCTGCGGGGTAGCAGGCCGAAGGGTCGTTATTGGCAAGGCTGCCGCCGATCGTGCCCCGCGCACGCACCGCCGGGTCACCGATCTGGCCTGCAAGCGCGGCGAGGCCGGGGAAATCCCCTGCCGCTGCGCTGGCCACTTCGGCATGGGTCGTGGCCGCGCCGATCACCAGCGCGTCGCCGTCGCGGCAGACGCCCTTCATCTCGGCAATCCCGGTCAGGCTGACCAGCAGCTCGGGCGCATTGAGCCGGGCTTTCATGGACGGGATCAGCGTTTGGCCGCCCGAAAGCGGTTGCGCGTCCTCGCTGGCAAGGGCCGCAACCGCATCCGCGATGCTGGAGGGTCTCACGAACTCGAAATTATGCATCTCTCTTTCCTCCCTCAGCTATTCAGGGCCTGCCAGACGCGCGAGGGCGTCAGCGGCATATCGATATGGGTGACATGGGTGTGGCCTGCGCGGTGCAGCGCATCAATGGCCGCATTGACAACCGCCGGCGGCGAGCCGATGGCCCCCGCTTCACCGCAACCCTTTACCCCCAGCGGGTTATGCGTACAGGGCGTGATGCAGCTATGATCGACCACAAAGCCGCGGAAGTCATCTGCGCGCGGCATGGCGTAATCCATATAACTGCCCGAGAGAAGCTGGCCGTTCTCGTCATAGACGCAGTTTTCCAGCAGCGCCTGCCCGATCCCCTGTGCAAGCCCGCCATGCACCTGACCTTCGACAATCATCGGGTTGACGATATTGCCGAAATCATCTGCCGCGATAAAGCGCAGGATATCGATCTTGCCGGTTTCCGGGTCCAGTTCGATCTCACAGCCATAAGCGCCCGACGGATAGGTGAAGTTTGACGGGTCGTAGAAGGCGGTTTCCTCAAGCCCCGGCTCGAGGTCTTCGAGCGGGTAGTTATGGGGCACATAGGCCGCCAGCGTAACCCCGGACCAGTCCACCGACTTGTCGGTGCCTGCGACCGAGAATTTGCCGTCCTTCAGCTCGATATCCTCGGGCGCGGCCTCAAGCAGATGGGCGGCGATCTTCTTGGCCTTGTCGATCACCTTGTTGGTGGCGCGCACAATGGCCGAGCCCCCCACGGCAAGCGAGCGCGAGCCATAGGTGCCCATGCCCATCGGCGTGTTGGCGGTGTCGCCATGGTGGATTTCGATGGAATTCGCATCGACTCCGATCATATCGGCCACCACTTGCGCGAAGGTTGTCTCATGCCCCTGCCCGTGGCTGTGGCTGCCGGTATAGACCGAGATCGAGCCAGTGGCATTGACCCGCACGGAGGCGGATTCGTACAGGCCCGCGCGCGCGCCCAACTGGCCCACCAGATTCGAAGGCGCGATGCCACAAGCCTCGATATAGTGGGCGATGCCGAAGCCGCGCAGCTTGCCGTTCTTGGCGCTTTCTGCACGACGCGCCTCGAAATTGGCGTAGTCGGACAACTCCAGCATCTTGTCAAGCGTGGCGTGATAGTTGCCCGTGTCATAGACCACAGCGACCGGGGTCTGATAGGGGAAGTCCTCGGGCTTGATGAAGTTCTTGCGGCGCAGCTCGATCGGATCAACGCCCAGTTCGCGCGCCGCCTTGTCCACCAGACGTTCAATCTGAAACGTCGCTTCCGGCCGACCCGCCCCGCGATAGGCATCGACGGGCACAGTATTGGTGAACACGGCCTTGACGTTCACATAGATGAGCGGGGTCTTGTAGTTCCCGGCCATCAGCGTGCCATGCAGCCAGGTCGGGATCGAGGGGGCGAAGGTCGAAAGGTAAGCCCCCATATTCGCATAGGTTTCCGTCCGCAGCGCGGTGAAGTTGTGATCCGCATCCAGCGCCAGTTCGATCTTCGTCTTGTGGTCGCGACCATGCGCGTCCGAAATGAACGCCTCCGAACGCGACGAGGTCCATTTCACCGGGCGCTTGAGCACCTTGGCGGCAACCGTACAGAAGGCTTCTTCGGCATAGTGGTAGATTTTCGACCCGAACCCCCCGCCCACATCGGGCGCCACCACGCGCAGCTTGTGCTCGGGGATGGACAGCACGAACGCCCCCATCAACAGCCGGATCACATGCGGGTTCTGGCTGGTCGTGTAGAGCGTGTGCATCTCGCCCCAGGGGTCGTAATCACCCACGGCGACGCGCGGCTCCATCGGATTGGCGACAAGGCGGTTATTGGTCAATTCCAGGCTGACCACATGCGCGGCCGCTTCAAAAGCCTCGTTCACCGCGTCCTTGTTTTCCTCGACGAAACCCCAGTCATAGCAGAGATTCGAGCTCAGATCGTCATGGACCTTGGTTGCGCCATCCTGCAGCGCGGCGACCATGTCGACCACCGGCTCCAGTTCCTCGAGATCGACCTCGATCGCCTCGGCGGCGTCGCGGGCCTGCTCATAGGTCTCGGCCACCACGGCGGCGATGGGGTCGCCGACATGGCGCACCTTGCCCTCGGCGAGGATCGGGTGCTTGGGCTCCTGCATGGGCTGGCCATGCTTGTCCGTCACCTGCCAGCCGCAGGGCAGCCCGCCCGCGCTCTCGAAATCGGCAGATGTAAAGACCTTGAGCACACCGGGCATGGCCTCGGCCGCCGATGCGTCGATGCCGTTGATCCGGCCATGCGCCACATCCGAGCGCAGGAAATGCACATAAGCCTGTCCGCGCAGGTTGATGTCGTCTGTATAGCGACCGTTTCCGGTCAGAAAGCGATTGTCCTCGCGCCGCTTCACGCTGGCGCCGATGCCGTCATCCTTTGGCATGGTATCCTCCTGAAAATCTGGGCAAATGCTGGGGGGTGCGGGCCACCCTCCGGCGCGGCTTATTCGGCGGCAAGCGCGCCCACATCCTGACCCGACGCGGCCATCACCGCGCGCACGATGTTCTGATAGCCCGTGCAGCGGCAGATATTGCCTTCGAGGTAATGGCGGATCTCTTCCTCACCGGGCTTTGGGTTTTCGGCCAGAAGCGCGGCTGTGGACATCACCATGCCCGGCGTGCAGAAGCCGCATTGCAACCCGTGATAATCCTGAAACGCCTGCTGGATCACACCGAGGCTACCATCCGGATTGGCCATGCCTTCCACGGTCTTGACCTCGGCCCCCTCCAGATCCGCGGCAAAGGCCGTACAGGATTTCACTGGCTGGCCATCGACCAGGACCACACAGGCCCCGCACTGGCTGGTATCACAGCCGACATGCGTGCCCGTCAGGCCGATCAACTCGCGCAGATAGGTCGAGAGCAGCGTGCGCCCCTCAACCTCGGCGGCAACATCGGCCCCGTTCACCTTCATCATCACCTTTGGCATTCATTCCTCCCATGCCTATTCCTCGATCACAGTAGACTACTGATCTGCTCAACCACATATCCGACTTTAGGCTTACTCCTCCGAAACCTTGCCGGATGCGTCCTCTTCCCCCAGACGACGCGGGCGCGGGCGCGTACCAATCTCACCCAGCAGACCGCCGACACCCCATGACATGATATCTGCAGGGGTCACGTCAAGCCCGCAAATCAGCCGCTCCATGACCCAGTCGGCGCCATTGAGTTTCGGGCTTTTCGCGCAGCCGGGCAAGCCGATCACGGGCCGCCCGTCCAGGTTGCCAAGAAACAGCAGATTGCCCGGATCGACCGGCATGCCGAAATGCGCGACCTCGCCACCGGCGCGGCGCAGAGCCTCGGGCGCGGTGTCATGCAGATCCGAGGTGGCTGAACCGGTCAGGATCAGGGTCAGATCACCCTGGGCCGCGCGCAGCGCCTCGGCCAGCGGGGCAATGTCATGCGCGACGACGCAGGGCGGGTCCAGTGCGACCCCCAGCCGCTCCAGCCGCGCGGTGGTGACGGCATGGCCCTTTGCACCGCTGTCACCGGGGCGCACGCGGGTCTGGATCAGACACGCGCGGCGCAGAACCGGGGGCAGCCGACGCAATGCCCCCTGCGCCTGTGCACAGGCCGCCCGCAAGGCCGCGCGCGCCACCCCGTAAGCGATGATCTTGACCGTCGCCACCATGCTGCCCGCGTCGACGCGCTGCAGATCGGGCAGGGTCGCGACCGTGATCGCCGGATCGACCGCATTGGCCGCATGAATCTGCGCCGCGCCCACCTGCATCAGCCCCGGCCCGGTGGCCACGATATTGACCCGCCCGGTGCCGACCGGGCGCAGCGCCAGCCCGACGGCCTCGGGATCGGGCACCAGCGCCTGTGCAAGCCCGAGAGCGGCGGCATCCTCATGCGTATCGACTTCTTCCAGCCGGGCGACCGTCACCTCTGCCAGTCCTGCTGCCGCCAGCGCGTCGAGATCGGCGCGGGTCAGTACGCGCCCCTTGCGCAGCCGCCCCGCGGGCAGCGCGATGGAATGCGCCAGAATCGCGCCCCCGGCCTGGGCCAGCGGGACCGGGCCGAACTTCACTTCGCCCCCCGCAAGGCAAGCGTGATCTGCGCCAATGTCGCCACAGCGATCTCGGCCGGGTTGCGCGCGCCGATATTCAGCCCCACAGGCGCATGCAGCCGCGCCAGCGCGTCCTCTGCGACACCGGCCGCGCGCAAGCGTTCCAGCCGCTTGGCATGGGTGCGGGTGGACCCAAGCGCGCCGATATAGAACGCCTCCGAGCGCAATGCGACCACAAGCGCCGGGTCATCAAGCTTGCTGTCATGGGTCAGCGTCACGACGGCTGTGCGGGCATCGAGGCCGATGGCGTCGAGCGCCGCGTCCGGCCAGTCGAGCGAGATCGCCTCACCCGGAAAGCGGGCCTCTGACGCAAAGGCCGCGCGCGGGTCCACCAGATGCGGGTCATAACCTGCCAGCCGCGCCATCGGCAGCAGCGCCTGCGCGATATGCACTGCGCCGACCACCACCAGCCGCAGCGGCGGGTTGTGAAGGGTGATCATGCGCCCGGCCTCGTCGAGCCCCGAACGGTCGGCGCGAAAGCGCGGCGCAAGCGCGGCGTCCTCGGGGCTTGCAAGATGGCGCGCCCAGTTCTGCGGATCGGTGACAACAGCGACCGGCCTGCGCGCCGCGCGCGCCGCGACCAGATCGCGCAAGAGCGATTCGGGCATGCCCGCGCCCGTGCCCACCGGCTCGACCAGCACGCGAATCGTGCCACCGCAGGCCAGCCCGACCTCGAAGGCGGTTTCATCCGCGACCCCGAAGCTCAGCACACGCGGGTGCCCCTCTGCCAGCGCATCGAGCGCCTCATGCACCACCGCCCCCTCGACACATCCCCCCGAGACCGAGCCCGCCATCTCGCCCGCGCCCGAAATGGCAAGCTGGCTGCCCGCCTGTCGCGGGGCCGAGCCCCAGGTCTCGATCACAGTGGCCAGCACCGCACCGCGCCCTGACGCATGCCAGTCGAGCGCTGTTTCGGGGATCTGGTCGAATTGAAAGTCGTTCATGCGCGCACCGCTGTGGAGTGCCACGAAGATGGCAGCTTGCAGGCAGCTTGGCAAATCACTCGTGTAGTGGCGCGCCTGCGCCAGACCCTAGTGAGGCCCGAGCAAGCTCTCGTGGCTCTGGGTCACGGGTTGTACGCGCTGTGGCCAGCGCCGCTCACGCGCGCAATGAACAATCCCGAGCGAATGCACGGCCAGCGCGTGGATGTGGCTTTGGTGCTTTTCGAAGTCACGCGAGGGCGTTCTCGGGCGGTCTGCGGCGTCAGGTATGGCTGGTGTTGGCATGTCAGTTCCCCCTTGTCGTATCCATCAGCCGAACTCCGTTACACAACGCCAGGTCACGACAGGATGGTTTATTATTTTTGCTATTTTATCACACATAGTTCAGATTCACACATGAATTAAAGCTGCCCGCCGCTCCATCTGGCCGAAAGGGCATGTCGCAGATGGTCGGGTTTGCCTGCGCGGCACGCCCATGTCGAGCACACCATCCCGCAGCGCAGTCCTGACCTTTTGCGGATCAGCATCGGCGGGTCGCCGGAAACTGCAAGCAGAACGGCCGTAGTGACGGTCAATGGCGCGCCGGGTTTCAACCGGCTCCTTGAGTGTGACCGTCTTCTCGCCCCGGAGTGCCATCACACGGTCGCCCACCATCAGATGGATGTCATATTCGGAGCAGTATCCGAGGATACTGCCCAGGCGCGCGAAACGAGATCGAGCCACCGCGTACCGAGATGGCGGATTGGTTCAGCAAGCGAGGGCGAGAACGGCCCCAGTTGCAATGTCTCGATCATGTCAGCCTCCTGCAAGTCTGATCGTACCTGCAGCTTGCACAGAAGCGGCCTACCCGACCTTGACCTGCATCAAACCGGTGCGGTTTGCCGGTGCTGCCCTCTCGACAATATGCGCAAAGCAGGCATGATGCGGGCCATGAGCCATCTGCGCGACCACCCGTTCCTGACCGCACCCCGCGCCCATGCCTTCGCCCATCGCGGCGGGTCGGCAGAGGTCGAGGAAAACACCATGCCCGCCTTTGCCCATGCGGTCGGGCTGGGCTACAGCCATGTCGAGCTTGATGTGCACGCAACCCGCGATGGCGTGGTGGTCATCCATCACGACCCGGAACTGACGCGCCTGTGCGGCGATGCACGCCGGATCGCCGATCTCGACTGGGCAGAGCTGGCGCAGTGCCGCACGCGGGGCGGCGCGGCGATCCCGCGGCTGGAGGAGTTGCTGGTCGAGTTTCCCGCGCTCTATGTCAATATCGAGGCCAAGTCGGGCGAGGTGGTCGCCCCGCTCTGCGATCTGATTACGCGGCTGGGGGTGCTGGAGCGGATCTGCATCGGTTCTTTCGACCCGTCACGCACGCGCGCGGCGCGCGCAGCGCTCGGGCCGGGGCTGTTATGGTCGCCTGCGCATGTGCAGGTGGCGAAGCTCTGGGCGCGGGGCTGGCATCTGCCATTCGCGCTTGAAGAATTCGGCGTCGTCCAGGTGCCGGTTTCATGGAGCGGGATCACCGTGGTCAACCGCCGCTTCGTGAACGCCGCCCATGCGGCTGGCGTGGCAGTTCAGGTCTGGACCGTGGATGATGCGCACGAGATGACCCGGCTGCTTGATCTGGGCGTGGACGGGCTGATGACCGACCGTCCAACTGCACTGCGCGAGGTGTTGCAGGCGCGCGGGGAATGGCCCTCAGACGACCAGCAACAGCAGCAGCACCGCCGCATAGAACAGGAATGACGCCACCAGCACGAAAATGTGCCAGATGGCGAAGTGATAGGGCAGCCGCGTCCAGAGATAGAACACCACGCCCAGCGTATAGACCACCCCGCCCGCGACCATCAGCACCAGCACCGAGAGCGGCAGCACCTGCGCGAGCCCCGGCAGGATCACGACCCCCGCCCAGCCCATAGCCAGATAGAGCGTCAGCGCGAGTGCACGAAAGCGCACCGGCGAGACCAGCTTCAGCACCACCCCCAGCGCCGCTGCCCCCCACAGCCCAGCCAAAAGCCACAGCCCGTGGCCCGTAATCAGCGTGAAAGGCGTATAGGTGCCCGCGATCTTGAGGTAGATGGCCGCATGGTCGATGCGCTGAAACAGCCAGTTCAGCGCCGGATTGATGCCGGTATTGAACAGCGCCGAGGCACCGATCATGGCCAGGAATGTCAGTCCGTAAACCAGCACCGCCAGCACGAAACTGCCCGAGCCGCTCTCGATGCTGCGCATCAGCGCGGCCCCGATCAAGAGCGGCACCGCGAGCAGGGCAAGCCCCAGCCCGGTGACATGAATCGCGGTATCCAGCCGCGTTTCCGCGGCGCTGTATCTCAGGCGGCGCTGTGTCATGGGGATCTCTTCATGGGACCAGAGTACCGCAAGGCCGCCGCCGTGCAAAGCACAGAGCCGTTGCCCTGAAAGCTGACCAAACGTCACCCTGTGCCGACCAAGCCGCTTGATTTTCAGCTCAAACCCTTCTAGCCCCGTTGCAACCTGTCGCTGCATCGAGGCCCACCGCATGACCCTGCATCTGCACGCCGATGACCTTCCCGATGGTCTGGATCTCGGCCCGGTGGTGGCCATCGATTGTGAGTCAATGGGGCTGAACCCGCATCGCGACCGGCTCTGCGTGGTGCAACTCTCGGGCGGTGACGGCGATGCGCATCTGGTCCAGATCGCCCGCGAGATCGCGCCCGCACCCAATCTGGTGCGGCTGCTGGGCGACCGCCACGTGCTCAAGCTGTTCCATTTCGGCCGTTTCGACATCGCGCTTCTGCGGCACGCGTTCGGGGTCACGACCGCGCCGGTCTATTGCACCAAGATCGCCTCGAAACTGGTCCGCACCTATACCGACCGGCACGGGCTGAAATACCTCTTGGCCGAATTGCTGGGCGTCGATATCTCGAAACAGCAACAAAGCTCGGACTGGGGCGCCCGGGTGCTGAGCCCGGCGCAGCAGGACTATGCGGCCTCGGATGTGCTGTATCTGCACCGGCTGCGCGAGGCGCTCGATGCCATGCTGGCCCGCGAAGCGCGCACAGATCTGGCGCAGCGCTGTTTCGATTTCCTGCCCACGCGGGCAGAGCTCGACCTGATGGGCTGGCCTGACACTGACCTTTTCGCGCATTGAGCCGCCGATGGCCCCGCCCCGGATATCCCGCGGCCCAAGCCTCAGACTGTTGCGGATACTGCGCACGGCGCTGTTGCTGGGCGCATTGGTCCTGCTCTCGACGATTTTCCTGCTCTCGCGCAGCATTGACCCCGAGCTTGCCATCCGCCAGTCGGACCTCGACATTGACGAACTGACCCGCGACCCGCGCATCAGCACCGCGCGCATGGCCGGTGTCACGCGCGAGAATACGGCCATCACGGTCGAGGCCGTCTCGGTGCGCGCTTTAAGCGATGTCGAGGAGATGGCCCCGCTGCGCATGGAGCTCGACCAGCCGATAGGCAGGCTGGAATTTCCCTCTGCACGTCACGTGGATTTTCAGGGCAATACCGGGCTGCTTGATCAGGATGCAGATCTGTTGACCATGCAGGGCGAGGTGGTGCTGCACAGTTCCGACGGGTACATAGTCCATA
>SKIF01000115.1 GCA_007116575.1 Paracoccaceae bacterium
ATCACAAGCCGGTCGATATGCCTTAAAATGTAGCGGACTGCCTAGTCTTTCATCGATTCAATAAACAGGAGCCAGCAGGGCTCACCGCGCAATCTGGCAGGGCAGGGCGTTCAGGGGGGGGCGTGTCAAGGACCGCGCTTCAGTCACCCAAAGCAGGACGTGCGGGCTTGTCCGCTTGGAGCCCTTTACGGACGGTCGGCACTTAAGCATCGAATCGCACCGCGAAACACATCTGCCTTCGACAGCCGCTCACTGATTATGCTAACTACATTAAACATAGGCACAGGATACGGATAGCGATGCAAGTTTCAATTTCTGATTTCAACAGCAATTCACAGGCGATTGACCTAAGTGAGGGACAAGTCCTGTGCATCGTAGGCACGAATGGAAGCGGTAAGTCGAGCCTAATTTTGGACTGGGCAAAGCGCGCAACGACCCCCCAGCCTGTTTTGTCTGGAAATAGAGAGGTTGCGTTCACTGACTCCAAGGTCAATCTTTCGCCGAGTGAAACACAAAATTATGGGCAAAATGGATGGAACATCGTCCGTGGCCGAGAAGCGCGGACAAAACGTGGCTATCATAATAATCAATCGTGGTTGAATGCGCTTCTTGCTAGGCTAAACGACTTCGGGAATCATTGTATACGCGAAGAAGTTGAAGCGCACCGCAATCTAAATAGTGACAGAGCCGCGGAGGCAAAAGAACTCGATCCAATTGTTCAGATCAATCAGGTGTTTGAATCTATCGGACTGAGCTTGGTTCTGAGTGTTGATCGCAACGCAAACTACCTTGTGACGAAGGGATCGATTGCAAAAAATTACGGCATTAACCAGATGTCAGACGGTGAACGCGCGGCATTGATCTTGATAGCTACTGCGATCCTTGCTGAAAGTGGTCAGACAATAACCGTCGATGAGCCAGAAAAACACATGCATCGGTCTGTATCTAGCCCATTACTGCGCGAATTATTTCGACGGAGGCGGGACTTAATATGGATCATTGCGACCCATGATGTCGCTCTGTTAAAAGACTTCGCTGACGCAAAACTGCTTGTTCTATACGAATACGACGGAATTGGTTGGAAATTCGACTTTCTCGAAAGTACATCTGATCTTCCAGATGACATTGTAGATGCAATCTATGGCGCTAGAAATAAAGTTCTTTTTGTGGAAGGAAAAGATGAAGGAAGCCTTGATAAACCACTGTATCAAATTCTTTTTCCGGAAACAACAATCAAGCCAAGAGGGTCTTGCAACGAAGTTCAACGGTCAGTTGAGGCATTAAATAGCGTTGGCGCATTGAACAGCATGGAAGCGCGGGGTCTTGTTGACGCGGACAATCGCGAAGATGCGAAAGCACTCAAGAGCACCACAGTAGCACGGCTTGGTGTGTATGCCGTCGAGTCGCTTTATTTCCACCCTTCTGTTGTAGAAGCTGTAGCCGCTGTTCAAGGAAAAGCTGCTGACGTTGCCCAAGTCTTGCACCAAGCGAGCGGAAAAGTTAGTGACGACAGACTGAAAGAAGACGCTCAAAACTATGCAGAACGTGCTTTAAGGGCACATCTTCTCGGCAATCCCCCCAAACTAGCAAATCTGAAAGAAAGCAATGGAGCTTTCCAAATTAATATATCCGCTTTCAAATCTCTAGAGGATGATCTTTTGCATGAAATGACGCAGGCCAAAGCCACGAATAATTGGGAGGAATTGGTTCGGCTTGTCAGAATAAAGGGAACTCAAGCGCCTAAATTTATTAGGGATTCTTTGGGCCTAACACAAAACGGTTACTGCGAACAAGCCCGGAGAGTGATTGCACGTAATGATAATGTGCGCGCCGCCATTTTGCGTCTTGTTCCCAACCCTTTTTCCTGAACTACAGATGCAGCGCTAATCAACGGCTCGCCCACCTCTTGCTACAACTTCAGCGAACGACCGCAAGGTCCCGCATAGCCGCCCTTGACCACACGCGGCGAAACCGACTGTCACGCGCAGACCACCCCCCCTTACAGCCGCGCAGGCAGTGCGGCATAGCCGCGGAACCGGATGCGCCCGCCCGGCTTGCGGCCCGGCTCCAGCGCGTAGCGCGGGTGGCGCGCCAGCAGGCGACCGACCGCAACCCGCCCTTCCAGCCGCGCGAGGCTGAGGCCCACGCAGACATGTGGCCCTCCGGCAAAGGCGAGGTGGCGGTTGGGCTTGCGGGTGATGTCGAAGCGGTCGGGGTCGGCAAACACCTCGGGGTCGCGATTGGCTGCGCCGATGCACAGGTGCAGATTGGTCCCCGCTGCAATCTCCACCCCGCCGATCTCGACCGCCGCGCCCGTCTCGCGATTGCCGAACTGGTTGGGCGAGAGATAGCGCAGGCTTTCCTCGATGGCCCCGGCCATTTTCCCGGGGTCTTCCAGCAATTGCACGCGCGCCTCGGGGTGGTCATCGAGCAGTGCCAGCGTGTTGCCGATGAGGTTGGTCGTGGTCTCGTGCCCGGCATTGAGGATGAAAATGCAGTTATGCAGCAACTCGGCCTCGGAAAGCTGCTCGCCTTCGGGGGTGCCGTTGATCAGCCGGGTCAGCACATCGGTTTCCGGGTCGCCCGGTGCGGCGCGTCTGCGCGCGACCAGGTCGCGCAGATAGTCGAGAAACTCCTCGACCGCGCGGTTGCCGCGATCCAGTTCGGGTTGTGAAAGCGCCGGTTCCAGCGCGCCCAGGATCGCCAGCGACCAGTCGCGCAGCGGCCCGCGTTCCCCGATCGGCACATCCAGCAGGTTGCCGATGATCTGGACCGGGATGGCGGCTGCGAAATCCTCGATCAGATCGACCTGTTGGCGCCCCGCCATGTCATCGAGCAGCGCATCGACCGCCGCGACCAGCCCCGGCTCCATCCTCGCAATCGCACGCGGGGTCAGCGCCGAAGTCATGATCTTGCGCACCCGCGTATGCAGCGGAGGGTCGTTAAACACGAGCGAGGTGGTGTGATGTGCGTAAAGCGGGCTTTCGCGACCGAAGACCGGGGCGAAGACGCGCGTCTTGTCGGATGAAAACAGGTTCGTGTCGCGATAGATGCGGTCGAGATCGGCATGGCGGCAGATCAGCACCGAGCCATCGGGCTGGCGCAGCACGGGCGCGCGCGCCAGAAGCTCGGCATAGACCGGGAACGGGTCCTCGCGGAAGCCATCCGGCAGATGGCTCAGATCAAATTGCATGGGGTCCTCCTCTCCCCGCTTGCGCGGCGTCCGGGCAGACTGCGCGAGCTGCTGCCCCGCCACAAGACCAGAATCACTTTTCATCTGGCCCGCTGCCCCATATCTTGCGCAGACAGGGGCAAAGGGGGCCAAGGGTGCGCCAGTTCGACCGATATCTGCTGTTTCAGCTTCTGACGGTCTTTGCCTTCTTCTCGCTGGTGCTGGTCTCGGTCTACTGGGTAAACCGCGCTGCGCGGTTATTCGATGCGATTGTCGGCGACGGGCAGAGTTTCTGGGTGTTTCTGGAACTCTCGGCGCTGACGTTGCCCAATGTCATCCGCATCGTGCTGCCACTCTCGGCCTTCGCGGCGGCGGTCTATGTCGCGATCCGGCTGTCGCGCGACAACGAGATGGTGGTCATGCAGGGCGTGGGCCTCTCGCCCGCGCGGCTGTTGCGCCCGGTGGTGTTGTTCGGGCTGATCGTTGCGCTGATGCTGTCGGCGCTGATGCATGTTCTGATGCCGCTTTCGCGCGCGCAGCTCAATGAACGGCAGGTCGAGATCGCCGAGAACGTCACTGCGCGGCTGCTGCGTGCGGGCGAGTTCCTCGAGCCCGCCGACGATATCGTCGTCTTCGTACGAGAGATCACACCCGAGGGGCGGCTCGTGGACGTGTTCCTGTCGGATGCGCGGCAGCAGGGGACACGGGTTGAATACAATGCCGCCTCAGCGCTGCTGGCTCCGGGGCCGCAGGGCCCGGTGCTGGTGATGCTCGACGGAGTCGCGCTGGTTTACACCGGCGATGACCGGCGGCTGACGACCATTGTCTTTGACGATCTGACCTATGATGTCGGCGGGTTGGTCGGCCCGGCAGGGCGGCGCACGGATGTGCGCGAACTGCCCACGCGTGTGCTGACGGCGGCCGAGCCCGAGATGCTCGCCGGGATGCGCATCTCGCTGGCCGAGGCGCGGTTCGAGCTGATGACACGCCACGCCCAGCCGCTGCTGGCCGTGCTGACCTCGCTGATCGGTTTCACGGCGATTTTTCTGGGGCAGTTCAGCCGCATGGGGCCGTGGCGGCAGGTGCTGGGCGCGATCGTGGCTCTGGCGGTGATCCAGTTTGTCAGCAATGCCACTGCCGGCATGGCACTGCGTGACGCGGCGCTGGCGGGGATGGCCTTCGTGCCGGTCGTGCTGGGGGGGCTGACAGCGGGCGCGATGCTGCTTTGGGCCAGCGGATACGGGCGCGCGCTGCTGCACAGGGTGGGCGCATGATCCTCGAGCGATATCTCACGCGGCGGCTGTTGCAGAGCTTCCTGATGGTGTCGGGGGTCTTTTTGTCCATGATCCTTTTGCTCGATATGGTCGAGCAGATGCGCCGTCTGGCCGAGAGAGATGTGGGGTTCGGCCAGATCCTGCAACTGGCGGCGTTGAACGTGCCCGAAGCCTTCTACGAGATCGCGCCGCTGGTGTTGCTTTTGTCGGCGATGTGGCTGGGGCTTTCGGTGTCGCGTGCCTCTGAAATGGTGGTGATCCGGGCCTCGGGACGATCGGTGCCGCGGCTTATGGTCGTGCCGGGACTGTCGGTGCTGGTGGCCGGTATGGCATTCGTGGTCGTGATGAACCCGCTGGTGGCCTCGACCTCGCGCGAGTATGACCGGCTGCAGGCAGAGATTCGCGGCAATCCTGTCAGCGCCGTCGCGCTCAGTGCGCAGGGGCTGTGGCTGCGTCAGGCTGATGCGCTGGGCCAGACCGTGATTCATGCCGTCCAGGCCGAAGAGACCGGCACGATCCTGTATGATACGACCTTTCTGGTGTTCCACCCGACTGAAGGTGTCTCGATCCGCCTGCATGCCGCGCGTGCGGAGCTGCACCCCGAACACTGGCGCCTCAGCGATGTCAAGCGCTGGGAACTTTCGCAGATCAACCCCGAACAGGCCGCGCGCTTCTCGCCCGATTTCGTGTTGCCCACCGATCTGACCCCCGAACAGATTCGCGACAGCTTCGCCGAGATCCGCGCCATTCCGCTGTTTCAGCTTCCCGGTTTCATCGCCAAACTGGAGCGCGCAGGCTTTGCCGCGCTTGAGCCTCGGATGCGGCTGCATATGGAACTGGCCCTGCCGGTGCTGTTGACGGGCATGGTGCTGCTGGCTTTCGCGCTGAGCATTCACCATATGCGTGCAGGGGGCGCAGGGATTCGCGCCCTGGGCACGATTCTGGCTGGATTCGCCCTGTTCTTTCTGCGTAACTTTGCGCAGGTGCTGGGCGAGACAGGACAGATTCCTGTGGTGCTGGCGGCTTGGGGGCTGCCAGTGGCGACATTCTTGCTGGCCGTGGGTGTGATGTTGAATCTGGAGGAAAGCTGATGCGGCTGCGGCGCGCGGCAAAGCATGGCAGGCCAAGCGCGCATGTCGCTGCGGCCATGCTCGGCCTGTTGCTCGCTGCCGTGTCGTTCGCGCTGCCCCGAGCGGCCATGGCGCAGGGTGGGGGGCCACAATTTGCCACGCTGGTTGCCGACAGCCTCTATATCGATGGTCCGGCGCGTCTGGTCGCCGAGGGCAATGTCGAGGCGCTGTTCGGCACGACCCGGCTGAGTGCGGAGCGTATCCTCTATGACCGCGAAAGCGGTCGTGTCCGGATCGAGGGACCGATGGTGCTGCGCGAGGGCAGCCAAGTGCTGATTCTTGCCGATCAGGCCGATCTGTCCGACGATCTCGAGCGCGGGCTGATCCGGTCTGCGCGTGTTGTGCTGCAGGAACAGCTGCAGATCGCAGCAGGGCAGGTTGAACGGCTCGACACCCGCTTTACCGAGATGAGCAATGTTGTGGCTTCTGCCTGCGAGGTTTGCGCCAACCGCCGCACGCCGCTCTGGGAAATCCGCGCGAGCCGCGTGGTGCATGACGACGAGGAGATGCAGGTCTATTTCGAGAATGCCCAGTTTCGCATGTTCGGCGTGCCATTGGGCTATATCCCGCGCCTGCGCGTGCCCGATCCGCGTCTTGATCGCGCCACCGGCTTTCTGCCCCCCGAATTCAACCTCAAGAGCGGGCGCGGTCTGGGGCTGCGTGCGCCTTATTTCATCGTGCTCGCGGCGGACCGCGACCTGACCCTGACGCCGAATGTCGTCGCCGACGGGTCGGTCGCGCTGGACATGCGCTATCGGCAGGCCTTCGCCAGCGGAATGCTGGAGCTTGGCGCTGTGGTCGCGCGTGACACGCTCCGCCCCGGGCAGACCCGCCTGCTGGGTCATGCCAGCGGCGCGTTCAGGCTGGCGCATGGGTTTCGACTAAGCTTCAACGTGACCGAGGCCAGCGACCTCTGGGTGCCGGGAGACTATGACCGCGGCGGCTCGCAGATGACCGATGACATAACGCTTGAACGCATCCGCCGCGACTCGCGCTTTCGGGCGCAGCTTCTGCGCTTCAGATCGGTGCGCGCGATCGATGACAATGCGACCTTGCCTGGCCGGATCGGGCAGGCTGTGCTCGAACGACGCTTCGAGGTGCCGGGGCTGGGCGGGGTCGCGCGCTACCGCTTCGAGGCCCACGCCCTGCAGCGCCGCAAGCCGCTGACTGCGGCCCTGCCACCGCCAGTGCCCGGCATGGCGGCCGGGCCACGTGCGCGCCAGATGGAGCGGCTGAGTGCGGATCTGGAATGGCGGCGCGACGAGGTTCTGCCCGGCGGGGTGTTGGGCGCGGTTGGGCTGCATCTGGG
>SKIF01000076.1 GCA_007116575.1 Paracoccaceae bacterium
AAAGATGCGTGCGTGAAACGGACCATCGCCACCTGCAGCCTTGCGCGAGACAGTGGCAGAACTGGTTGCGCCAAGCTGAACAAGAGTAGTTCAGGGAAGCGCGCTGCGTGCGCGCGCCCCTGCCCTGGAGGATCGGAGAGGGCCATGACCACGACCAACCCCAATTTCACCGATGCCGAGTACGAGGCGCGCATCAACCGTACCCGCGAGGAGATGGAAAAGCGCGGCATCGAGCTTATGGTGATCTCGGACCCGTCCAACATGAACTGGATCTCGGGCTATGACGGCTGGTCCTTTTATGTGCATCAGGCCGTCCTCTTGCCCATGGAGGGCGATCCGGTCTGGTGGGGGCGCGGGATTGACGCGGCCGGGGCGGCGCGGACCGTCTTCATGCAAGGGGAAGACTCCATCGCGCCCTATGACGACACCTATGTGCAGAATCCGCAGAAACACACGATGGAGGCGCTGGCCTCGCTGATCATCGACCGGGGCTGGAACACCGGCTGGATCGGCGTCGAAATGGATAATTACTATTACTCGGCCGCGGCGCATGACACGCTGGTCAACCACCTGCATGAGGCGCGCTTTGTCGATGCCACGGGGCTGGTCAACTGGCAGCGGCTGGTCAAATCCGAGTCCGAGTTGCTTTATATCCGCCGCGCGGCGCGGATCGTCGAGCGGATGCATCAGATCATTCTCGAGGCGGCCGAACCCGGCCTGCCCAAGCACCGGCTGGTGGCCGAGATCAGCCGCGCGGGCATCGAAGGGGCCGATGGGCATTGGGGCGACTACCCCGCCATCGTGCCGATGGCCCCCTCGGGGTTGGACGCGACAGCCGCGCATCTGACCTGGGATGACCGGCCCATGAAACGCGGCGAATCGACGTTTTTCGAGATCGCGGGCGTGCATCGGCGTTACCACTGCCCGCAATCGCGCACACTGTTTCTGGGCCGCGTGCCCGACCTCTACCGCCATGCCGAGGAAGCCGTGCTGGAGGCGACCGAGTCGGGGCTGGCGCAGTGCTATCCCGGCGCGCGGGCCGAGGATGTCGCCAATGCCTTCAACGCCACGCTCAACCGCAAGGGGTTCGAGAAGGACAATCGCTGCGGCTATTCGATCGGGCTGAGCTACCCGCCCGACTGGGGCGAGCGCACGCTGTCGCTGCGCCGGGGCGACATGACAGAGTTGAAACCCGGCATGGTGATCCATTTCATGCCCGCGCTCTGGCTGGAGGATGGCGGGCTGGAGATCACCGAGCCGGTGCTGATCACCGAACATGGCCCCGAGTTGCTGTGCGAAACCCCGCGCGAAATTTTCGTGAAATGAGGGGGGCGCCCTGTCGGGCCGGGGGTGCGACTTCGCCGCGCCCCCCGGCCCGACAGGCCACAATATGGCCGCGCAAGCGCGGCCGTCCTGCTGCCCGAAGCGCGCACTGGCCCGAGATGTGGGTCTTGTGAGTATTTATCGCAAGAAAATGTAAACCTCCGGGCGCTACCCGACGAAGGCTTTTTCCACCACATATTCCGCCGGGTCCGAATTGGCCCCCTCACGCAGACCCGCTGCCTCGAGGATTTCCTTCACGTCGAGATTGAACGCGAGCGAGCCGCAGACCATGGCGCGGTCGGTCCCGGTCTCGAGTGGCGAGATGCCGAGATCGGCGAAGACCTTGCCGGAGGTCAGGTTGTCGGTGATGCGGCCCATCCGGGGGCTCTCTTCGCGGGTCGTGGTCGGGTAGTAGAGCAGCTTGCCCTCGACCAGTTCACCGATCAGAGGGTCCTCGGGCAGAGCCGTGATCAACTCGCGCCCATAGGTCAGTTCCGCCACATCGCGGCAGGTATGCATGACGACCACCTGCTCGAATTTCTCCCATGTCTCGGGGTCGCGCAGCAGCGAGGCGAAAGGCGCGATGCCGGTGCCGGTGGCAAGCATCCACAGCCGTTTGCCGGGCAGAAGCGCGTCGATCACCAGCGTGCCCACGGGCTTGGGGCGCAGGATGATCTGATCGCCCGGCTGGATATGCTGAAGGCGCGAGGTCAGCGGGCCATCGGGCACCTTGATCGAGTAGAATTCCAGTTCTTCGTCCCAGGAGGGCGAGGCGATGGAATAGGCGCGCAGGAGCGGCTTGCCGGTCTCGCCCATCAGCCCGATCATCACGAATTCGCCCGAGCGGAAGCGCAGGCTCTGCGGGCGCGTGCAGCGGAAGGCAAACAGCCGGTCGGTGTAATGCGTCACCGAGGTTACGGTCTGCGCATCCGGCAGCGTGGGGGTGGCCTTGGGCATGGTGGTCATCTGTTCGGTCATCGCTTGTGCTTTCGCCTTTGATCCGGGCAGGATGCTGGTCTGTCGCAATGCCACCCGGTTTGCGCCTATCCCTGTCTCTATGCCTTGACACAGGTCAAGTGCAAGGCGGGTTTTGGTCGTAAAGGAGAGCTTTCTGGCCCATTCGTGAATTTTGTTCTTCATTCACTGTTTTTCCTTGCCATGACTGGAACATTATTCCATTAAGCGAACAGGAGGCGGCATGGCTGAGACACTCGACGATCTGGACAGGCGCATTCTGGCAACGCTGCAGCGCGATGCGAGCCGCTCGCTCGATGATATCGCGCGCGAGGTGGGGTCGAGCAAGACCCCGGTCTGGAACCGGATCCGCAAGCTGCGCAAGGCAGGCGTGATCCTGCGCGACACGGTGCTGCTGGACCCCGAGGCGCTGGGGCTGGAGGCGTGTTTCTTCGTGCTGGTGCGCACCTCGGCGCATGAGGCCGACTGGCAGGCGCGGTTTCTCGAGGCCGTGCGGGCGCGGCCCGAGGTGCTCGAGGCGCATCGGCTGGCGGGCGATATCGACTATATCCTGAAAGTGCGGGTCGCCAATGCGCGCGCCTATGACCGCTTCTATCAGGCGCTGATCTCGGAAGTCAGCATCTACAACGTCACGGCACTGCTCTCGATGGAGGAGATCAAGAACACGACCGAATTGCCGCTGGGGCAGACGCGGGCGTGAGGGGTGCGAAAGCCTTTCGTCTGTCATGAAGCCAGGGTTAGTCTGGTGTGCGGTCGTCAAGCGGGAGGGACATATGCGCATCTTGAGGATCACGGTTTTCATTCTGGCCGGACTGCTTTCCCCTGGGCTTGCCGCACAGCCCCTGCCGGCGCTTTATGACGTGCAGGGTGTGGCCGCCAATGACGTGCTCAATATCCGCGCGGAGCCCACGACCTCTGCCCCGATCATCGGTACGCTGGCGCCGGATGCGCGCGGCGTCGAGGTGGTCGCGCGCAATGCCGCCGGAACTTGGGGGCAGGTGAATACGGGCGAGCAATCGGGCTGGGCGTCTCTGCACTTCATGGCGCGCAGCGGGGTGCATATCGACCATTACAACCTGCCCGTGGGGCTGCGCTGCTTTGGCACCGAGCCGTTCTGGTCGCTGGAGAATACTGGCGGCGCCTGGGCCTATCGCACCCCCGAGGCCAGCCGCGACGGGCTGGAGATCTGGATCGCGCAGGATACGGGCATTGCGGAGGATCTGCGGCGCATGGTGCTGTTCAACGGGCTGGGCGGACCTGCGACCGGGTTCATCTATCCGGCGGAGTGCAATGACGGGATGAGCGATCGCGCCTATGGGCTGGCCATCGGGGTGATGCTGTCGCCTTCGGCCCCGCTCCTGAGCGGGTGCTGCAGCCTTACTCGGTGAGTTCGGGGCGCTCCAGCGCCTTGAGCCAGCGTTCCAGCCGCGCGCGGTTCACGCCCATATCGGAATGGCCGAAACGCGACCGCGCGAAGGCCAGCAGCATCGCCCCCTCGCCTGCGGGTTCGATCAGGACCGAGGTGTAATCGGGGTAGCCCATGATCCGCGTGCGGCTCAGATAGGTCATATGCAGGCCCCTGACCGACCCGGCGATCAGGGTTGCGCCATCGGCGCGGGCGACCTCATCGACGCGGGCGGCCAGGGCTTCGGGCGATATCTGGAAGACCTGCGGCATGGCATCGCCGCCGACCATGCGGATAAGGTGAAAATTGGGCGTATTGGGACGTGTCACAAGGCGCGGGTCCTCGTGCCAGCGCGCCGGGTCCGAGGGCGCGAAGCGGATCCAGGCCAGCAGCAGGACCGCCGCAAGCCCAGCAACGACAATCACAAACCGGATCATGCCCGCCCTTCGCGCAAGGCCCAAGTATACAATGCGATCAGCTCCATGCCCACATGCGCCCCCATGATGGCCGTGGCCTCTGTGGGGTCGAGGGCCGGGCAGACCTCGACCACATCGGCCCCTTGCAGCCGGATCCCGGCCAGAGCCCGCAAGATGACCGCGACCTGATTGGGCGTCAAGCCGTTCCAGACCGGAGTGCCGGTGCCCGGCGCAAAGCCCGGGTCGAGCGCGTCGATATCGAAGCTCAGATAACAGGGGCAGTCGCCCACGATCTCGCGGATGCGCGCGGCCACAGCCTTGGGGCCGATCTCATGTGCGTCGAATGCGTCGATGACATGGATGCCGAAATAATCGGGGCATTCCGTGCGGATGCCGACCTGCACCGAATGTGCAGGGTCGATCAGCCCTTCCTGCACCGCGCGATACATCATCGTGCCGTGATCCATGCGCGCGGGGTCATCCTCGGGCCAGAGGTCGGAATGGGCATCGAACTGGATCACCGCCAGCGGGCCGAAACGTGCCGCATAAGCGCGCAGGATCGGCAGGGTGATAAAATGATCACCCCCCAGTGTCAGCGCGCCTGCGCCTGCATCGAGAATCGTGGCAATATGGGCCTGAAGCACCTCGGGGAAGCGCGCCAGATGGCCTGGGTCATAGGCCAGATCGCCATAATCGATGATGTGGCAGGTGCTGAGCGGGTCGAAGCCCCAGCCATAGGGCGGGTAACAGGGCTGGAGCGTGCTGGCCGAGCGCATCGCGCGTGGCCCGAAACGCGCGCCGGGGCGGTGCGAGGTGGCCTGATCGAAACAGACCCCGGTGATCGCCAGATCGACCCCGCCCAGATCCTTTGTGAAGCGGCGGCGCAGGAAGGAGGGCACGCCGCCAAAGGTATTTTCAAACGAGAGCCCGCGCGGGTCGGCCCGCGTGAAAGCCGTATCGACCGCGTCGCCGGGGGGTTCGAATGCCATGTTACTTTCCTCTGCTGCCGAAAACTCTATCCTGCGCCATGTTCCGATGCGAGGCGCAGATGTTCTACGAACCCCAAGCCTATGAGGCGCGGCGCTGGCCCGAGAGCTACTGGCGCGCCACCTGCCCGTCCCTGCCCGCGCACCCGCCCCTTGCAGGGCGGGTAAAGGCGGATGTGGCGATCATCGGCGCGGGCTATGCCGGGCTCAATGCCGCGCTCGAACTGGTCGAGCGGTATGGCGCGCGCGTCGTCGTCTTGGAGGCCGCGCAGCCCGGCTGGGGGGCTTCGGGGCGCAATGGCGGGTTCTGCTGTCTGGGCGGGGCGATGATGGACGGACCCGACATCGCCCGTGCGCATGGCGCGGATCTCGCTGCGGAATGGGCGCGCTTCGAGCAGGACGCCATCGCGCGTGTCGCGGACAATCTCGCGCGCTACCGTATCGACGCGCAGGTATCCGAGCCCGGCGAATTGCGCCTCGCGGCAAGCGCGCGCGACTGGGCGCGGATGCAGCGCGAGGGCGGCAGGCTGCTGGACCCGGCCCGGTTGCGCGCCGAAGGGCTCAATACGGCCGTCTATCATGGCGGCGCGCTGACCGAGGCCGGGTTCGGGCTGCACCCGCTTGCCTATGTCACGGGCCTTGCGCGCGCGGCGCAGGCGGCGGGCGTGGTGATCCAAGGCGACAGCCGGGTGATACGTGCCGAGCCGGTGACGGAGGGCTGGGTGTTGCGCACAGCAAGCGGCAGCCTGCACGCGCGCCGCGTGCTGATCGCGACCAATGGCTATAGCGACGAGCGGCTGCCGCGCTGGCTTGCGCGGCGGATTTTGCCGGTGATCTCCAACATCATGATCACGCGCCCCCTCACCGGGGCCGAACGCGACGCGCAGGGCTGGACGCGGCATCTGATGGCCTATGATACGCGCCGCCTGCTGCATTATTTCCGCCTGCTCCCTGACAATCGCTTCCTGTTCGGCGCACGCGGCGGGGTGTCCTTCCGCCCTGCCCAAGTCGCGCAATTCGCACGCCGCGCCCGCGCTGCGTTCGAGATGATCTTCCCTGCCTTCCGCGCCGCCGAGACCGAGTATGCCTGGAACGGCCTCGTCTGCCTGACCGCCAGCCGCGCGCCCTATATCGGTCCGGTGCCGGGGGCCGGAGGGCTGTGGCTAGCCCTCGGCTGGCATGGCAACGGGGTGGCCGCCGCATCCGAAGGGGGCCGCCGCGCCGCCCGCGCCCTGATGGGCGATGAGAGCGCGCCCCCGCGCCTGACCCGCCGTCCCCCACCGCGCCTGTGGCTGCCGCGCAAACCCGCGCTGCGCGTGGGCATGGCCCTTGTCAGCCTGCTGGAAGGGCCGCTGCGCCCGCGCGAATGAGCGTCAGGCCGCCGCTTTCAGCATCCCTTCGGCCTGCAGGTGGGCATAGGTCTGATCCAGCGTCTTGCGCGCCCGCGCGATCAACTCGTCGATATCGGCGGGCGTGATCACCAGCGGCGGCGCGATGATCATCCGGTCGCCGACATGGCGCATCACCAGATTGTTGCCAAAGGAAAACTCGCGGCAGATATAGCCCACATTCCCCGGCTCGGTCGCGAATGCCGCACGGCGCGCCTTGTCGGGGGTGAGCGCAAGGCTCGCCATCAGCCCGCGCGAAACCGCTTCGCCCACAAGCGGATGATCGGCGAGTGACCCCCAGGCCTGCGCCAGATAGGGCGCGGTCTCTTCGCGCACCCGCTCGATGATGTGCTCCTCTTGCAGAATGCGCAGATTCTCCAGCGCCACCGCCGCCGCGACCGGATGGCCGGAATAGGTATAACCGTGGTTGAATTCATCCTGCGCGAGGGTGTTTGCCACTTCGTCGCAGACAATCGAGCCACCAATGGGCTGATAGCCCGAGGACAACCCCTTGGCGATGGTCATGATATGGGGCCGGATGCCGTAGCTCTGGCAGCCGAACCACTCCCCCAGCCGACCGAAACCGGTGATCACCTCGTCGGCAATCAGCAGGATGCCGTATTTCGCCACGATCCGCTGAATCTCAGGCCAGTAGCTCTCGGGCGGGATGATCACGCCGCCCGCGCCCTGCACCGGCTCGGCAATGAAGGCCGCGACCCGCTCGGGGCCAAGCGCCAGGATCTGCTCTTCCAGCGCGCGCGCCCGTGCGCGCCCGAACTCCTCGGGGCTCATATCGCCCCCCTCGCCCCACCAATAGGGCTGGTCGATATGCGCGATATCCGCAATCGGCAGCCCGCCCTGCGCGTGCATCGCGGCCATCCCGCCCAAAGAGGCCCCGCCCATGGTTGAGCCATGATAACCATTGCGCCGCGCAATGATCACCCGCCGCTCGGGCTGGCCCTTCAGCGCCCAATACTGCCGTACCATGCGGATATTGGTGTCATTGGCCTCGGAGCCCGAGCCGGCGAAGAAGACATGGTTCAGATCGCCCGGTGCCAGCGCGGCCAGTTTTGCGGCAAGCTGGATCGCCGGGACATGGCTGGTCTGAAAAAAGGTGTTGTAATAGGGCAATTCGCGCATCTGCCGCGCCGCTGCCTCGGCCAGCTCATGGCGGCCATAGCCGATATTGACGCACCACAGCCCCGCCATGCCGTCGATCAGCTCCGCCCCCTCGCTGTCGGTCAGCCGCACGCCCTGGGCGCGCGTGATGATCCGCGCACCCTTCTGCGCAAGCTGGCCATTGGCAGTGAACGGGTGCATGTGATGGGCCGCATCCAGCGCTTGCAATTCGCCCGTGGGCGGCATGTTGGTCAATGTCATCGGGCGTGCTCCTGTCGCTCTGAGGCGCGCAGGATACTCCTGCGCTGCCGGGCGTCAAGATAATTTGATCAAATTATTCCCCCCCTCCCAGCAGCCCCCCCTCAAGCCCCGCGCGGATATTGGCGACCCCTTGCTTGATATCACCCCTGAGCGCGTCCTCCAGCGCATCGGCATCCCCGCGTTCAAGCGCATCAAGCGCCGCCTTGTGATGGTCGGGCTGGTGCAGCCCTTGCCCGTCCGCGCCACGCGCGCGCGCGCCCTCGGGCCCCTGACAGACCACCCGCAAAGACGGCCCGAACCGCAGCCAGAGCGAGGCCGCCAAGGTTTCCAGAACCTCGGAACCGGCCCGCGCATAGAGCGTGAAATGAAACGCGTGATTGGCACGCAGATAGCCCGGCACATCGCCGCGCGCGATGGCCGCATCGAGCCGAGCATCCACCCCGCGCAACTCGGCAATCACCTCTGGTGCCATCCGTGCCAGCGCCAGTCGCCCCAGCCGCCCCTCGATAGCCGCGCGCGCAAAGCCCAGATCCTCCAGCGCCCGCTCGCCCAGCCGCGGCACCACGACCCGGCGGTTGCCCTGCCATTGCAGCGCCCCCTCGGCGATCAGCCGCCGTATCGCCTCGCGCACCGGGGTCATGCCCAGGCCCAGCCGCGCCACCAGCCCCTCGATGGTCACAGCCGCTCCCGGCGCCAACTCGCCAAAAAGCACCATGTCGCGCAGCCGCACATAGGCGACCTGATGGGCAGGCAGGCGGTCGGTCATGGATAAAACCCTGATCTCATTTTCTTGCCAAAAATACTCAAAAAGAAACGCCGGGCGAAAGCCCGGCGTTGGCGGAAAAACCCGAATCGCGTCAGAAAAACGCCTGCAGGCCCGTTTGCGCGCGCCCGAGGATCAGCGCATGAACATCATGTGTGCCCTCATAGGTGTTCACTGTCTCCAGATTCACCATATGCCGGATCACCTGATATTCCTCGGAAATCCCGTTGCCGCCATGCATATCGCGCGAAACCCGCGCGATATCGAGCGCCTTGCCGCAATTGTTGCGCTTGATCAGCGAGATCATCTCGGGCGCGGCGGCGGCCTCATCCATCAACCGGCCCACCTGCAGCGCGGCCTGTAGCCCCAGCGTGATCTCGGTCTGCATGTCGGCGAGTTTCTTCTGGTAAAGCTGCGTGCCCGCCAGCGGTTTGTCGAACTGCTTGCGGTCCAGCCCGTATTGCCGCGCCGCGTGCCAGCAAAATTCGGCCGCGCCCATCACGCCCCAGGCAATGCCGTAGCGCGCGCGGTTCAGACACCCGAACGGGCCTTTCAGCCCCTCGACATGCGGCAAAAGCGCCTCCTCGCCGACCTCGACCCCGTCCATCACGATCTCGCCGGTGGTCGAGGCGCGAAGCGAGATCTTGCCCTCGATTTTCGGCGCGGACAGCCCCGTCATGCCCTTTTCCAGCACGAAGCCGCGAATTTTGCCGCCATGCGCCTCGGATTTCGCCCAGATGACGAAGACATCGGCGAAGGGCGAGTTGGAAATCCACATCTTCGAGCCGGTGATACGGTAGCCGCTAGCTGTCTTTTCCGCCCGCGTCTTCATGCCCGCCGGGTCAGAGCCCGCATCGGCCTCGGTCAGCCCGAAACAGCCGATCAATTCGCCCGAGCACAGACCGGGGAGGTATTTCTCGCGCTGCGCCTCGGAGCCGTAAGCATAGATCGGGTAGATCACCAGCGAGGATTGCACCGACATCATGCTACGATAGCCCGAATCGATCCGCTCGATCTCGCGCGCAATCAGCCCGTAGGTGACGTAATTCGCGCCAAGCCCGCCATATTGCTCGGGCAGGGTTGCGCCCAGAAGCCCCGCCTGCCCCATCAGCGGAAAGAGGCCCGGATCGCTCGCTTCCTCGCGGAAGGCCTTGATCACGCGCGGTTGCAGCGTGGATTGCGCAAACTCATGCGCCGCGTCGCGCAGCATCCGCTCGTCTTCGGACAAGAGGCTTTCCAAGAGCAGCGGGTCCTCCCATTTGAAGCGGCCAAGCTCGGGCGCGTCCTTGGGTTTAAGGGCAGGTCTGTCGAGCGGCATGGGGTCTCCTCTGGTCTGTCATGCGATTTGCGCATGTCATACATTGATTTTATCACAGTAAGAAAGGATAATGCTGAATATTGTCATTCCAAAATGGAATACCATGCCCCTGCCCCGCCGCAACCTGCCCTCCACCCAGTCGCTGCAGGCTTTCGAGGCCGTTGCGCGGCTGGGCAGTTTCACGCAAGCCGCCGAGGAACTGGCGCTGACGCAATCGGCCGTGTCGCGGCAGGTTGCCGCGCTGGAAGACCAGCTAGCGGTCACATTGCTTGACCGCGGGCCGCGTCAGGTCACGCCCACGCAAGAGGGCGCGGTCTATGCCAAAGCCGCGCGCGATGCGCTTGAGGGGCTGCACGAGGCCGCGCGCGAGATCCAGCGCCGCGACACGCCGGGGCAGTTGACGCTGGCCATCCTGCCCACCTTCGGCACCCGCTGGCTGATCCCGCGCATTCCCCGTTTCCTGCGCCGCCACCCCGAGGTGACGCTGCATTTCCGCACCCAGATCGGGGCCTTCGACATGGGCGCGGCGCGCGTTGATGCCGCACTCCACGCAGGCTATCCTGACTGGCCGGGCGCGGAGGCGACGCTTCTGTTCGAGGATCGTGTGCAGCCCTGCGCCGCGCCTGCACTCAAGGCCGCGACGTTGGAAGATATCGTCCGCCTCCCTCGCCTCGCCATTGCCTCGCGCCCCGAGGAATGGCAGGGCTGGGCCGCCGCCCATGGCCTTGCCGCCCTGCCCCCGCCCGAAATGGTGTTCGAGCATCTGGCCGCCATGGCGCAGGCCTGTTCGGCAGGGCTGGGCGTGGCGCTTCTGCCGCCCTTCCTGTTTCGCACGGAGCTTGCGCGCGGCGAGTTGGTCGCGCTTGGCCCAGACTGGGCCAATGGTGGCGGCTACTGGCTGATGACCCCGGCGCTGTCCCGCGCCAACCCGGCGGCTGCGGCCTTTCGCGACTGGCTGATGACCGAAATCACGCGCGAGGAAGGGTTCGTCTGAACCCTTGCGCGGGCCGGGGCGCATTGCGATAAGGCGACATGGCCAAGGCGCAACCCCAGTTCACCTGCACTGCCTGCGGTGCGACCCATCGCAAATGGGCGGGACGTTGCGATGCCTGCGGGGGGTGGAACAGCATCATCGAGGAAGCGCCGCTCTCGGCAGGCCCCGGCCCGCGCGCAGGCCGGGGGCGCTCGATCGCGCTCTCGTCTCTTTCCGAGGCCGAGGCCCCGCCGCCGCGCCGCCTGTCGGGGCTGGGCGAGCTGGACCGGGTGCTGGGCGGCGGGCTGGTCGGCGCTTCGGCGATTCTGGTGGGCGGAGATCCGGGAATCGGCAAATCGACACTGCTGTTGCAAGCCACATCAGCTTACGCCCGCAAAGGCATGAAAACGCTCTATATCTCTGGTGAAGAAGCCGCCGCGCAGGTGCGGTTGCGCGCAGCGCGGCTGGGGTTGGCAGATGCCCCGGTCCAGCTTGGGGCCGAGACCAATCTGCGCGACATCCTCGCCACGCTTGATGCCGAACGCCCGGATCTGGTTGTGATCGATTCGATCCAGACCATGTGGCTCGATACGGTCGACTCCGCTCCCGGATCGGTCGCGCAGGTGCGGGCCAGCGCGCATGAGCTGGTCAGTTTCGCCAAGCGGCGCGGTGTGTCGGTGATCCTTGTTGGCCATGTCACCAAGGAAGGCCAGATCGCCGGGCCGCGCGTGGTCGAACATATGGTTGATTGCGTGCTCTATTTCGAGGGCGAGCGGGGCCATCAGTTCCGCATCCTGCGCGCGGTCAAGAACCGCTTCGGGCCCGCCGACGAGATCGGCGTGTTCGAGATGACGGGCGCGGGGCTGGCCGAGGTCGCCAACCCCTCGGCGTTGTTCCTGTCCGAGCGCGGCACGCCCGCCCCCGGATCAGTGGTCTTTGCCGGCATCGAGGGCACGCGGCCCATGCTGACCGAGATTCAGGCGCTTGTCGCCCCCTCGCCGCTGGGCACGCCGCGCCGCACCGTGGTGGGACTCGATGGCGCGCGGCTCTCGACCATCCTCGCTGTGCTGGAAGCGCGTTGCGGGATTCCCTTTGCGGGTATGGATGTGTTTCTCAATGTCGCGGGCGGGATGCGGGTGCAGGAACCGGCGGCGGATCTGGCAGTGGCCTGCGCGCTTCTGTCGGCGCGCGAGGATGTGGCGCTGCCCGCTGACACGGTGGTTTTCGGCGAAATCAGCCTCTCGGGCGCGCTCCGTCCCGTGAGCCAGACCGAAAACAGGTTGAAAGAGGCGCAAAAACTTGGTTTTTGCGCAGCTATTGCGCCGCGGCTGGCAAAACCTGCAGCCCTGCCCGGACTCACATTGAAACAGATGCCCGATCTGGCGGAAGTGGTCGGGCAGGTATTCGGCGCAGGCTGACCGCGCGCCAGAGGGAGACAGGCATGGAAGGCTTTACACTGGTCGATGCCGGGGTGGCGGTGATCATCATCGTCTCGGGGATCCTGGCCTATTCGCGCGGCTTCATGCGCGAGGCGCTCGCGATTCTGGGCTGGATCGCCGCGGCCGTACTGGCCTTCATTCTCGCACCTGCTGTGCAACCGCTGGTCCGCGAGATTCCGTATCTGGGCAGTTTTCTGGGCGAAAGTTGCGAATTGACCGTGATCGCCGCCTTTGCCGCCGTCTTTGCCATCGTACTGGTGCTGGCCTCGCTGTTCACGCCCCTCTTTTCGGCTTTCGTGCGCAATTCTGCCATCGGCGGAGTCGATCAGGGTTTTGGGTTCCTGTTCGGTGTGGCGCGCGGGATCCTGCTGGTCGCCATTGCGCTGCTGGTCTTTGATCGCGCGGTTCCGCCCGGATCGGTGCCGATTGTCGAGGACTCGCGGTCGGCCAGCGTGTTCGGTCAGCTGTCAGGCAATCTCAACGACGCCGTGCCCGAAGATGCCCCGAACTGGCTGGTGCAGAAATACGAAGAACTGGTTTCTGTCTGCAACTGAGTGCTGCACACGCAAACGAGTGGTGACACTCTGGCGCGGATAGGCTAGAGCACGGGCAAGAACCACCTACCAAGGGTCTGCCATGCTCAGCCACCCGTTCGACGATGACAAACTGCGCGAGGAATGCGGTGTTTTCGGGTGTATCGGACTGACGGATGCGGCGAATTTTGTCGCACTCGGGCTTCACGCCTTGCAGCATCGCGGGCAGGAAGCGGGCGGGATTATCACCCACCATCCCGAATCTGGCTTTCATTCGGCCCACAGATTCGGGCTTGTGCGCGACAATTTCACCAAATCGGGTGTGATCGAGGGTCTGCCGGGCGAGATTGGTATCGGCCATGTGCGTTATTCGACCGCTGGCTCCAAAGGGGCCACGCAGATCCGCGACGTGCAGCCCTTTTTCGGCGAATTTGCCATGGGCGGCGCGGCTCTGGCGCATAACGGCAATATCACCAATGCCGAATCGATCCGCCGCGAATTGATCGAACGCGGCTCGATTTTCCAGTCGACGTCAGACAGCGAGTGCCTGATCCATCTGATGGCGCGCTCCTATCAGAAAACCATCCCCGAACGGATGAAGGACGCGCTGCGCCGCGCCGAGGGGGCGTTTTCCATCGTGGCAATGACGCGCACCAAGCTGATTGGCGTGCGCGACCCGCTGGGCGTGCGCCCGCTGGTGCTAGGGCGGCTGGGCGCGGGCTGGGTGCTGGCCTCCGAGACCTGCGCGCTCGACATCATCGGGGCAGAATTCGTCCGCGAGATAGATCCGGGCGAGATGGTGGTGATCAATGGCAACGGGGTCGAGAGCATGCGCCCCTTCAGCTCCGAAAAATCACGCTTCTGCCTGTTTGAGCATGTCTATTTCTCCCGCCCCGACAGTTTCTATGGCGGCCGCTCGGTCTATGAGACGCGCCGCCAGATCGGGGTCGAACTGGCCCGCGAAGCCCCGGTCGAGGCCGATCTGATCTGCCCGGTGCCCGACAGCGGAACGCCCGCGGCCATCGGGTTTTCTCAGGAATCGGGTATTCCCTTCGCGCTTGGCATCACCCGCAACCAATATATGGGCCGGACTTTCATCGAGCCCAGCCAGCAGATCCGCTCGATGGGTGTGCGATTGAAGCTGAATGTCAACCGCACGCTGATCAATGGCAAGCGGATCATCCTGGTGGATGATTCGGTTGTGCGCGGCACGACCAGCCAGAAGATCAAGGAAATGATCCTCGAGGCGGGCGCAGCAGAGGTGCATTTCCGCATCGCCTCGCCCCCCACGGCCTGGCCCTGTTTCTACGGTGTGGACACGCCCGAGCGCGAGAAGCTTTTGGCCGCGCAAATGACCGAGGACGAGATGCGCGACTATATCGGTGTGGATTCGCTGCGCTTCATCTCGCTAAATGGCCTCTACCGCGCGGCCGGCGAATCTGGCGGGCGAAATGATGCCTGCCCGCAATATTGCGACGCCTGTTTTTCGGGCGAATACCCGGTCGCACCGCAGGATATGATTGAACGCGGCTTTCTGCCCAAGGCCGCCGAGTAGCAGCGACGCGCCATGCGCGCATCTCGGGATGCGAGTCAGGCGATACTGAGCCAGACTAAAAACGGTGCTGACAAAGGCTTGTGGTCTGTGCCTTTGCGCACTGGCAGAAAAGGTATTACGGGCACAGCCCATGGGCGTGTTCTTGATACCTTGCCTCAATCACGAAAATGCCACCTCACGCACTCATCGCCCAGGGCGCGCGGCCGTTGGCCCATGCGCGGACGGCCGTGCCGAAGGCTTCGAACAGCGGGCGCGAGACCGGGTCCTGCCCCGCGCGCCATTCCGGGTGCCACTGCACCGAGAGAGTGAAACCGCGCGCGCCTTCGACAAAGAGCGCCTCGGGCGTGCCATCGGGGGCGTGGCCGTCGATCATGATGCGCGCGCCAGGGCTGTTGACCCCCTGCCCGTGCAACGTGTTCGTCATCACCTCTTCCGCCCCCATCAGCCGGTGAAACACCCCGCCCGCATGAAACCGGACCGGATGGCGCAGGGCGAATTTTTCCTCCAGCGTGCCATCGGGCGGCATGCGGTGATTCATCCGCCCCGGCAGGTCGCGGATCTCGGGGTGAAGCGTGCCGCCCATCGCGACATTGACCTCCTGAAACCCGCGGCAGACGCCAAGGAAAGGCTGGCCGCGCTCGACCAGAGCGCGCACCAGCGGCAGAGTGATCGCGTCGCGCGCGCGGTCGAATTCGCCATGGGCGGGGGTTTCGGACTCGCCATATTCCTCGGGATGGACATTGGGCCGCCCGCCGGTCAACAGAAACCCGTCGCAGACCTCCATCAACTCGGCCACCGAGACCAGCCTCGGGTCCGAGGGAACCAGAAGCGGCAGGCAGCCCGAGACCTGCGCGATGGCTTCGGAATTCATCGCTCCCCCGGCATGGGCCGGATACTGGTCATTGATCAGATAGGAATTTCCGATGATTCCGACGATGGGTCTGCGCATGGTTCGCCTTTTGCTGCCTTGCGCAATAATCTATCAAAGATATGGCGAAGGTCGAGAGGCCCCTGCAAGGGCCAGCCCATATTGCCCCGGTATCAGGCGCGGTCCAGCCGGAATTCATGCAACTGCTCGGCCCCCTTGCGCTGCGCCGAACAGGTGCCGACCCGCACCCCGGTCTCGACAAAGCCAGCCCCGCGCAAGAGCGCCATCGAGCCCGGGTTGTCGTGATAGACCCGCGCCTCCAGCGCGGGCATGTCAAAATGCGCGAAAGCCATCGTGATGAAACTGCGCAACGCGGCGCGCATGATTCCTTGTCCCTGCGCTGGTGGCACAAGGAAAAAGGCGATCTCGGGCTTTGCTTCCCCGACCAGACCGATGCTGCCCAGAAACCGCCCGTCGCCCGCGTCGATGGCCAGCCGGAAGGGCGCGTGATCGCGCAGGGCGAGGGCGGCAATATGGGCCTCTGCATCCGCCAGCGTCCAATCGGCGGGGAACATGAACAGCATCCGCCCGATAGCCGGTGTGGTTACGGCCGCATGGAAAGCGGGCGCGTCAGTGTCGCGCATCCGCCGCAGGTGCAGCCGCGGCAAGGCCGGGTGGTCCAGCCGCGCTGGCAGCGGCAGCGCCATCACATCCGCCGGATATAGGTCCAGGTCGGCACATTTGTTCGCCGGGCGATGGAATAAGCCTCGGCATCGCCGAGATAGTCGAAGCCCGCATTGGTCAGCACATGGGCCGAGGCCGCATTGTCCTGAAACACCTCAGCGAAGAGCGTGCGCGACTCATGCGGGTTGGCCTTGATGATGGCGCGCACGGCTTCCGAGGCATAGCCCGCGTTCCAGAAGGCGGGGGCGACCCAAAAGCCGATCTGGCTCTGCGCGCGGTCCAGATGCTTGAGCGACAACAACCCCAGCACCGACGACGAGCCCACCCCCGAGCCATCGAGCACCCAGACATCCTCCTCCCGGTCCGAAGCCATGGCCCGGCCAATGAACTGCTCGGTCGCGCCGGGCGGCAGCGGATGCGGGATCGAGCGCGTGCCCTCGGCCACGCGCCGGTCCGCCGTGTGCAGCGCTAGCGGGCCGGTATCCGAGGGCTGCAGCGGTCGCAGAATCAGCCGCGCACTGGTCAGGATTGGCTGATCTGCCGTGATGTTGAGTTCCGATGTCATATGCTCGCTGATCCGGGCCGCAGACCCGGCCTCCCTCAAGAATGTCCCTGCCAGTCCGGCCCCACTCCTCCTGGTCTGTCAGGGCTGAAAATGCGACAGGGCCGGCGTGGTGCCGACCCTGTCTCTACACATGAATTGTGAAGGTTCGGCTTACTCGGCGGCATGCTCCACGGGCATCACGGACACGAAACTGCGCCCTTTGAGACCCTTGGTGAACACCACGCGGCCTTCGGTCAGCGCAAACAGCGTGTGGTCACGCCCCATGCCGACATTTTCACCCGGCCAATGCTTGGTGCCGCGCTGACGCACGATGATATTGCCCGGAATGACATGCTGGCCGCCATAGAGCTTGACGCCCAGGCGCCGACCGGCAGAATCGCGCCCGTTGCGCGAGGAGCCGCCTGCTTTCTTGTGTGCCATGGGGGATTACTCCTTCTCGGCTTCGAATTGTTTGGCCTGATCGATCCAGCCATCACGCTCGATACGGCCTTTGAATGACAATTGATCATCCATATAGGCAATTTCTGTCGGCGTCCAAGCGGCAATCTGATCAAAATGGAACACGCCGTTCTTGTGCAGCAGCGCCTCAAGCTTCGGCCCGACACCAGAAATCTCTTTCAGATCATCCGGTTGGCCGTCGCGCGCCTCGGTCAGAAGGTTGGCGGGTTTTGTGCCTTCGATCGCCGGGGCCGCATCAGCCGGGGCCGCTTTCGCCTTGGCCGGTTTGGCAGGCTTTTCGGCTTTGGCAGGCTTGGCTGCAGGGGCTGCCGCCTCGATGGCGAACCCCGAAACCGAACCGGTGCCGATGGCTTCCTTGACGCCCGTCGCATCCGCGCCCGAGGTCAGGATCTCGGTCACTTTCACCAGCGTCAGCTTCTGGCGGTGGCCCTTGGTGCGCTGCGAGCTGTGCTTGCGGCGGCGCTTGACGAAATGGATCACCTTGTCGGCCTTGATCTGGTCGACCACCTCGGCCTGCACGCCTGCCCCTTCGACAGTCGGCGCGCCGATCACCGGGCTGTCGCCGCCGATCATCAGGATTTCATTGAACTGGACGGTGTCACCCGCCTGTGCGGCAAGGCGCTCGACGCGCAGCAGATCGCCTGCCTGCACGCGGTATTGCTTGCCACCGGTTTTCAGGACCGCAAACATCGGTCTGTTCCTTCTTTTCTGCCGCGCCCTTTGGCCCCCGCATCTTATTCGGGTGTTCAGCTTTGCCCCGGGCAGCGTGCCCGGCACATGACCGAGCAAATACTCTATGCCGCGCGAGCCGGATGCCCGAACGGTGCGCGCTCTATGAGCGAAAGCCGGGGGCGTGTCAAGCGTGCCGGGGCGGTTGGTGCCGGGGCGGCGGATCGGGTCTTGCACTGCTGCCGTGGCGCCTCAGCCGGGGCCCGTGCGAGACCTCGCGCTGAGGCCCCCGATGCCGCCCGGCGACGGGAAAAAGCGCTTGATCTGCGGGCAGGCTCGGGCATTGTTGCGAGGACAGCGCGGCCAGCCGGAGATACCCCCCAAGACGTGGCCGGTCCGGTCAATATCGGCAATCCGGCAGAGTTCACGCATGTTTCGCCTGTTTCGCGAATTGCACGCGGCATTCGGAGCCAGTTTGTTCATCGTTGCGGTCGATGACGGTTCGGTACGTGAACCGCTGCCCCTGTCGAGCCTGACCGGGGCCGGGGCAAACGGGGCCGTGATCCGGTTGCGGCGCAATGTCGGACATCAGAGCGCGATCTGTGTCGGGCTGGGTCTGGTTGCCGAACACATGCACCCCCATCAGCGCGTCGTGGTGATGGACTCCGATGGCGAGGATTTGCCCCAGAGCATCCCGGTTCTGCTAGAGGCGCTTGACCCGGACACCACCGATGTCGTGGTCGCGCAGCGCAACAAGCGCTTCGAGACCCCTCAGTTCAAGGCCTTCTACGCGATCTTCAAGCTTTTCTTCGCGCTTCTGACCGGGCGCAGAATCCGTTTCGGGAACTTCATGGCACTGAGCCCGCAGGCTGTTCGCCGCCTTGTGGCCATGCCCGAATTGTCGATCCATGTCGCGGGCACGGTGCTGGCATCGCGCCTGCGCATCCGGATGCCGTTGCTCGACCGCGGCCCCCGGTATGCCGGGCAATCCAAGATGAACTTCCTTGGGCTTGCCTTGCACGGGTTCAAGGCGCTGATGGTCTTTGCCGAGGATGTGCTGGTGCGCGTGGGCGTCGTCTGCTGCGTGATCGCGGTGCTCGCCTTTATGGGAGCGATGCTGGCCATCTTGCTCAAGACCATCGGTTTTGCCACACTGGGATGGTTTTCCATCGCATTGGGCATCCTTGTTCTGATTTTTTTGCAGACCGGCACGCTGGCGCTGATGAGCCTGCTTCTGACCGGGGTCGTGCGCAGCGGTGCCATTGCCACACCATTGAGCTACCGCGATCTCGTCGAGGACATCCTTCCCACACCATCGCAAGACGCCCTCGTCAGCCCGCCCCCCGCACGCATATGAGGCAACACACACCGGAATTCATCCGCTTCCTGATCAATGGCCTGACTGCCACGGCTATCCATTTCGCGGTGCTGAACGTGAACATGACCCTTCTGGCCTTTCCCTCGGCGGGTCTTGCAAACTTCGTTGCGGCATTGTTCGGGGTGTCAGCCTCGTTTCTCGGGAATTATTTCTATGTCTTTCCGGGGCGTCATGGCCAGATCGGGGGGCGTCTGATCCGGTTCCTGCTGCTTTACGGCATCATCGCAATGTTTCACGGTGCCGCGCTTTGGCTGTGGTCCGACCGTGCGGGGCTGGATTTCCGCGCCGGTTTCGTGATCGCGACCGGCATACAGGTCGGCCTGACCTATCTTGGCAACAAACATCTGGTATTTCGATGACCAAGGCCATTGCCGCGCTGCTGGCGACACTCGCTTTCCTGGCCCTGCTGGGAACGATCTACTACCTGCATATACGCTTCCTGCCGGTCAATGTGGTCTTCTACGCAGCCATCGGCAATGGCGTCCTGGCCACCATGCTGACCGCAATCACTCTGCATGTGTGGCGGCGCGCAAGCGGGCTCAACGGGTTCGAGCGGGCACAGTTGGTGGTCATCTGGCTGTTGACAAGCTATGCACTGGCGATCTCGGTGCCGACCGTTCTGGACCGCTCGCTCTCCTTCTATATTCTCGAGAAACTCCAGCAGCGCGGTGGCGGCATCGTGCTGGAGCGTTTCGAGGATGTCTTTGTCGAGGAATACATGGTCGAGCATCGGCTGGTCGATGTGCGCCTGACCGAACAGCTGCAGTCGGGCACGATCGAAATCGTGAATGGCTGCGTGCTGCTGACCGCGCGCGGCGAACGCATCGCCGGGTTCTCGCGCGCGTTCCGCCGGCATTTCCTGCCCCGGACACGGCTGCTGATGGGGGAATTCAGCGACGACCTGACCGATCCGTTCCGGCACAGCGCCGATGCGATGGATTACATCTGTGAACGGCCCGAGGGTCTGGGAGAGCGCCAATGACGGCTCTGACACGAGTTCTTTTTCCGCTGGGTTTCTTCCTGATCGCCTTCTGGCTGGTGCCATGGCAATTGCTTGACGGCTTGAACCGCATTGCAGGGGCTGCAACAGACATGAGCGCGTTCTTCGACGATACGCGCCTGAACAATTATTTCCTAGAGAATATCTGGCAATTCCTGAACGGGCATGCGCCATCGCTGTGGCATCTGCCCTTCTTCTACCCATTCCCCTGGGTGCTGGGGCTTTCCGACAACCTGTTCGGAGCCGCCCCGGTCTACCTGCTGGCACGCGCCTTTGGCGTCCCCGCGGACACTTCCTTCCAGATCTGGTTCCTGTTCGGCTTTGCCGCTAATTATGCCGCCGCCTATTACGCCTTGCGGCGTCTGGGCGGCTCAGTTCCCGCAGCCACTGTCGGGGCGCTGATCTTCGCTTTCGCACTGCCGACGATGGCGCATGCCAGACATGCCCAGTTGCATTACCGCTTCGGCGTTCCCCTTGCGCTGGTGTTCTTCGCAGAGTTCCTGCACCGGCACAGCTGGAAGGCGCTGCTGGTTTCCCTTGGCTGGGTGGTCTGGCAGTTCTATGCGGGCATTTATATCGGCTTCTTCCTGCTTCTTTTCCTCGCGCTGATGATCGTCGCACATGCTATCGTGATGCTGTGCCGGAAACCCCGCCCGCGTCTGCGGGACCAACTGACCCTCCTTGCACTGGACTGGAACTCACAAGGCTTCGGCCAACGTGCCACGTTTCTGATTGGCGCGGCAGCACTTCTCGCGCTGATGGTGGTGCTCTTCTACCCGTATCTTCAGGTGCAGAAGATCTACGGGACCACGCGCCACTGGACCGAAATCAGCTGGATGTTGCCGCGTCCGCAAAGCTATGTCCTGTCTGACAGGTCCTTGCTTTGGTCGCCACCGTCGATTCCGCATTTTGACACCCTCCCCATGCGCCATGAACACCAGATGTTCATCGGCCTTGTCCCCATGCTGCTGGCGCTTGGCGGGCTGATCATTTTGTTTCGTTTCGGGCAGCACCCAAGGACCGGAACGATGGCCGGGGCGATGGGGCTCATGATTCTGGTCACGCTCTATATCGGGGGCCTGAGCATCTGGTATCTGATCCACTGGATGCCGCTGGCTTCGGCCATTCGGGCGATGACGCGGTTCGATCAGGTGCTGCTGTTTCCGGTGGGCGCACTGGCGATGATCGGCCTTGATTACTTGCGAGCGCGCTTCGGGTCCGGGCTCGCCATGAGCCTGACAAGCCTGATTGCAGCCGTTGCGATTGCGGAGATGTCCCTGCAGCGGTCAGTCTCTGGAGAAAAGGCCGATATCCGTGAGCGCATGGCGTTCGCGAAGGCACAGGTTCCGGACGATCTGCCTGATGATGCGATCCTGTTCATGGCACAGCAACCCGGACCGATCACCATCGCGGATCTCGAGGCGATGTGGATTGCCCTTGACCGAGGGATCCCGACGCTCAACGGATATTCCGGCATGTCGCCACCCGGAGCGACATTCCATTTCGGACGGGACTGTTTCGAGCACAGTCGGCGTCTCTTGGGCTATCATCGCCGTTTCGGGAAGCCGCTGGATGAGGCCCGGTTCACAGAGCTTGCCGAGCGGGTCGTTTTCGTCGGCTTCGATCATTGCGACCGCGATCAGCTTCTCCACCTGCCACCGATCAGCTTTGCCAAGCGCCCCTACACGCCAGAGGAAGTGGGTCACATTTCCTACGAGTTCATTCATGTCGATATCGAGCAACAGGAGGTGCGTCTTCGCATTTCGAGCACAGCCGACTTCGTCTTTGCCTCACAGTCGGAAACCGACAGGGCCTTGCGCTTGTCCTGGCGGTTTCTTGACAGTGCCGGAAAGGCGATCACCCAATGGGATGATCAGCGCCTTGCGCTGGTGCACGACATTCCGCCGCATGGTACGCTGGAGATGGACCTGCCTCTGCGCATCCCACACCGGGCACATACAATCGAGGCATCCATGGTGCAGGAGCATGTCTTCTGGCTGTTCGATGTCGGCGTTCCACCGGCCCGGGCGGCGCTGAGTGAGCGCGCGCCTTGAATGACAGACCAATCGAACAGGCGCTGCGCCTGGGTGTGGTCCAGGTCCTTTTGGTCACGGGAGTCGGCAGGGGCGGTCATGCCCGCTACGCGCCGAAACTGGACAAATCGATCAGGTTTAAGGGGCCAGGGTATTGCGAGTTAAACCCGATACACAATCGGATGCCGACCACAGGCACCACTTCAAGGGAGAAGCGCTTGATCTGCCAGGCGCGTCAAGCGATCTTGTGTTGAACCAACAGGCCAGATAAGGACTATCGGGCAAGGACGAGATATGAACAAGTCATTTCCACCCGATAGCGCAGAGAGTCAGCCTTTTGCGGGCAATGCAGCGCCACAGGCCCAACTGCCCCGGCTGTTTTTCGATGTATCCAGTGTGCGCGATTATGTGCGTGAGTATGATT
>SKIF01000140.1 GCA_007116575.1 Paracoccaceae bacterium
CCGGCAGATACCTTCGTACCGCTTGGGGCTGGCTACACGATCGGCGCCGATGATCGCTTCCAGCGCACGCAGCGGGCGACGATGGCCGCAATCGGTCTGAGCTACAGCTTCGACGGCTTCACCGCATCGCTTGGTCATGAAGTGTTCAACATGCGCACGACCTTCCAGACCGTTGATGGTGGCGCCGACAGCGATGACCTGCCGAGCAGCATGCGGCTCCGCGGCAACCACACCATCGCTGGCCTCGAATACGAGATGGACAGCTTCAAAGCGAAACTGATCTACGGTCAAGCCGGTGGCGATCTGCGCAAAGCTGCGCGTGCAAAGAACGCCGACGGGAAGCGCATCGGCCAAGGCCATCAGGTCGGCCTCTCGGTTCAGGGCAGCTTTGACGACATCACTGTGACCGCATTCGCTGCACAGGGCTTCGACAGCATCACCCGCGGTGGTCTGGGCATGACCTACGACCTGGGCGGTGGCGCAACGCTGATGACCGGCATCTCGCAAAGCGGCGTCAACAAGCGTGCTGGTGTTGACCGGCCGACGACCCGCGCTGACTTCGGTCTGGCATTCAGCTTCTGATCCCTCACCGGATCGAGCGACGGAAAGAGCGGGCATTGCCCGCTCTTTTCTTTTTGACCTGTCTTGCATCGCCGAAAATGCTATTTCCTGCTATACTAAGGAAAACATAAAAAATCTTGAGGTGAGCAGAATGAAAACCGGAAAAGCCGCCCTGATCGGGGCATTGCTTGGGGGTATGGTGCTGACAGGGTGCGAAACCACATCCGCCGTGTTCGACGGTGTCGGCGGCGTGTTCATGGGGGCCGGACAGGATGTGCGCCGGCTAGCCCGCTAGCGCCATGCGGTTTGCGCTCGCCCTTCTTTGCTTCGGCATCGCCACGCCCGCACTGGCCGACACACCCGGCCTGACGCTGCGCGGCGAAACACGCATGGGGCTTGTCTGGACCAGCCAGCCCGACTGGGCGGGACAACGCGAAACCGGGCTGCGCCTGACCAACCGCGCAAGACTGCAGATCGCGTTCAACGGCCAGACCGATGGCGGCCTGCGTTTCGGGGCCGAAGTGACGCTTGACACTGACCGCGAGCGCGCCAGACTGCACAGCCTGTCCCTAGGCGAATAAGCACAGAAACCCGATGTCCCTTTCCGAAATCCAACAGCGCGTCACACTGGCCGCGCGCAAGGCCGGGCGCGCGGATGAGAGTATTCACCTGATCGCCGTTTCCAAGGAACAGCCCGAATCGCGCGTGCTGCCTGTGCTTGAAGCCGGGCACCGCCTGTTCGGCGAAAACCGCGTGCAGGAAGCGGCAGGCAAATGGCCCGACTGGCGCGGGCGGTTCGGTGAGGTGGACCTGCATCTGCTGGGTCCGCTGCAAACCAACAAGGCCCGGCAGGCCATGGGGTTGTTTCAGGCCATCCATTCGCTCGACCGGCCCAAACTCGCCCGCACTCTGGCGCGACTGGCGCAGGAAATGGGCAGCTGCCCGCAGCTTTTCGTGCAGGTCAATACCGGGGTCGAGCCGCAGAAGGCGGGCATCCTGCCCGCCGAAGCCGACGCGTTCATTGCCGAAGCGCGCGGCATGGATCTGCCGGTGACAGGGCTGATGTGCCTCCCGCCCGTGGACGAGGACCCGGCCGCGCATTTCGCGCTGCTGGCCCAGATCGCCGCGCGCAACGGGCTGTCCGATCTGTCGATGGGCATGAGCGACGATTTCGAAACCGCCATCGCCCGGGGCGCAACGCATCTGCGCGTGGGTTCGGCCATTTTTGGCGCGCGGCGTTAAAGGCTGTCAGGCACAATCAGTCGCGTCTCGTAGCGGATCAGCGGCGCGATGGCATGAAGGTCGCCCCGCGCCAGCCCGATGCACCCTGCCGTCGGATAGCCCGGACGCCGCCATTGATGGATGAATATGGCCGAGCCATGTCCGCGCATGGCCCGCGGCCAGTTCCAGTCGGTCAGGATGATCAGATCATAGAGCGGGTCCGGGCGGCGCAACCGCTCATGACTGTGCGGGTAGGGTGCGCGGACCATGAGGTTGTAATCCTCATGGCCGGGGTCATCCGACCACAGATCGCGGGGGCGGATCGGCACGGCCCAGTCCGCAGGCCGGGCGATGCGGTCCGGGCGATAGAGCATACCCACAAGCCGATGCACACCCACAGGTGTCGCGCCATCCCCTTCGCGTTTGTCCGCGCGCACCTGCCCGCGCCCGATGGTGCAAGGGTAGCGGCGCCCCATGAAGCGCAGCCCCTGGCGCGTAAGCACCATGTCAAAGCGGGTGATCATGGCAGCCAACCCGGCCCGTCAGGGCCACCCCCGCCCGGGCCATGCAGGGGCGAGTGGGTGGGCACGGGCCGGGCGGGGGCTTCTTGCCAGCTCACAGCAGATGCCCCGATTTCGCAGCCTTGGTGGCCAGATAGGCGCGGTTCTCCGCAGTCGCACCGACCTGCAGCGCCACCCGCTCGACAACCTCCAGCCCATGCGCGTTCAGCATCTCGACCTTGCGCGGATTGTTGGTCAGCAGGCGCACCTGACGAAACCCCATCTCGCGCAAGAGTGCCGCGCCGATGCGGAAATCGCGCTCGTCATCCTCGAATCCCAGCCGGTGATTGGCCTCGACTGTGTCAAACCCCTGATCCTGCAGCGAATAGGCGCGCATCTTGTTGGCCAGCCCGATCCCCCGCCCCTCCTGGTTGAGATACAACAGCACCCCGGCCCCGGCCGCGCCCATCTGCGCCAACGCCGCCTGCAGTTGCGGCCCGCAATCGCATTTCAACGAGCCCAGAACATCGCCGGTAAAGCAAGCCGAATGCAGCCGGGCCAGCACCGGGGCGGTACGGTCGGGCTGGCCGATCTCGATCGCGTAGTGCTCGACCCCACCATCGCGCGGGCGGAACACATGCACCCGCCCCGCGCGCGCCGCGACCATTGGCAGGCGCGCGCTGATCACCGGGTGCAGGTCAGTTTCACGGCCCAGTTCCTGCAGCACCCCCGTCGCGGGCAGCAGGGTCAGATCGGCGGGACTATCCGTCGACGCATCAAGCGGCATGATCAGTGCAGCGGGCAGAAGCTGCGCCGATTTGGTTAGCGCAAGGGCTGCCCGATGCGCCCCGACCTCTCCGCCGCGCTGCGTCAGCAGCGGGCCTTTCATCGGGTGGCGAAGATCATCGGCCGGGTCGGCCACGGCGCGCAGCCACTCGCAACCGCTGTCCTGCGGCACCACCACGCGCGCCAGGTCCCCGTCATAGGCCCGCGCGCGGAGGGTCTCGGCCCGGTGACGGGTGATCGCAAGCACAAGCTCACCGTCCAGCGCACGCATCCCATCCAGCCGCGCCGGTGTCAGCGCCTCGACCGCCAGCGCCATGACACGCGCATCCCCGTCCGTCAGCACGACCGGGACGCCCAGCCGCAGATCCGCGCGCGCACGGTTGATCTTTTCATTCAGGGTCAGGCCAAGAACCATTGGCGGCGATGCTCCATAAGCTTCGTCAGATGTAGCCGCATCCTGTTGGAATTGAAACAATCTCGCGCAGGGCGACACGTCCGCGTGAGAAACATGTAGCAAATCTTGTCACAGCGCCGTGTGCTCCGCATCTCTTGAGCATACGTCAACATGAGGTGACATCATGCCCAAACTCAACAAGATCCTTCTGGTCGATGACGAGGATGACCTGCGCGAGGCCCTGTCCGAACAACTGGTCTTGACCGATGAATTCGACGTGTTCGAGGCCGCCAATGGCAACGAGGCCATGGAGCAGGTGCGCGCGGGCCAGTTCGATCTGGCGATCCTCGATGTCGGTCTGCCCGACACGGATGGCCGCGAGTTGTGCAAGCGGATGCGCAAGGCCGGGTTCAAGGCCCCCGTCGTGATGCTGACCGGGCATGATTCGGATGCCGACACCATTCTCGGCCTCGATTCAGGCGCAAATGACTATATCACCAAGCCGTTCAAGCTGCCGGTTCTGCTGGCCCGGCTGCGTGCGCAGCTTCGCCAGCACGAACAGTCCGAAAACGCCGTGTTCCAGCTTGGCCCCTATCTGTTCAAGCCCGCCCAGAAGATGCTGATCGACGAAAAGGAGCGGAAAATCCGGCTGACGGAAAAGGAAACCAATATCCTGAAATTCCTGTATCGCGCACCTGATGGTGTTGTGCCGCGCGACGTGCTGCTGCACGAGGTCTGGGGCTACAATGCCGGTGTCACGACGCACACGCTCGAGACCCATATCTATCGCCTGCGCCAGAAAATCGAGCCCGATCCGTCGAATGTCTCGCTGCTTCTGACCGAGTCCGGCGGGTACCGTCTCGCCGCATGATCGCCCTCGCTGCGCCTTATTGTTGCCAGAATCAAATACAATGATACACTAAGAACGCGATTGTTCTTTCAGAAGACCTCCTTTTTGCGCTCAGGCAAGGCGCATTTTTTCCTCCCTGTTGGACTGGGTCCGGGCTCTGCCCGGACCCTTTCTTGTTGCGCTTTCGGGTTGTCGTCTGCGGCGCGCGCGTGCATGGAGGGCGTGCATCGCTTACGGAGACACCCATGCCCTTTTCGCTTGCCACTTGGAACATCAACTCCGTCCGCCTGCGCGCGGCGCTTGTGTTGAAACTCCTGCGCGAGGAAGCGCCCGATGTGCTGTGCCTGCAGGAATGCAAGAGCCCGGTCGAAAAGATCCCCTTCGATCTCTTCGCCAATGCTGGTTACGGGCACTGGGTCGCACGCGGGCAGAAAGGTTATAACGGGGTCGCTATCCTGTCGCGACTGCCGCTCGAGGATGCGGGGCATATCGACTGGTGCAAACGCGGCGATGCGCGCCATGTCGCGGCGCGGCTGGAAAACGGTGTCACGATCCATAACTGCTACATTCCCGCGGGCGGCGATGTACCCGACCGCGAGGTGAACGAGAAATTCGGCCACAAGCTCGACACTCTGACCGAGATGCGCGACCATTTCCGCAAGGAAAGGCCCGAACGCACCATTCTTGTCGGCGATCTGAACATCGCCCCGCGCGAGGATGATGTCTGGTCGCACAAGCAGTTGCTCAAGGTTGTCTCGCATACGCCGATCGAGGTCGAGCACCTCGCGGACGTTCAGGAGGCCGGGGGCTGGGTCGATGTCACCCGTCAGGACATTCCCGAGGGCCAGCTCTATTCCTGGTGGTCCTACCGTGCCCGCGACTGGGATGCCGCCGACAAGGGCCGCAGGCTGGACCATATCTGGGCCAGCACCGATCTGGCGCAGGCCGCGCATGGCTCGCGCATCCTGCGCGATGCGCGCGGATGGCAGCAGCCCTCCGACCATGCGCCTGTCTTTGCGTCCTTCGATCTCTGACCCCTTTCCCTTTTGGGTCAGACAGCCCATATAGGCGCAAACCGGAACACGCAGACGGGGGCGAACATGTTGGAATTTGGCACGGGACAAACAGCCGCTGACGCAGATCTTATCACGGACGGGACTGAACAGACCTTCATGGCGCAGGTGATCGAGGCCAGCCAGGAGGTGCCGGTCATTGTCGATTTCTGGGCGCCGTGGTGCGGGCCGTGCAAGACGCTCGGCCCCGCGCTTGAAGCCGAAGTGCGCGCGGCGGGCGGCAAGGTCCGCATGGTCAAGATCAATGTCGATGAAAATCAGGGCATTGCCGCGCAGTTGCGGGTTCAGTCGATCCCGACAGTCTATGCATTCTATCAGGGCCAGCCGGTCGATGGCTTTCAGGGCGCACAGCCACCCTCTGCGCTAAAAGAGTTTGTCGGCAAACTCGCGGGCCTTGCGGGCGATGGCGGGCTCGGGGCGGCGATGGACGAGGCCGAATCCATGCTGGAACAGGGTGCAGTCTCGGATGCCGCGCAGGTCTTCGCCGCCGTGCTTGGGCAGGAGGGCGAGAACGCGCGCGCACTGGGCGGGCTGGCGCGCGCGCAGATCAAGGCGGGCAATCTCGATCAGGCCGAGGCGCTTTTGGCCAATGCGCCCGAGGTTATCCGCACCGCGGCCGAGGTCGAGGCGGCGCGCGCAGCCCTCGCGCTGGCGCGACAGGCCGAAAATGCAGGCCCGGTGGACGAGCTGCGCGCCAGGCTCGAGGCCGATCCGTCCGATCATCAGGCCCGTTTCGACCTTGCGCAGGCGCTGCACGCAACCGGGCAGGTCGAGGCCGCGATTGACGAGTTGCTCGAACTCTTCCGCCGCGACCGCGAGTGGAATGACGGCGCAGCCAAGACGCAGCTTTTCACCATTTTCGACGCACTGAACCCAAAGGACCCACTGGTGGCCAGAGGGCGGCGCAAGCTCAGCTCTATGATATTTGCCTGAGCGCCGCTTCGGCTTAGATTGTCTGATATGACACGGTTCAAAGCTCTGCCGGATGTGATCCCGGTGTTTCCCCTCCCCGGCGCGCTGTTGCTACCGCGGGCGCGGCTGCCACTGCATATTTTCGAGCCACGCTATTTGGCGATGATCGAGGAGTGCATGAAGACGCCCGAGCGCCTGATCGGAATGATCCAGCCAAGAGAGACGCCCGACAGCGAAGTGAAACTGCTGCACACCATTGGCTGTGCCGGGCGCCTCACAGCTTTTTCCGAAACCGAGGACGGGCGCTACATGATCACGCTCACAGGTATCTCGCGGTTTCGGGTCAGGCAGGAGATCACGGGCTTCACACCCTACCGACGCACCGAGGTTGACTGGTCCGATTTCGAACGCGACCGGGGCGAGGACGAGACAGATCCCGGCCTGTGTCGTGACAGCTTTTTCGCTCTCCTCAACCGCTACTTCTCGCTGCACAGCCTGTCGACCGATTGGGACAGTCTGAAAGGAGCCGAGGATGAGTTGCTGATAAACTCACTGTCCATGCTGTGCCCATTCGAGCCTGATGACAAGCAGGCACTTCTGGAAGCCCCCTCGCTAACGACACGGCGCGAAACACTGGTTACGCTGATGGAATTCAGTCTGCGCGGCGGCGATGACGAGGTGATGCAATGAGTTCGGAGCGCGGCAACGGCCCCGCATTCGACCGAAAGATGCTTGAAGCCCTCGTTTGCCCGATCACGAAAGGGCGTCTCAGCTACGATGCCGGGCGCCAAGAACTCGTCTCGAAAGCTACCCATATGGCATTTCCGATCCGCAACGGCATTCCAATCATGTTGGTCGATGAAGCGCGAGACATTGAGTGACGTTCTGCAAATGCAAAACACCCTGACCTTGTGGGTCAGGGTGTCCTGAGCAGAAACCACGCGTCGTTGTTCAGGCGCCGCGCTTGAAGATCGGGCAGGTCTGGCTGGAGGCGCCCTGCCCGAATTCAGTGTAACAAGACCCCGCCTGCGTTCCCGTCCTGATTGCACTTTACCAAGTCTGCAGAATGGGAAGATGCTTCAAGATCATGTCGTTGCCCTGAAAGTGACTTGATTCAGCGATTTGGCCAAGAAAAAAACGCCTCACGACACGTTTCCAGCCAGATTACTTTCTCTTTTGGGTTGTACTGCTCACAGATTCGCACCCAAAAACATGGCAATCGCTCTTTGTTTCCAGCGCTGAAATCAGCGCTCTATCGCTGTCGCTTCGCGGCCTTTCGGCGCTGCGGCACACGCGTAGGTAAAGGTCGACTCAGCGATAGACATGCTCTTCACCCGGAAAGGAGCGCGTCCGGACTTCATCGGCATAATCCGCAACTGCGCGCTCGATGGCCGGGCCGAGATCGCCATACATCTTGACGAATTTCGGTACCCACGGGTTCAACCCCAGCATGTCTTCCAGCACCAGGATCTGGCCGTCGCAGTTTTTCGACGCCCCTATTCCGATGGTGGGTATATCCACGGCCGACGTGATTCGGTCTGCCAGCGTCTCTACCACTCCCTCGACCACCAGGGCGAAGGCACCGGCCTCCGACACCGCGCGGGCATCCTCGATATGCGCCTCCCAGGTGTCTTCATCGCGCCCCTGCGTCTTGAACCCGCCCATGACATGGCTTGATTGCGGGGTCAGTCCGATATGGGCCATGACAGGAATGCCCCGCTCGACAAGGAAATGGATCGTTTCGGCCATCCGCTTGCCACCTTCCAGCTTTACCGCGCCGCAGGCAGTTTCCTTCATGATCCGCGCCGCGTTTCGGAAGGCCATATTGGGGCTTTCTTCATAGGTGCCGAAGGGCATATCCACCACGATCAGCGCACGTTTCGTGCCGCGCACCACGGCCTTGCCATGCATGATCATCAGGTCAAGCGGCACGCCCACAGTCGATTCCATCCCGTGCATGACCATGCCCAGACTGTCGCCCACCAGAATGAAATCAGCGTGTTTGTCCACAATCGCAGCGGTATGCGCGTGATACGAGGTCAGCGACACGATCGGGTCGCCCCCTTTGCGGGCGCGAATCTGGGGGACAGTCATGCGACGGATCGGGGCTTGGGTGCTCATGGCTCCTCCGGGGTAGGGTGGACGACACGGTTGTCGATAAGAAAGACCTGACCGAAGGACACGGCCAGCAGGATCACCGCCGGTCGGGTCAGGGGGCCGGACACCGTTTCCAGCGTCGCGGCATCACGAATATCGACCGACTGCACGCGCGCGCGCGGCTCTGCCTCCAGCCGGGCACGGACATGGCTGCGCAGGCGCGAGGCGGTGATGCCGGTCGGGGCCATTGCCGCAGCCTCGTCCAGCGCGCGAGAGAGAACCGGGGCCGCCGCCCGGTCGGCGGGGCTCAGGCGCACATTGCGCGACGACATCGCCAGACCATCCGCTTCGCGCTGGATCGGCGCGCCGATGATATCGATATCCATGTCCAGATCGCGGACCATGGTGCGGATCACGGCAAGTTGCTGGTAATCTTTCTCGCCAAAGACAGCGGCATCAGGGCGGATGATGTTGAACAGCTTGGTCACGATGGTCGCCACACCGCGAAAATGCCCCGGTCGCAGCTTGCCGATCAGCACCTTGGCAAGTTCGGTGGTCTCGACAATGGTCTGCGCCTGCGGATCATAGATCTCGCTCGCCTCGGGCGCAAAGACGGCATCGACGCCCTCAGCGCGCAACAGGTCGAAATCGCGGGCTTCATTGCGCGGATAGCTGTCAAAATCCTCGCCGGGGCCGAACTGCGTCGGGTTGACGAAGATCGAAGCCACGACGCGCCCCGCATCGCCCGCCCGCGCCCGCGCCAGCCGCATCAGCGACAGATGCCCCTCATGCAGAAACCCCATGGTCGGCACCAGCACGATGGGCGCAGGCCGCCACGCGGCAAGCTGCGCGCGAACTGAAGGTTTGCTTCGAAACACCTCCATCATGCACCTTTCGCAAGACGCGCGGGCCTGCCGCAATCTAGACCCAACGCGCGAAGGGCGGCAGGCTCATCAGCACCGCATCCGGGTCATGGCCCGTCTGCAGCCCGAATTTCGTGCCCCGGTCATAAACGAGGTTATACTCGGCGTAGAGCCCGCGATGCACAAGCTGGGTTTCTTTGTCCGCCTCGGACCATGCCATTCCCCTCCGCCGCTCCACCTGCGCCAGAAAGGCGGGCAGAAAGGCGCGGCCCACATCCTGCGTGAAGGCGAAATCGGCCTCCCAGTCGCCGGTGCAGTAATCGTCATAGAAGATTCCGCCAACCCCTCGCGCACGCTTGCGGTGCGGGATGTAGAAATAGGTATCGGCCCAGTCCTTGAAACGCGGGTAGAGATCCGCGCCATGCTTGTCGCAATAATCTTTCAGCGTGGCGTGAAAATCGGCCGTGTCCTCGGGGTACTCGATACACGGGTTCAGGTCAGACCCGCCTCCGAACCACCATCCGCCCGGCGTCCAGAACATGCGGGTGTTCATGTGCACCGCCGGCACATGCGGGTTTTGCATATGGGCGACCAGCGAGATACCCGAGGCCCAGAAGCGCGGGTCATCCTCCAGCCCGGGGATCTCTTTGCGCGCCGTCAGCGAGCGTTGCGCCTGCTCGCCCAGCGCGCCGAACACTTCCGAAACGTTGACGCCGACTTTCTCGAACACGCGCCCGCCGCGCATAACGCTCATCAACCCGCCCCCGGCACCCTGACCGTCTGCCCCGTGGCGCTGCGTCTCGCGGATCTCGAAGCGCCCCGGCGCGCGGTCGGACAGGGGACCTTCGGTCTGGCTGTCCTCGACCGCCTCGAACGCGGCCACGATCTGATCGCGCAATGCCCGGAACCAGGTCGCGGCCTGTCTTTTCCGGTCGGTGAAATCGTCACTCATGCGTGTATCCCTTTGCTGGATTTCAGATGTGACATGGTGTGCGGCAAGGGGCAAGCGGGGTTTACAGTCTGGCCAGAAGTGCCTCATGCCGCGCCAGATAAGCCGCGCGGACCTGCGCGGGAGGGCGCAATTGCAACGTCAGCCCGGCCAGCGCCTTCGGGTCGGGACGCCCGAAAAAGCGGTTGGCCTCGGTTTCGGTGAAGCCTGCGATATGGGTCGCCTCCAACCAGGCCGAAAGCCGGTCAGCGGATTTGATCTTCTTCTTGACCGGCGCGGGCAGCACCCCCGGCAGGCCGAAGCGGATATGAATCGCCGTCGCCAGCCGCGCATCAAGGGCGCCATATTCCGCCCCGACCGCGTCCTTGACCGGCGAGATCATGTCACCGATCACATATTCGGGCGCGTCATGCAGCAGCGCGGCCAGTTGCCAACGGGGCGCGGGGCGCGGGGTGATCCGGCTGAAGATCGCCTCCACCAGCAGAGAATGCTCGGCCACCGAATAGGGCCAGTCGCCCATGGTCTGCCCGTTCCAGCGCGCGACAAAGGCCAGGCCGTGGGCGATATCCTCGATCTCGATATCCACTGGCGTCGGATCCAGCAGGTCGAGCCTGCGGCCCGAGAGCATACGTTGCCAGGCGCGTCTGGGGGGCATTGTGACCTCGTGTTTCGGCCTCTCCTAGCGGGCGCGGCCCGTCTCGGCAAGGCAGTGACGTAACGTCGCCTTTGCAGCATCGCAGGCCCGGGCGCATAGATCGTGCGGAACAGAGAGGAGAGCAAGTCATGCAGATTGCAGGACATCTGGCACTTGTCACGGGTGGCGGCAGCGGGCTGGGCGCGGCGAGTGCGCGGCGTCTGGCCGGAAAAGGGGCCGAGGTCGCGATTCTGGACTTTGACCTGGACCGCGCGCAAGCTGTCGCGACCGAAATCGGCGGGCGCGCCTATAAGGTGGATGTCGGCGATGATCAGGCCGTTGGCGAGACCGTCACGCAGGCCGTGGCAGAGGCTGCAGGCAGTCTGCGCATCGCGGTCAACTGCGCAGGCATTGCCGATGCCGCCCGCGTTGTGGGCCGCGACGGCACGCCCTCGACCGCGCTCTTTGCCCGCGTGATCCGCGTCAACCTGATCGGCTCGTTCAATGTGATGGCACATGCCATGGTGCAGATGCAGACGCTCGAGCCGCTTGAGGGCGGCGAACGCGGGGTAGTGGTCAACACCTCCTCGGCGGCGTGGCAGGACGGCCAGATCGGGCAGGCGGCCTATGCGGCCTCCAAGGGCGGGATTGCCGCAATGAGCCTGCCTGTCGCGCGCGATGCCGCCCGCCATGGCATCCGCTGCATGGCCATCGCACCGGGGCTGTTCCGCACCCCTATGATGGAAGCCCTTCCCGACGAGACCACCGCCGCGATCACCGCCAACATCCCATTCCCGGCGCGGCTGGGCGACCCGGATGAATTCGCGCTCATGGTGGCGCAGATCATCGAGAACCCTTATCTGAACGGCACCACGATCCGCCTCGACGGCGCCACGCGCCTGCCTGCGCGTTAAGGGCTTGATCGAGTCCCGAACCGGGGGCAGGCTGAACAGGCGGGGCAACCCGCCTGATTTCATTCTGCCCTTCAGATCGGAGATTTCACATGCCCCTTTCCGGATGCCGACTTGCGGCAAGCCTCGCCACGATTGCCCTGCCCACCCTCGCCGTGCCCGCACACCCCGAGACCCGCGATGCCTTTGCCGAGATGTGGCACGAAATGGCGGTAACCGAATATGCCGAAACGCATGGTCCGGCCTATGCTGCGGCCCTTGCTGATTGCGTGGTCGCGGTCTTCGCGCATCTCGATCAGGCCGACCGCGATATCCTGGCCGAATACAGCATGAACCCGCCCGAACCGCACGCCTCGCGCCTCGACGCACTTCTGCCCGGCCATGCCGAAGAGATGCTGGCCTGTGGTGAGCGCGTGCGTCCCGAGGATTTCAACGGCTGAGTTTTCCCGAAGGAGGGTAAAATGCGTTTTCGTTATGCGATTACTGTTGTTGCCTGCCTGCTGGCAGCCCCGGCCCATGCGTTTGACGTGCGCCAGATCATTGCAGACTCCCGGATGCTGAATGCGCGTGTCGATGCCGAATTTGACCAGCACCGGAGTAGCGAAGCACCATTGTATTTCCGTTTTGCACTGCCCGCAGAAAGTGATGCGCTGCGCGTCCAGGTCGAGCCGCTCGACCATCCCGGTTATATGGAACTCGCGTTCTTTGATCCCGAAGGTGCGCTGGCGGAAATGGTTATGATGACACATGCGCAGTTGACAGATGTCGCCCCGGATGACCGGCTGTCTGTCACGGCACTGTTGATGCGGGACAGGTTTTTCCCAAGGTTGACCCAAGGCCGCACAGATGTCGAAATGCTCAACCTGCAAGGGCTGATGACAGGCGGACACGCCTCGGTCGAATTGACCGGGGTTTACCGCGAAGATCGCGCCGGGGATGCTTTGATTTTTGTCCGGATGGTGGGGATCTTGCCGCCTGACGGCGAGGCGGCGTTGATCGTGGGGTCGCTGATAAATTCCAGCGTCCAGAACCCGGAAGGCCCGGATGATCTGGCGGCCGGGTTTGGCGGCCATATCGCGCGCAGCGTGCAGTTCGTTGCCCGGCGTGATGCGGATGGTGCCATGGTTCCCTTCTGATCCAGACAGAAAAAACCCCCGGCGCAAGCCGGGGGTCTGACTGTTTGCCTTTGGCAGGTATCAGTTCGGCAGGTCTGCCGTGATCCCTTCAACATAGAAATCCATCGTGGCCAGATCGCCATCCGGGGCCACTTCGCCCTCGGCCAGCCAGGGGGTGCCGTCCTGACGGTTGATCGGCCCGGTGAAGGGATGATACTCGCCCGCCGCGATGGCCGCGACCAGCGCGTCTGCTTCGGCCTGCAACTCGGCCGGCATGCGGTCATTCCACGGGGCCATCTCGATAATGCCATCGGCAAAGCCGAGCCAAGAGTTCTGCGCTTCCCATGTCCCGTCGATCACGGCCTGAACGCGGGAAATATAGTAGGGTGCCCACCTGTCCACGATGGCGGTCAGATGCGCATTCGGCCCGAACTGCGTCATGTCGCTGGCCTGGCCAAAGGCCATGACGCCCGCATCCTCGGCCACGCGAATGGCAGCGGTGGAGTCGGTATGTTGCATGATCACATCCGCGCCCTGTTCGATCAGGGTCTCGGCCGCGTCAGCCTCAAGCGCCGGGTCGAACCAGCTATAGGTCCAGATGATGCGGAACTGGATATCCGGGTTCACGGCCTTGGCATGCAGATAGGCCGAGTTGATCCCCGCGATCACTGCCGGGATCGGGAAAGAGGCGATATAGCCGACGGTGTTGGTCTCGGTCATCTTGCCCGCGATATGGCCAAGAACGGCGCGCCCCTCGTAGAAACGGGCATCATAGAGCGAGATATTCGGGTGGTCCTGAATGTAGCCCGTTGCGTGCTGGAAGGCGACATTGGGGAAACGTCCGGCCACAGCGTTCACATCGGGGCCATAGCCGAAGGAGGCCGCGAAAATCACATCTGTGCCCGAAAGCGCCATCTGTGTCATCACGCGCTCTGCATCGGCACCGTAGTCGACATTCTCGACAATAGTGGTCTCGACGGCGTCGCCGAAATGCTCGGCCATCTCCCTGCGGGCGCGGTCATGCCCGGCGGTCCAGCCGAAATCGCCCACCGGGCCGATATAGATGAAGCCGGCCTTGGTGGTATCGGCGAGCGCCGGTGTGGCGAGTGCAGCACTCAGCACAGCGGCTGTCAGCAGTTTTTTCATTTGGTTGGTCTCCCTGTTGGCAGTGTGAAGCCTCAACTCGAGGCGTGGAAAGGTCGGTTAAGAGAGCCGGGCGCATTAAGCGACCCGCGCCCCTTGCCCGAGGAAATAATCACAAGCACCAGAATGGTTATCAGGTAGGGTGACATTGACAAGTATTCGACCGGAATGCGGACCCCGGCGGCCTGCAGATTCAACTGCAGCACGACGACACCGCCGAAGAGATAGGCACCCGCCAGCGCTCGCCACGGCCGCCAGCTTGCAAAGACGACCAGCGCCAGCGCGATCCAGCCTGCGCCCACTGTCATACCTTCGGTCCATTGCGGCACGCGGATGAGCGAGAGATAGGCCCCGCCCAGCCCTGCGCAGGCCCCACCGAACACGATCGCCAGCAACCGCACGCGCTTGACGCTATAGCCGAGTGCATGGGCCGCGTCATGGTTCTCGCCCACTGCGCGCAGAATCATGCCGGCGCGGCTGTATTTCAGGAACCACCAGACTGCGCCCACCAGAAGGATACTGAGATAGACGACGATATCATGTCGGAAAAAGGCGCGTCCGAAAAACGGGATCTCGGCCAAGGGTCCGAGGTCGAGACGCGGTGTGCGCGGCGGGGTGATGCCGACATATTGCTGACCCAGAAGTGCTGTCAGCCCCAACCCGAACAGCGTCAGTGCCAGCCCCGAGGCCACCTGATTGGTCATCAGCGCCTGTGTCAGCAATGCAAACAACAGCGCCAGCGCCATGCCACCCAGCGCGGCCCCGGCAAAACCGATCAGCGGGCTGCCGGTATTCACGGCGACAATGAAACCGATGCAGGCCCCCATGATCATCATCCCCTCGACCCCGAGGTTCAGCACGCCGGATTTTTCGACCACCAGCTCGCCAATCGCTGCCAGCAGGATCGGTGTTGCCGCGACCATCAGCGCGGCCATCAACACCGCCGGATTGATAGACCCCAGTATCATGCGCGTGCTCCCTTTGTCAGGCGGATGCGGTAATTGGTCTGGAAATCGAGCGCCAGCAGGAAGAACAGAAGCATCCCCTGAAACACCTGAATGGCCGCGCCTGGTATCTGCAGCATCATCTGGCTGAGTTCCCCGCCGATATAGGTCAGCCCCAGCAGCAGCCCGGCAAACACGATCCCAAGAGGATTGAGACGCCCCAGAAACGCCACGATGATCGCGGTGAACCCGTATCCGCTGGCAAATTCGATCCGCACCTGCCCGCCGGGGCCCGAGACCTCGAACATGCCCGCGAGCCCCGCCAGCGCGCCAGAGATCCCCAGACAGATCACCACCAGCCGCGTGGGAGAGACGCCGCCGAAGCGGGCCGCGCGCGGGGCCTGTCCGGCAAGCTGGACATGGAAGCCAAGCATGTGCCGGGTCATCATGACATAGGCGAAAATCACGGCGATCAGCGCGGCGACCACGCCCCAATGAATGCCTGTATTCGCGAATAGCTCGGCGTTATGCGCCGCCTCATAGCGGCGCAGGTCGCGCGAGCCGGGAAACCCCGGTTGGTCGGGGTTGCGCATCAGGCCCAGCGCCATCGCCGCCAGAATGCGCTCGGCGACATACACGAGCAGCAGCGAGACAAGAATTTCGTTGGTGTTGAACCGTGTCTTGAGGATCGCCGGGATCATCGCCCAGAGAAAGCCCCCGAACGCCCCTGCAATCACCATCAGCGGAAAGATGTACCACCCCGGCTGCGGGAAGAAGGCCAGCGCCACCCCGGCCCCGAACAGCGCGCCGATGATGTATTGCCCCTCGGCCCCGATATTCCATATCCCCGCCTTGAAGCCGATCGCCAGCCCCACCGCGATCAGGATCAGCGGTGCCGACTTGATCAGCAATTGCGGGCGCGAATAGCTGGCGAAGGTCTCGGAAAAGATCGGGTCAAAGAAGATCAGGCGGATGGCGACGAGCGGGTCCTTGCCCAGCGCCGCGAACATGACCCCCCCCGCCAGCATGGTCAGCGCCACGGCCAGGAACGGATTGGCAATGCGCCAGAACCGCGACGGCTGCTTGCGTTTCTCGAGCCGGATCATTCGGCTGCCTCATGTGCCACATGCATGTCGCCTGCCCCCCCCATCATCAGACCAATCTCCTCGACCGTCAGTCCCTTTGCGGGTCGGACCTGTGTCAGCCGTCCCTCGTTCAGCGCGGCAAAACTGTCCGCGACCTCCAGTAACTCATCCAGATCCTGACTGATCACCAGCACGCCTGCCCCCTTGCCTGCCAGATCGAGTAGTGCTTGCCGGATAGTCGCAGCCGCGGCTGCATCCACCCCCCAAGTCGGCTGATTGACGATGATCACATCAGGGTCGAGTTCGATCTCGCGCCCGATCACGAATTTCTGCAGGTTCCCCCCCGACAGCGCGCGCGCCAGCACATCCGGCCCCGGTGTGCGCACATCGAACCGCTCGATGACTTCGCGTGCGAATCCCTCGGTCTTGCCCCAGTCGATGAATCCGCCCTTTTCCAGCCGCTTGCGCCCGGACCCGGACAGAAGCGCATTCTCCGTCAGGCTCATATCCGGGGCAGCGGCATGGCCCAACCGCTCCTCGGGAGCTGTCACAAGGCCCAGCCCGCGGCGGTGGTTGGGACCAAGATCGCCAATCGGGGCGCCCTTGAGCCGGACCTGGCCCGGCGGCGCGCACAGCTCGCCTGCGAGCATCAGCAAAAGCTCATCCTGACCATTGCCCGCGACCCCGGCAATGCCCAGCACCTCGCCCTTGCGAAGCTGAAACGAAATGTTCTTGAGCGATGTGCCGAACGGATTGTTCGACTTCAGCGAGAGCTTTTCCACCTCCAGCACCACCTCGCCAAAGGGGCGTTCGGGCCGCTCGGGTGGGGTCAGCAACTGGCCCACCATCAACTCGGCGAGTTCGCGCGCCGATTTCTCACGCGGGTCACATGTAGCCACCTTCTTACCGCCACGCAGGATCGTGGCCTCGTCACACAACGCGCGGATCTCTTCGAGCTTGTGCGAAATATAGAGCACTGCCGTCCCTTCCTCCGAGAGCTTGCGCAGGGTGCGGAACAGGACCTCCACCTCCTGCGGGGTCAGCACCGAGGTCGGCTCGTCCATGATCAGAAGTTTCGGATCTTGCAGCAGACAGCGCACGATCTCGACCCGCTGGCGCTCGCCTGCCGAAAGCTCGCCGACCAGCCGCGACGGGTCGAGAGGCAGGCCGTATTCCTCGGAAACCGTGCGGATACGCTCGGCCAGATCGCGCAGGGCGGGCGGGTTTTCCATGCCCAGCGCCACATTCTCGGCCACGTCCAGTGCGTCGAACAGGCTGAAATGCTGAAACACCATGGCAACGCCCTTGCGCCGTGCCTCGGACGGGACAGCGGGCGCATAGGCCTCGCCGCGCAGTATCATCTGCCCGGCATCAGGACGCACAAGCCCGTAGATCATCTTGACCAGAGTGGACTTGCCGGCGCCATTCTCGCCCAGCAGCGCATGCATCTGGCCCTCGCCTATCTCGAAGGAGATGTCGTCATTCGCCCGCACACCGGGATAGGATTTGCTCAACCCCTCGAGGCGCAGCAAGGTCTGTCGCATGGTCCTGTTCCCCTCTTTTGCCGACGTCGCGATCCGCGGCGCTCCGGCCCGGTCCGAGCAAAGCGCTGCGGGCGTCACAAAACAAGGAAAAACTCACGCCGACACATTGAGACTGATTCAATGCCTCATTGATAATCAGCTACAGTCAGAGATTGCGGGCGGCCTGACCGGCCCCGAGAAACGCCCCGAACAGGCCCAGCACGCGCTGTGTTGTCGTCGCCGGGGACTGCGTGGCCATGACGATATCGCCATCGTGCAACGCGAATTCGTCGGCGCTGAACATGCCCCCTGCGCGGGTCAGGTCAAAGCTGAACACCACGCGACCGGAAGGCGGGCCATGACCGACCTTGTCGGCCCTGTAGCGACGCAGCACGAGGATGCCGCGCGGGTCAGCGCGCAGGTCCGCCATGCCCCCCATGAGCGAGAGCGCCCGCAGCGCACTCACCTTGTCGTCGTCAAAGCCGATCACCTCTTCGCGCTGAGCCGCGCCCAGAGCGATGAACTGGCGCGGGTCGGACTCGATCAGCACCCGGTCACCACCCTGCAGGGCCGGGTCATGCGAGGGATGCGCCAGTACATGACTCAGCGCGCGCCGATAGACCTGTCCGCCGCGCGTGATCTGTACCTGTGGATTACTCAGGCTTTCGCGCACTCCGCCCGCTGCCGAAATCAGGCTCGACAACGCCAGGTTGCGCTCAGTCAGCGGGTAGCTGCCCGGATTGGCCACACCGCCAACCATATCGACCGAGTTGCGCCGCCCCTGCATGATCGACAACTGCACCTGCGCCGAAGGCGTGATCTGGTTCAACTGTTCTTGCAGGCGCTCGCGGGCACTCTCGGCTGTCCGTCCAGCGACATGAACAGTGTTGATATAGGGCAGGGTCACATTGCCTGCGCTGGTCACGGTGACATTGCTGACATCGCCAAAGCGTTTTCCGGCCACTGCAATCAGGGAATTCTCATCCGCATCCCAGACCCGCACCGTCAGCACATCGCCAGGCGCCAGCCGCTGATCCTGCAGGCGCCCGCCAGCCCCGGGCCACGCCGTGCGCTTGCGCGGCGTGTAATAACCCCAGCTTTTATAAACCGGAAGTCGGTCGCTTGTGACCAGTTCGAGGGCGAAATCGGCACCTTCCGTACCAGCGCCCGCGATGACCTCACCGCGCGTCGGTGCACCGCGCGGCACGGAACAGCCACCCAGCGCAAGCGCCCCGGCCCCGACCAATACATTCCGTCGTGAAATCAAACTGCTCACAGTCCCATCCGCACAGCAATTCCCTAAACAGTGTCTACGCTTATCCGATCATTGACCAGCAAGGTCAACCATTTGTGAGCGGTTTTTATACAACCATAGATACCCGTGGCAAAACTGTCAGACCCGCCCGGAATGGCGCACAGTTTTCGCTTTTCTACCCACTCCGCTGCCATTAATCTGAGGGCATGAGTGATCTTCCCCGCTTCATCCACCTGCGCACGCATACCGAGTATTCCTTGCTGGAAGGTGCCCTGCCGCTCAAGAAGCTGGTCCGCATCTGCGCCGACAGAGGCTTCCCGGCAATCGCTGTGACCGATTCAGACAACCTGTTCTGCGCCCTCGAATTCTCGGTTCTGGCCTCGGGACTGGGCGTGCAACCGATCCTAGGCTGCCAGATCTCGCTGACCTATGACCCGGTCGCACCCGGTGAGAAGCAGCGTCTGCCTGCGCCGCTCGTGCTGCTCGCGCAGTCCGAAACAGGCTATCAGAACCTCATGGCACTCAACTCCTGCCTGTATCTGCCCAGGGACCGCCCGGTTCCGCAGGTCACGCTAGAGGAACTCGCCCGCCACGCCGATGGGCTGATCTGTTTGTCAGGCGGGGCCGACGGGCCGGTCGGGCGGCTGATACGGACCAACCAGATGGCCCGCGCCCGCGATCTGATGGGCCAGCTTGCTGCCATTTACCCGGATCGGCTTTATGTCGAGTTGCAGCGCCATGCCGACGAGGGCGGGCAGATGATGGAGGCCGAGCGCCTGACCGAACGCGCCTTTGTCGAGATGGCTTACGCACTGGATCTGCCCCTCGTGGCGACCAATGACGCCTACTTCCCCGATCCTGAAATGTACGCCGCGCATGATGCGCTTTTGTGCATCAAGGAGGGCTCGTATGTTGACCAGGCTGCCCCGCGCCGCAGCCTGACGCCGCAGCATTACCTGAAATCACCCGAGGAGATGGCCGCTCTTTTCGCCGATCTGCCCGAGGCATTGGAGAACACAGTCGAGATTGCCCGCCGCTGCGCCTTCAAGGCCGAGAAGCGCGCGCCCATCCTGCCGCGCTTCGCCGAAGACGAGGTCGAGGAATTGCGCCGTCAGGCGAAGGAAGGGCTCGAAGCGCGCCTCGCGGTCATTCCCCATGCCGCCCCGGTCGAGCAATACGCGAAACGGCTGGAGTTCGAGCTGGGCATCATCGAGGGGATGGGGTTTCCCGGCTATTTTCTGATCGTCGCCGATTTCATCAAATGGGCCAAGGAGCAGGACATTCCGGTCGGGCCCGGGCGCGGTTCGGGCGCAGGCAGCCTTGTCGCCTACGCGCTCACCATCACCGATCTGGACCCCTTGCGCTACAACCTGCTGTTCGAGCGCTTCCTGAATCCCGAACGCGTGTCGATGCCGGATTTTGACATCGATTTCTGTATGGACCGCCGCGAGGAGGTGATCCGCTACACGCAGGAAAAATACGGCCATGACAAGGTCGGCCAGATCATCACCTTCGGCGCGCTCTTGTCCAAGGCCGCCGTGCGCGATGTGGGCCGCGTGCTGCAATTGCCTTATGGCCAGGTGGACAAGCTCTCCAAGCTGATCCCCGTCGAGGGGGTCAAGCCCGTCAGCATCGAAAAGGCACTGGCCGATGAACCGCGCCTGCGCGAGGCCGCGAAATCCGAGGAGGTGGTGGACCGGCTTCTGACCCATGCGCAAAAGCTCGAAGGGCTGTTGCGCAATGCCTCGACCCATGCTGCCGGTGTTGTGATCGGCGACCGCCCACTCGACCAGTTGGTGCCGCTTTATCGCGACCCGCGCTCGGACATGCCCGCAACCCAGTTCAACATGAAATGGGTCGAAGCGGCGGGCTTGGTGAAATTCGACTTCCTGGGGCTCAAGACGCTGACCGTGATCCAGAACGCGGTCGATCTTTTGCGGCGCAGGGGGGTCGATCTCGACATCAACACCATCCCGCTGGATGACGAGGCCACTTACAAGCTCTATGCCTCGGCCCGCACTGTCGCCGTGTTTCAGGTGGAGAGCTCGGGTATGATGGATGCGCTCAGACGCATGAAGCCCACCTGCATCGAGGATATCGTGGCGCTGGTCGCACTGTACCGCCCCGGCCCGATGGAGAACATCCCCACCTATTGCGAGGTGAAGAACGGGCTCAAACCGCTCGAATCCATTCACCCCAGCATCGACCATATCCTTGAGGAGACACAGGGCATCATCGTCTATCAGGAACAGGTGATGCAGATCGCGCAGGTAATGGCGGGGTATTCACTCGGACAGGCCGACCTTCTGCGCCGCGCGATGGGCAAGAAGATCGCCGAGGAAATGGCGAAGGAGCGGCCCAAATTCGTCGAAGGTGCGCTCGCCAACGGGGTGGACAAGAAAAAGGCGGGCGAGGTTTTCGACCTCTTGGAGAAATTCGCCAATTACGGTTTCAACAAGTCGCACGCCGCCGCCTATGCCGTGGTCAGCTACCAGACGGCGTGGCTCAAGGCGAACCATCCGGTCGAGTTCATGGCCGGTGTGATGAATTGCGACCTGCACCTGACCGACAAGCTCGCCATCTACAAACGCGAAGTCGACCGCATGGCAATTACCGTCATCCCGCCCTGCGTCAACCGCTCGCGCGCGCGCTTCGACGTGCAGGAAGGCGCGCTGGTCTACGCGCTGGGCGCGCTCAAGAATGTTGGTGTCGAAGCGATGCGACTTATCGTCGATGCGCGGGGCGACAAACCCTTCGCCACGCTGTTCGACCTTGCCCGGCGCGTGGACCTGAAACGCGTGGGCAAGCGATCACTCGAGATGCTGGCGCGCGCCGGGGCTTTCGATGTGCTTGACCGTAACCGTAGACGCGTCTTCGACAGTCTTGATGCGCTGGTCAGCTACTCGGCGGCCATCTTTGAGGCGCGGGCATCCAATCAGGTCTCGCTCTTCGGCGAAGCGGGCGAGGACATCCCCGAGCCGCGCCTCGCCACGCTCGAGGACTGGCTGCCCACCGAACGGCTGGCGCAGGAGCATCAGGCCGTGGGCTTCTACCTCTCCGGCCATCCGCTCGACGACTATGCCGGACCGCTCAAGCGCAAGCAGGTGCTGACCCTCGCCGAAATCGAACGCCGCGCCGCACAAGCCCCCCTGGTCGCCAAGATTGCCGGGGCGGTCTCGGGGCGTCAGGAACGCAAATCCGCGCGCGGTAACCGCTTCGCATTCGTGCAACTCTCGGACCCGACCGGGCTTTACGAGGTCACGGTTTTCTCCGAGACATTGGAAGCGGGGCGCCAATATCTCGAAACGGGTGCGCATGTCGTGCTGACAGTCGAGGCCACGATGGAGGCCGAGACACTCAAGCTGCTCGCCCGCTCCATCCAGCCGATTGATGCAGTGACGGCAGATGCAGGCGCAGCGGGTCTGCGCGTCCATGTCGAAGATTCGGCGACCATCGCCTCGGTTGCCGCCCTGCTCGACCGCTATTCGCAAGGCGACAAGCGCGCGCGCGGACCGCTCTGGTTCTGTATAACCGACCGCGACAGCGGGCAGGAATACGAGATCGAGACCGGCGCGGAATATGGCGTAACCCCGCAGATACGCGGCGCGGTGAAATCGCTTGAGGGGGTGGTGATGGTGGAAGAATTATAGACCCCGCCGTGATGGCCCTGACCATCCGGCTGCCTTTGGTGGCAGCCAAAGGCAA
>SKIF01000074.1 GCA_007116575.1 Paracoccaceae bacterium
CGAAGCTCTACAGGAAGTGGCTTGCCCATCCCGGACCCCCATATCTGCCCTACAGACAGGGAATCACAGATCGGCGCTCATGGGAATCCTGAATCAGAAAAGCCGCAACACGCTCTAGACCAGCACATCGAACAGATCGCTATCCGGCGCAACCACCAGCCTGCGGATGTTGTTCGGGCGGTCAGCGTCATAGCCCCGGTCTGACAGTTGCTTCAGGAAGGTCTCGCGGCTGTCAGGGTCGCTCCAGACTTTGCGCAGGTGGTCTTCGTCCGTGATCAACCCTGTCAGATCACCGAACAACCGCTCCATGAACTCCTGCGCCGAAATCGGCAGCGGGCCACCCCTCAGTTTCCCATCGGGAAATCATCCGGTCCCGATGTGAGCGACAGGATGATCTTGGCCGCAGAGACGACGCCTGCCTCCAGATCGGCGAAAGCCTTCGGGCCGTCAGCCAGCGGGCGGGTGCTGACCCAGCCAAGCGCGCCAAGACACCCTTTGTCGAGCGCATCGAGTGCGGCCGCAAAATCCGCAGGTGTGTAGCAATAACTGCCGGTGATCGTGATTTCCTGCAAGGTGATGCGGCGGATGTCATAGCCGTCACTGCCGGGCAAAAGCCCCACATGCACGATCACGCCGCCGGGCCGAACCAGCCTTGACGCCGCTTGTCGTGTCGCAACCGCGCCGACCGCATCAATGATCAGGTCATAGGCGCTTTCGCCCGGATCATGACTGAGCGGGTCAAAGCCCGTGATCCCCGGCTCTGTATCCAGCAGCGCACGACGACCCGGGTGAGGTTCGGCGACATCGATGACCTCTGCGCCCATGTGCCGCGCGACGAGCGCCGCGCCCAGCCCGATCGCGCCGCCACCTTGCACCAGCACGCGCGGGCGCGGCGCGCCCAGCCGCTCCAGCCCGATCCGCATGGCGTGCCAGGACACCGCTATCGGCTCGCTCAGCGCCGCGTCGCGCAGTCGCATGCCCTCGGGCACGGGCAGCAGGTTGCGCTCGGGAATTGCGACATACTCGGCAAAGGCACCGGGGCGCGGGGGCATCGAGATTATCGCGCGCGAGGGCGACAGATGCGGGCGACCCGCGCGCGCAATCGGGCAATCCGGGTCCACGACAAGCGGGTTGATCGCGACGCGCTCGCCCTCGCGCGGGCCTGAGGCGATCACACCAGCCGCCTCGTGGCCCAGCACCAGCGGCGGGGGGCGACGGTCGTCATGGCCATGATAGGCGTGCATGTCCGAGCCGCAGATGCCGACGTCCGAGACGCGCACCAGAACCTCGCCCGCCTCGGGCACCGGCACCGGCTGCTCGGTCAGCACCATCTGGTTGGGTCCGGTATAGATAAGCGCGCGCATCATATCCCCTTATTTTGCGGTGAACCCGCCATCGACATGCAGTGTCTGCCCTGTGATATAGGCCGAGGCATCAGAGCACAGAAAAACCGTCGCCCCGTAAAGATCCTCCATCTCGCCATTGCGACCGATGGCCGTGCGCGCGGCATTGGCGGCGGCCAGGTCTGCATCGGCAAAGACGGGGGCGGTCAGCGGTGTTGGGAAGAAACCCGGCGCAATGGCATTGCAGGTGATCCCCTGCCCCGAGAATTCCTGCGCCATCGCGCGGGTCAGTTGCACGATCCCGCCCTTGGCCGCACCGTATGGCGCGGAATTGGGGAAGGCGCGGCTCGATTGCAGCGACGCGAGGTTAAGCACCCGCCCCCAGCCGCGCGCGGCCATGCCGGGTGCCAGATGCTGCAGCAAAAGGAAGGGTGCGCGCAGATGCAGCGCCATATGCAAATCGAAGGCGGCGGACGTGACCTCAAGATAGGGCTGGCGCAGATTGACGCCTGCCGCATTGACTAGGATATCCACCTTCCCAGCAGCGTCGGCCAAGACCTTTAGCGCATCGGGATCGGTCAGATCGGTCTGGTGCAGTGTCGCATCGAGCCCCTCATCGGACAATGCGGCGCGCGCCTCTTGCAGGCGCGCCGTATCGCGCGCGGCCAAATGCAGGCGCGCGCCCTGCAATCCCAATGCCCGCGCCATAGCCAGCCCGATGCCCGAATTGCCACCGGTCACGAGCGCGCGGCGACCGCCTAAATCGAACAGGGCGTCAAGTCGCGGCACGGTGCACCTTTTTGTCATCTGTCGCCTCGAGGGCCTGAATGAGCGCATCGGCGATCAGGTCGCAATCCTGTGCGCTCAGTTCCAGCGGCAGGCGGATGTCGCAGAGGGTTGCCTGGATCGCGCAGGCGCGGGGAACCTCGGCGGCTTGGGCACCGGGCCATTGGGCGGGGTTTGAACTATAGCCCTCGGGCAACGTACTGCCGAACCACTTGACCCAGACGCCTCGCGCGCGCGCTACGGCAATGAATGCCTCCATCGCGGCTGCATCGCGCGCGGGCAGACGAAACTGCAGCGATGACTGCGCATAGGCTTCCGCCTGTGGCCTTTGCGGCAGCACGAAACCGCGGGCGGCCTGCAAACGCTGCGCGATCCGGTCGTGGCACCTGTTCCAATCGGCAACACGCTCGGGCAGAAGCGAAAGCTGCGGCAGGGCCAGCGCGGCCACAAGTGCAGACATGCGCAGTGAGTAATTTCCGCAGCGATCGGCCCATTTGGCCATCACCTCCTCGGGTGGGCAGGTGCCGTTCTGCCGGTAGAGCCGATAGCTGCCCGCATGCAGGATCGCTTGTGCGGCGACGTCATCGTCATCTGTGGTCAGGATGCCGCCCTCACCGGTATTCACATGTTTGCCGGACTGAAAGCTGAAACACCCGGCAAGCCCGAAATTACCTGCCTGTCGCCCTGCCCAGCTTGCGCCGAGCGTATGAGCGCAATCCTCGATCAGGCTGATCCCCTCATTGCGGCACAGTTCCTCCAGCGCATCAAGGTCGCACAGATGTCCGCGCATATGCGACAGCAGCAGCACCCGCGCGCCCGAAGCGCGCGCCTTGGCCCGGAGATCGTCGAAATCTATTACCAGATCCTCAGTGATCTCGACCAAAACCGGGATCGCGCCGACATGCTGCAATGCCCCCGGAACCGGGCCCAACGAAAAGGCATTGAGCAGCACTTTCTCACCCGGTCGCACCCCTGCCGCTTTCAGTGCCAGGAACATAGCCGAGCCGCAGGAATTCAGCGCAACTGCGTATCGCCTGCCGGTTAGTTGCGCGAAGGCACGTTCCAGCGCGGCGACCGGTCCGCCATCGCCGCCTTCTTCCGAGTAGCGATGCAGACGCCCGGTCTCCATAAGTGCCGTGGCCTGCGCGATGGCCAGTGGCGGAATCTCGGGCGGGCGACCCAGATCGGTTGGGGCAGACATGGCTCAGATCGACTCGACCGGCGCGCCGAGGTCAAAATTATGGCCGGGATAGTATTTCGCCAGCCGCACATCGGCGGTGCGGGCATGGGCCTCCATCCCTTCCAGTCGCGAGATCCGCGCCGTGCGAATGGCCAGTTCCTTGCTGGCCTCGTGGTCGGCCTGCTGCCATGTCAACGGCTTGAGGAACTTGTGCACGGATAGTCCCGCCGAATAGCGGGCGGCGTATTTGGTGGGCAGGATGTGGTTCGGTCCCGAGCACTTGTCGCCATAAGCCACGGTGGTTTCCTCGCCCACGAAAAGCGAGCCGTAATTGGTGAGATTGGCCATCCACCAGTCGAGATCGGCGCAATGAATCTCAAGATGCTCGGAGGCATACTCATCCGAAACGCGCACCAGCTCCTCGCGCGTGTCGCAAAGCACAACCTCACCATAGTCGCGCCAGGCGGCATCGGCAGCCTCGCGCGCGGGTTCGGGAAGCGTGGTGATGAGTTCAGGTACACGGCCCATGACCCTTTCGGCCAGCGCGCGGTCATCAGTGAACAGCCAGGCAGGGGATTCATGGCCATGCTCGGCCTGCCCGACCAGATCAACGGCCACGATTTCCGGGTCGGCGGTCTTGTCGGCAAGAATCCCGATCTCGGACGGGCCGGCAAAGACGTCGATGCCCACCTTTCCGAACAAGCTACGCTTGGCCTCGGCGACAAATTTGTTGCCCGGCCCAACGATCACATCCGCCGGTTTGCCGGTGAACAGGCCATAGGCCATGGTCGCAATCGCCTGCACGCCACCCAGCGTCATGATGATATCGGCCCCGGCCGCGCGCATCGCATAAAGCACATAAGGATGCATCGCGCCGCCCCGGAAGGGCGTAGAACAGGCGATCACAGTGCCCACGCCTGCTGCCTTGGCCGTGGCTACCGACATCACGGCAGACGCGATATGCGCATAGCGGCCGGTCGGTACATAGCAGCCCGCGACATTGCAGGGCACCCATTTCTGCCCTGTCACCAGCCCCGAGGGCATGGTCATCTGGAAATCGCGGACCGAGTCGCGCTGCGCCAGTGCAAAAGCGCGGACCTGTTCGACCGCAAAGGCGATATCTTCCCTGACCTGCGCAGGCACTTCGCTTTCGCGCGCAACCATATCGTCAGCGCTTACAAGGATTGGCCCCTGCCATTTGTCGAGCTTGTGCGCGTAGTCTCTGACAGCCGCCTCGCCCTCGGCCTCGATCCGGGCCAGCATTTCGGAGACAACCTGCTGGGCATGCGCGGATTCGGTCTCGGGTGTCTTCGAGGCTTTCTTCAGATAGGTGATCGCCATCTTGATCTCATACTGCTGGAAACTGCGCCCCGCCGCCGACATGACGGCGGGGCCTGGATGTGCTTACTCGTTATTGGCAAAGGCCCGAAGCTCCGGGTCATCCATGACCATCTGCATGAATGTGGCGTTGATATAGTCCGCCGCATCAGGGGTGGATTCGGTCGTGCCGACCGAGGTCATGAAATCGCCGATAGCCGTCAGCCACTGGTCCACGTCGCTGTGACCGTCGGAGCGGTCCATCAGTGCAACCTGCTCTTCAAGCGAGAAGGTCGGGCGCAGGTCGAATTCGGCATTCACTGCCGCATCCGAGATCTCAATCCCGCCATCCGAGTAGAAATCGACCAGATGACGGCGGGCTTCCTCGGGGTTTTCCCGCGCCCAGACCACACCACGCAGGAAGGCTGCCAGCACGCGGGCGACCAGTTCGGGGCTCTCTTCGGCAAAGCCGGGGCGCACCACCAGCGCGCCGGGCACGATGGCACCGGCATCCGCACCAGAGCACAGGTAGTCACTGTCGGCACGCTCTTGCAGCGTGTAGGTATTGGGTGCCCAGACTCCCGCGAGATTGGCCTCGCCTGCAATGATGCCAGTGATCACCTGCGCCTGCCCGAGATTGACGAACTCGACCGAATCGAGCGGCACGCCCATCATCTCAAGGCACTGCTGCGTGGCGAAATCTACGGTTGAGTTGGTGGTCAGAAGAATACGCTCGCCCTCGATGCTGGAAGGATCGGCGCGAAAACCTTCGATCGCGCTGTTGCGCGCCATAAGTGCGTTGCCTGCGCTTTCGTCATTGGTGATGCCAACTGTCACGAGGCCAAAACGGGCCGCGCCCAGCACCGCCGGGACGGAACCGGTGCCGCCCACATCCCAGTCATTGGCCTGGGCGGCGGCAATCTGCGGCGCGCCTGCCGGGAAGGTGGTGAAGCTCGGGTCGAGGCCCACCTCGGCCCACCAGCCGAATTCGGTCGCCAGATAGAAGGGCAACGCCCAGTAGAGCGCGGGCTGATAGCTGAGATTGATCGGCGTCAGATCCTGCGCCTGTGCGGGTGCCATTGTCGTGAAGCTTGCCGCGGTGGCCAGCGCCACGGCCTTGAAGGTCAGTTTCATTGGTTGGTCCTCCTTGTTGTGATTGGTCGTTTCTCAGGCGTGCTGCGCCGCCTTTTCTTCGCGCAGGCTGCGCCAGATATGCGTGCGCAGATGAACGAAACTTTCGAGGTCCATCACATCCTCGATCTTCTCGTGGCTGTCCCAATCCTCGGCATTCCGCACCGAGGCGACATCCAGTACCTCCTTTATCCGCCCTGGCGCGCGGGTCATGATCGCCACGCGGTCGGCCAGATAGACGGCTTCCTCCACTGCATGGGTGATGAACAGCACTGTGCGCGGGTTCTTGCGCGCCAGCCGCACGAGTTCCTCTTGCATCACGACGCGGGTCTGCGCGTCGAGTGCGCCGAACGGCTCGTCCATCAGCAGCACATCGGGGTCGAGCACATAGGCGCGGGCAATCGCCACGCGCTGTTGCATCCCGCCCGAAAGCTGGTGCGGAAAATGCTTGGCATATTGCGTGAGGTTCATCAGGTTCAGGATCGCGTCGATGCGCTGGGCGCGTTCCGAACTGCTGACATTGAGATTGCGTAGGCCCAGATCGATATTGTCATAGACCGATTTCCACGGGAACAGCGCGAATTGCTGGAACACCACCGCCCGGTCGGGGCCGGGGCGTTTGATCGGCGTGCCGTCGACCGAGACCACTCCGTCAGTCGCATTCTCGAAGCCTGCAACCATGCGCAGGCAGGTGGTCTTGCCACAGCCCGAAGGGCCGACAATGGCGACGAATTCCTTGTCGCCAATCTCGAGATTGATGTCCTTCAGCGCCTCGAAGCCCGACCCGCGCGGTCCGAAGATCTTGCCGACATTCTGAAACCGGATCACACCCATGACCGCTCCTTCCCCTGTCTCTGCCTCACTGCTCTAGCCCGCGGCGCTTCTGGATGAAGCGCTCGAAGGCGCGCAGCGCAGTGTCGAGCGCCAACCCGACAAGCCCGATGGCGACCATTCCGGCCATCACGGTATGTGTCTGGATATTGGCCTGCCCCTGCACCATCATGTAGCCGACGCCCGCCGAGGCGACGATCAGCTCTGCACCCACCAGTGACTGCCAGCCCAGGCCCGCCGAGACCCGCAACCCCGAGATGATCGAGGGCACCGACGAGGGCAGCAGCACTTCCATGATGACCCGGCGCGACGGCGTGCCCAGCATGTTCGCAGCCTCGATCAGGCGCGGGTCAACGAATTTCGCGCCGCGATAGGCGTTGATCACGCAGGGCGGAAAGGCCCCGGCAAAGATGATCATGATCGGCCCGCCGATGCCGGTGCCGAACCATAGCGCGGCGAAAGGCACCCAGGCGATGGGCGCGACGAAGCGTAGCGCATCAAAGAGCGGCGACACGATCTCATCAAGGAGCTGATACCACCCCATAAGCAGTCCCAGCGGGATGCCGATAGCAGCCGCCAACAGAAAGCCGTAGGCGAAACGCTGGAAACTCGCCGCCAGATGGCCCGGCAGGGTGGCACCTGCAAAGCGCCGGTCGAGCAGCGTCATGAAGCGATCATAAACCTCGAGCGGCGAGGGCAGGAAAATGTTCGAGACAAGCCCGCTCATCGACATGCCCTGCCAGAAGCCAAGGAAACAGGCGAGGCCCAGAAAACCAAGGCCGATGGATTGAAGAAGGCTGATCTGACGGTTCATCGCGTCACCCTTTCGCAGCCAGAGCGGCAGTATTCCAGCGCAGCGCGCGCGCCTCGGCCATTCCCAGAACCCGAGTTGTCCCCCAACCCAGGATCGCCACTGCGATCATTCCGACAAGAATCATGCCCGGATACAGGTCCTGCTGCGCCACGTTCAGCACCCGGCCAATGCCGTAAAACGCGCCGACAAGTTCGGCCGCCACCAGCGTTGTCCACGATGCCTGTAGCGACAGTCGCAGACCGGTGAAGATCATCGGGCTGGCACCGGGGACAAGCACCTCGGTGACAAACCGGAATTTCGGCATCCCGAGCATATATGCAGCTTCGAGCACCGGGCGGTCGATATTGCGTACGCCCGCAAAGGTGTTGATGACCGAGGGCACGAAGGCCGAGAACCAGATCACCATGATCTTTGCCGCATCACCCAGCCCGAGCCAGAGGATTGCAAGAGGAATCCAGGCCAGTGGCGGAATCGGGCGGATGATCAGGAAGATCGGGTTGATGAAGGCTTCGGCCTTGCGGCTCCAGCCCATCAGAAGGCCAAGCGGCACACCAGTCGCAATGGCAAACAGGAAGCCCATGACCACGAGGCGCAAAGAGTTATAGACATGCAGCGTCAGATCGCCGCCACCATAGCCGCGCCCCGAAACATGCACGAGCGCAGACCATGTTTCAGCGGGCGAGGGAAAGCGGCCTGAGGGGACGATCCCGAACAGCGTGGTCATGGCGAGCCAGAGGACACAGACGATCAGGATGGTCGCCAACCCTATGGACATTCTCCGTGGCACCCGACCTCTCCTCCCCAGTGAGTCCGTGATGATGTAAACGCTTTCATATTTCATCATTTCCTGTCAAGGAAATTTCTTAATTTGTTGTGAAATTCCTTGATTCATGCAAAACTTGCTCAGAATCGTAATGTAAATTTTCATCAGGAGCGGGGAATGCCACGCCACCGCAAGCCCACGCTCAACGATATAGCGCGCGAGTCGGGTCACTCGATCGCGACGGTCTCTCGCGCCATGTCACAGCCCGATCTGCTGCAACCGAAAACGCTGGAGCGGATTCGCGAAGTGGCTGCGCGCCTGGGCTACGTCCCCAACCGGCGCGCCCGGGCGCTGGCCTCCGGGCAGTCCGAGACCATCGGAGTCGTCGTGCCGACGCTCAATTCGCCGATCTTCTCTTCTACCCTGCAGGAGATGCAGCGCAGTTTCGCGGCCAACGGGTTTCAGTTGCTGATCGCGTCGCATGAATATGATCCGGCGAACGAAGCGGCGGCGCTGGCGCAACTCATCTCGCATGGTGTGGATGGAATGGTGATTGTCGGCGCGCAACGGCCCCGCTCTTCCTGGGCTCTGCTCGAGGCCGCGAATGTGCCGCTGATCCAGATCTGGGAAGGGCTGCCCGAGCATGACCGGGTCACGGTCGACAATCAGCAGGCGGGTTATCTGGTCGCCCGCTACCTGCTGGATATCGGGCATCGCAGATTCGGTGTTATCTGCGGGCATCTGTTGAACAATGACCGCCAGTCGGCACGGGTCGAGGGCATACGCGAAGCCCTTGCGCAAGACGGACTTGCCCTTGCCCGGACCCAGATCAGCGAACAGGCCCTGAATATCAGTTCAGGTAGGGCCGGGTGCATGAACCTGCTGGAAATGCTGCCACGTCCGACAGCGATGATCGGCACCGCCGATCTGTTGGCCATCGGCGCAATGTTCGAAGCGCAGGGGCGCGGAATCATCGTGCCTGATGCATTGTCAGTTGCCGGTATCGACAATGTCGATGTCGCGGCGCATCTGTCCCCCTCGCTGACGACAGTCGATATTCCTGCAGCGAATATCGGGGCCGAAGCGGCTGCCCTGATGTTGCGCCGCATGCGGCAAGGCGATGCAACGACAGGCACAAGCATCTCGCTTCCAGTGACTCTTGTTGTCCGTCACTCAACCGCGCGCCCACTGGATTAGGGTTTTCGTCCCAAAGAACAGTGATCGGATTTGGCAGAGCCGCATCAAAGATGTGAACCAGCTTGTTCGGCCTGGATGCAGCAACTCCACCGGACGGACCGAGGCAGACGAAAAGCCGCTGCTTAGGCGCAATACAACGCACCCTCTAGGCCGTGATGAACAGGAAGACCGCAAAGGCGCGCTTGACCCAGATCGGCGACAGGGCAGGCGCGACGCCCGTGCCCAGTGGCACCAGTGTCTCGATCACGACAATGGCCAGATGTCCGCCCCCGACCGCGCTCATCGCACGCAGCTAGGTCTTGACCCGGAGCGCGGCGATTGCCGTGATGAGGCAAGGTGCGCCGCTGCTTGAGGTTACGCGGGAGGCGCGCGATTACAACGCCAGTCTGATCGAGTTGCGCAAGTCCCGGATTCGCACCGACAGCCTGTATGAGAAGGCAGATCTCTGAGTCATGCCAGGCCAGGACAGCAGGCGTCAGATCGCGCGCGTCCGTGGCCTCGGCGCGTCCGTGCTGCGCCGGAAGACCGGGACCGGGTCCAGAATGATGCGCGTCGGGGTTTCGCGCTTCGAAATGCGCGCGAGAAGCATCTGCGCGACATTTTCACCAATCTCGCGCCGGGGCGGCACGATGGTCGAGAGATCAGCCACCCGCCCGGAGGTGAAATCCAGCCCGCCAAAGCCAATCATGCGCATCTGCTCGGGGATGGCGATCCCGCGCCGCTGTGCTTCCATGAAGGCCCCAAGGGCGAGGATGTCATTGGAAAACACTACCCCGTCTACTTCGGGCCGTCGTTCAAGCAGCCCTTCGAAGGCCACCGCGCCTGCTGATGCGCTTTGCGCATCGGCGACGGCTATTTCGGGCGCGGCAAGCCCGGTATGCGAATTCACCACATCGCGATAGCCCTGCGCACGCTGCGCTGCGCGGGCATCCTTGTCGAGTTGCGCGCCCAGAAAGGCAATCGCGCGGCAGCCGCGCTCGATCAGGTGGCGGGTCTGAAGCCGACCGACATCGGCATGCGAAAACCCCACCATCAGGTCGATGGGCTGCGGGCCGACCTCCCACATCTCGACCACGGGCACGCTGGAGCCTTCGAGCATCTGGCGGGTCGCGCGGCTGTGGCCCAGCCCGGTCAGCACAATGCCCGAGGGGGACCAGGACAGGAAGGTGCGCACGAGTTCCTCTTCGCGCTCCGCGTCATAATTCGTGTGCCCGATCAAGATCTGATAGCCCTCTGCCATCAGCGCCGACTGCAGCGCGCTGACGGTTTCGGCAAAGAAGCTGTTGACCAGCGAGGGCACGATCACGCCGACCACGCGCGTCGAGGCTGCCGCCAGTGCCCCGGCCATGCGGTTGGGCACATAGCGCAGCGCGTCGATGGCGCGCTGAATGCGAAGCCTGCGAGCCTCCGAGACGGCATCGGGTTCGCGCAGGAATAGCGACACAGTCGAGGGCGAGACGTCAGCGATCCGGGCGACATCGCTCATTGTCGTGCGCTGGGTCGAGCGGCGCTGGCGGTGCTCGGTCATGCGGCGGTCTCCCTTGCTGCGGGCGTTGCGACGGCACTTGCCCAGACGGCCATCGGCCGCAGGGCTTTCGGTGCGTACAGGCGCCCATGGCGCAGGTATGCGCAAACACAACCTGCATCTGACGCGGTATCACGGCCAGCCCGTTTGCGAAAGACGCGGGCGAAGCGCTTGCGGTGCCTGTCTGTCACAGGCAGGGGTGTTGCAGATGGCCCAGGCCGAACAACGCAAGAGGTGCGGTCGGGTCGTGACCCAACCGCACCCCGGTTCTTGTTCATGCAGTTGTCAGATCACTGCATCGCAGAGGCGCGGTCGCTGTCAACCTGCGCTTCCGCGCGCGCGACGGCGGCTTCAAATGCGGCAAGGAATTCTTCCCCTGCCGCGCCGAAGCTTTCCATATACCATTCACGCACCGGCTCGGCATGGGCGCGGAACAGCTCCATCTCTTCCTCGCTGGGCGCGATGATCTCATTGCCTGCGTCCAGCCATTTCGCATAGGCGTCAAGTTCCTTGCGGGGCTGGATGCCGAATTGGATCGTGGACATCAGCGCACCGCCATCCAGAACCACGGCCTGCTGTTCGGGGGTCAGCGACTGGAAGGTGGTGTTGTCGATGAACCACATCGAGGCCATATAGGCATGGCCGTCCAGCGTGATGTAGTTCAACTGCTCCTGGAAGTTCATGTTGGCGATGTCGCTGATCGAGTTCTTGGTGCCGTCAACAACGCCGGTCTGCAGCGCGGTATAGACTTCCAGCCACGGGATCGGCGTGGGCGAGCCACCCATCGAACGGACCAGACGCTGCTGGATTTCCGACTCGATGGTGCGGAAGCGCACGCCTGCCACATCTTCGGGTGTCCGGATCGGCTTGTCGCGCGAGGCGAAGTTGCGCCAGCCGCCGGTCTGGGTCATGGCCAGAAGCAGGATGTCGTTATTGGAGGATTCGAGGATCTTGCCGCGCATGAAATTGGTGAATTCCTGATCCTGCAGCACCAGTTGCGCCACGCGGTCCGAACTCAGCGCATAGGGAATATCCATCCCCTGCACCGGCGGATAGATGGCCGAAGCACCGCCTGCGGTGGCGGTGTACATGTTCACCACGCCAGCGCGCATGGATTCAAAGCATTCATTCGCCGAGCCGCAAAGCTGCGCGCCGACAAAGATATTGACCGAGACCTCGCCACCCGTGCGTGCCTCGACGAAGTTCTTGAACACGAGTGCGGCGTCATATTCCTGGTCATCCTCATTGGCCAGGAAGACGAGGTTCAACTCGGTCGCGTCCAGTGCCTGCGGGGCAAAGGCCCCCGCCAGCGCCACCGCGCCCGCCAGCAGCGCGGTGCGCGTGCCATTGAGGGTTTCTTTCAGGTCCAACATCTTGGCTTTCCTCCCTTTTTGGATTGGTTCGTCAGACATACCCGAGCCAGCGTGGCAACCACATGACCAGATCGGGAAACAGCACGAGGCTCACGACCACCGCGACCTCGAACAGGAAATAGGGGATCAGATCCCAGGAAATCCGCTCGATCCGCTCACCCGAGATGCCAGAGACCACGAAGAGAACAAGCCCCAGTGGCGGTGTGATCAGCCCGATGATCAGCGTGATGCACATCACGACGGCGAAATGGATCGGATGGATGCCCACACCGATCAGCACCGGCGCAAGGATCGGGGCCAGGATCAGGATTGCAGGCCCGGCATCCATGATCGTGCCGATGGCGAGCAGAAACAGCACCACGACCAGAAACAGCATCAGCGGGTCGGTGGTGATGTTCAGGATAAAGCCCGAGACAAGCTGCGGCGTGCCCTTCAGGCTGACCAGCGAAGCGAAGGACACCGCCGCGCCAACCAGCAGCAGAATGATCGCAGATTTCAGCGCCGCCTTGGAAAAGACCTCGATCAATTGCGTGAAGCTGATCTCGCGGGTGATGAACACGCCCAGGATGAGCGCATAGAAGGCCGCGACCGCTGCCCCTTCGGTAGGTGTAAACACACCGCCCACGATGCCGCCGATCAGGATGATCGGGGTCAGAAGCGGCAGGAAGGCGGATTTGCCGGTCTCCCATGTCTCGGCCCAGCTTGCACGCTCGGCCGGTTCGGGAAAGCTGCGGAACCGCGCCACGATCGCGACCACGACCATCAGGCCGAAGCCGATGATCAGGCCGGGGATGATCGAGGCGGCGAACATGGCCGCGACCGAGACATTCATGATGAAGGCATAGAGGATCATCAGCCCCGAGGGCGGAATGATCGAGGCCAGCACCGCCGAGGCCGCCGTGATCGCGGCCGAAAAAGATTTCGTATAGCCTGCCTGATGCATGCCGGGGATCATCACGCCCCCCAGCGCCGAAGCATCGGCCACAGCCGAGCCGGACCCACCCGCCAGCATGATCGACGAGGATACCGACACTTGCCCCAGTCCGGCCTTGCGATGGGCGACAAAGGTTTCGGCAAAGCGGACGATCCGGCTGGTCACGCCGCCCGCGGTCATCAACTCGCCCGCGAGAATGAAGAAGGGCAGCGCCATCAGCGGAAAGCTGTCCATCCCCGCGAACAGCCGCTGGACCAGAAGGTTCAGGAAGCGCGGGTTGTTCTCGATGATCAGCGTCAGTCCGGGCGCGAGCAGCATCACAAAGACAATCGGCGTGCCGATGATCAGAAGCCCGAGGAAAATCCAGATATAGAGAAACGCCATGATCTCAGCTCCCTGCGCCGGTGGATGAGCCGAAGACATTCACCTGATACCGGCCCGGATCGAAGAGATTGCCGATCAGCCGCAACAGCCGTTCCAGCGAGACCAGCGCGACCAGCGCAAAGCCGATGGGCATGATTGCGTAGACATACATCAGCGGCAGGCGCAGCGAGAGGGTGTAACTGGTCGCGGCGCGCGACATCAGCCCCCAGCCATACCAGATTGCTCCGCAGAGCAGCACGAAGACCGACAATTCGATCAGCAGGCCGACATAGCGCATGATCGGGCGGTGCTGAAGCGAGGCCACAAAAATATCAAGGCTGACATTCATCCCATAGCGATGGGCCGTCGGGAAATAGAGGAAGGCCATCCAGACCATCATGGTGCGCGACAGCTCTTCGGTCCAGCCGAAGCTGTCGCCCAGCACATAGCGGTAGAAGACATGCACGATGACGATGCCGAGCATGCCGAACAGAAGCGCGGTTGCGGCATATCCCGCGACGCGTGTCAGCCATCGGTTCACGACATCCAGCGCGCGGATGACTGCGTCCATTCTGCCCCCTCCCTGGCATCGCCCTGCGATCCGGCCTCCACCAAATCGCAGCGCTGCGAAAAAGCTAACATGCGAGGCGCGCACTGTCAATTCTGGAGTTAATTCCGAAAAAATAAAGAAAAACAAAATATTAAATACTATTCGGCGCATAGGCCTCCGAGTCTTGCTGATTCAATATTTCTAATCTTGCAGCGATTGGAAATTACTGACACACTACCAGACGACAGGTTCCGGTATGCTCTTGCATGCCGCTGGGGAGGGAGTCGTGTCGAGGCGAAGTCTTGCAGAATTACGCAGCCAGCGATGGTATGCCGCACAAGACATGCGTGGCTTCGCGCATCGTCAGCGCACGCAGCAGATGGGGCTGCGGCGCGAGGAGTTCATGGGCAAGCCCGTGATCGGGATCATCAACACCTGGTCGGACCTCAGCCCCTGCCACGCGCATCTGCGCGACCGCGCCGAGGCAGTGAAGCGCGCGGTCTGGGCGGCGGGCGGTTTTCCGGTGGAACTGCCCGCGCTCTCGCTGGGCGAGGTGATGGTCAAGCCCACCACCATGCTCTACCGTAATTTCCTGGCCATGGAATGCGAGGAACTCTTGCGCTCGCACCCGATTGACGGTGCGGTGCTGCTGGGCGGCTGCGACAAGACCACGCCGGGGCTGTTGATGGGCGCCATCTCGATGAATATCCCGGCGATCTTCTGCCCGGCAGGGCCGATGCTCAACGGGCGCTGGAGGGGCAGGACGGTCGGCGCAGGCACCCATACCCGCGCCTATTGGGACAAGCTGCGCTCGGGTGAGATCTCGCAAGACGACTGGATCGATCTGGAAAGCCGCATGACGCGCTCTTTCGGCACCTGCAACACGATGGGCACTGCCTCGACCATGACCTCCATCGTCGACGCGATGGGGCTGACGCTGCCCGGCGCGTCCTCGGTTCCGGCGGCGGATTCGGGGCATGCGCGCATGGCCTCGGCCTGCGGGAGCCGCATCGTCGAGATGGTCTGGGAAAACCTGCGCCCCTCGGATGTGCTCAGCCCCGCATCCTTCGAGAATGGCGCGCGGGTGTTCATGGCACTGGGCGGCTCGACCAACGCGGCGGTGCATCTGGTGGCCTTGGCGCGGCGGGCCGGGGTCGATTTCGGCCTCACAGATCTGGACCGCGCAGCGGGCGAGGTGCCGGTGTTGGTCAATATCTTCCCGGCGGGCGATCGGCTGATGGAGGATTTCTATTTCGCGGGCGGTCTGCCTGCGCTTCTGGCGCGTCTGCGCGACCATCTGGATCTGTCGGCCCGCACCGTCACCGGCACGCTGGCCGATATGCTGGAGGAGGCTGAATGCTTTGACGACAGCATGATCCGCCCGCTGAACAACCCCGTGTCAAAGGCCGCCGCCATGGCCGTGCTGCGCGGCAATCTGGCCCCTGACGGTGCGGTCATCAAGCCGAGTGCGGCAAGCCCGCATCTGATGCAGCACCGGGGTCGCGCGGTGGTGTTCGACACCCATGCCGATCTGGTCGCGCGTATCGATGACCCGGCCCTTGGCATCACGCCCGAGTCGGTGCTGGTGCTGCGCAATGCCGGCCCCAAGGGCGCGCCGGGCATGCCCGAATGGGGTGCGCTGCCGATCCCGAAATATCTGCTGGCGCAGGGCGTGCGCGACATGGTGCGCATCTCGGATGCACGGATGAGCGGCACGCATTACGGCACCTGCGTGTTGCATGTTGCGCCCGAAAGCGCAGTCGGCGGACCACTGGCGCTGGTGCGCGACGGCGATGAGATTGCGCTGGATGTCGGCGCGAAGCGGTTGGAACTGCTGGTGCCCGAGGCCGTACTGGACGCCCGCCGCGCCGCCTGGACCCCGCCAAGCCCACGCAGCGCGCGCGGCTATACGGCGCTTTTCTGCGAGCATGTCACACAGGCCGACAAGGGCTGCGATTTCGAGATACTGCAAGGCGGGCCGGATGAGCCCGAGCCGGAAATCTTCTGAAAGGACCACATGATGACGAGCGAGACCAATCGCTTCAAGCACTGGATGCAGGCGCGGGAGGGCGCCGTGCCTCTGGGCACATGGATCATGTCCGCAAGTCCGATCATCGCCGAGGCGCTGGGCCATGCGGGTTATGACTGGATCCTTGTCGATATGGAGCATTCACCAATCGACCTCGCGCAGACGACCGCGATCATGCAGGCGCTCTCTGGCACACCGTCCGAGGTGGTCGTGCGCGTGCCGTGGAACGACGCGGTCACGGTCAAGCGGGTGATGGACGCGGGCGCACGCTCGATCATGTTTCCCTTCATCCAGTCGGTCGAGGAAGCCCGCTCGGCCGTGGCGTCCACGTGCTACCCGCCGCAGGGCACGCGCGGCGTGGCCGCGATGCACCGCGCCAGCCGCTTCGGGACCGCGTCCGATTACCTCGCTCGCGCCAATGATCAGGTTGCGGTCATCCTGCAACTGGAGACCCCCGAGGCCGTGGCGCTTTTGCCCGAGATTGCCGCGCTCGACGGCGTGGATGCGATCTTCATCGGACCTGGAGATCTGTCGGGCGGCATGGGGCTACTGGGGCAGATCAAACACCCCGATGTGCAGGCCGCGCTCGGCGACGCTGCCGAAGCTGCCCGCAAGGCGGGCATCGCCTGCGGGATTGTCGGCGCTGACCCGGCCACTGTGCGCGGCTATGTCGAGATGGGCTTCACTTACGTCGCCATAGCTTCGGATCTGGGGCTGTTGATGGGCGCGGCGACTGCCTCGATCCGCGATATCCGGGGGCAGGCCGCGCCCGAGGCGGCAGGCGGCGTGTATTGAGAGGCTGGCATGGGCTTTGAGACCGCATATCCCGCGCAGGCCGCGCTTGGCGAATGCCCGCTCTGGTGCGGTGAGTCCCGGCGCCTGTGGTGGGTTGATATCGAGGCTCCCGCGATCCATTGCTTCGACCCTGCGACAGGCGCGAACACCACGCTGCCGATGGACGAGAATGTCGGCTGTATCGCGCTGCGCGCGCAGGGCGGCTTCATCGCCGGGCTGCGTTCGGGGCTCTGGCTGCTGGACGATCAGGGCCGCAAGGAAAAGCTGATCGCCAACCCACAGCCCGACACCACAATCAGCCGCTTCAATGATGGCCGCGCCGACCCTTGGGGCCGGTTCTGGGCAGGCACGATCCACGAGCCCCGCGACCGCCCGGCCGCCATGCTCTGCCGGGTGGACCCGGATCTGAGTTGCACGCGCGTCGCGGGCGATATCAAGGTCTCGAACGGGGTGGCCTTTTCGCCCGACCGGGCGTGGATGTATCATTCCGACACGCCCGAACATGTGATCTACCGATACCCGCTGGACGCAGAGGGCAGCCCTGGCCCGTGCGAGGTCTTTCACCGATTTCCCTTCGGCAATGGTCGCCCCGATGGTGCCGCCGTTGATGCCAAGGGCTTCTACTGGTCGGCGCTCTATGAGGGCGGGCGCGTGGTGCGGCTTTCGCCCGCAGGCGAGATCGTGGCGGAATTCCCGGTGCCCGCGCGCTGCCCGACAATGTGCGCCTTTGGCGGGCCGGATCTGCACACGCTCTATGTCACCTCCGCGCGGCACGGGCGTCCGGCAGAGGAATTGGCAGACTGGCCCGCATCGGGCAATCTCTTTGCGATGCGGGTCGATGTGCCGGGCCTGCCCGAGCCGAGATTTCAGGGGTAGATGATGACCGAGCTTGCGCATTACCCTTCGCTGTCGGGGGCTTCGGTGCTGGTGACGGGCGGGGCCACCGGCCTTGGTGCCGATGTCGTGCGCGCGATGCGCGCGCAGGGCGCGCAGGTGGGCCTGCTCGATCTCGACGCCGAGGCAGGCGCGGCGCTGGCCAGTGAGACCGGCGCGCATTTCCGCCACGCCGATATGCGCGATCTGGACGCCCTGCCGCAGGTCATCGCGGAACTGGCAGAGGCGACGGGCCCGTTCACTGTGCTGGTGAACAATGCCGCGCGCGATGACCGCCATGATTTCGCAGACCTCACCCCGGATTACTGGCGCGACTGCCTCGCGACCAACCTCTCGCACCATGTCTTTGCCGCGCAGGCCGTGGCGCCGGGCATGGCCGAGGCAGGGGGCGGGAGCATCATCAACATGGGCTCGATCAGCTGGATGCGCGGGCGGCCCGGCATGCTGGGCTATACCACCGCCAAGGCTGCGATTCATGGGCTGACCCGCACGCTGGCGCAGGAGCTGGGGTCGCTGGGCATCCGTGTCAATTCGGTCGTGCCCGGCGCGGTCCTGACCGAGCGGCAGGCGAAACTCTGGCTCACGCCCGAAAAGAATGCCGAATTTCTGGCACTGCAGGCGCTCAAGTTCCGGCTTGAGCCCAAACATGTCACGCCCATGGTGCTGTTTCTCGCCTCAAGCGCGAGCGCAGGCTGCACCGGGCAGGATTTCATCGTCGATGCCGGGCTGACCCTGAACTGACCCGGCGCAGGAAAGGATAGAGGGGATGACACCCATCCGATATGGCATCATCGGCTCCGGCATGATGGGGCAGGAGCATATGCGCAATATCGCGCTTCTGGACGGCGCTCGGGTAAGCGCGGTCTGCGACCCCGATGAGGGGATGCGCATGCAGGCGCAGGCGCTGGCGGGGCAGGGGGCGCAGGCCTTCGGCGACCACCGGGCCCTGCTCGCAGCCGATCTCTGCGACGCCTATGTTCTGGCGGCACCCAATGACCTGCATGCAGGGCTGATGCGCGAGTTGCTGGCCACCGACAAGCCGATCCTGTGCGAAAAGCCGCTGGCCACTACTGCCGCCGATTGCCGCGCGCTGATGCAGGCCGCCGAAGCGCGGCGCGCGCCGGTCTGGGTGGCGATGGAGTATCGCTACATGCCGCCTGTAGAGCGTTTGCGCGCGGCACTGGCCGAGGGGGTCGCGGGCACCCCGCGCATGGTCTCGATCCGCGAGCACCGCTTTCCGTTTCTGGCGAAAGTCGGCGACTGGAACCGGTTCAACGCGCGCACTGGCGGCACCATGGTCGAGAAATGCTGCCATTTCTTCGACCTGATGCGCCTGTTGCTGAACGCGGACCCGATCCGCGTCTATGCCAGCGGCGGCGCGGATGTAAACCACAAAGACGAGCGGTATGACGGGCGCACACCGGACATGGTGGACCACGCCTTCGTGACAGTCGATTTCGCGGGTGGCACGCGGGCGATGCTGGAGTTGTGCATGTTCGCCGAGGGCTCGCATTGGCAGGAGGTCGTCTCGGTCACGGGTGAGAAGGCGCGGCTCGATGCCTGCGTGCCGGGGCCTGCGCGCTTTGCGCCTGACGGGCAAGAGCGGCATTCGGAATTCGTGATCTCGGACCGCGTCACCAAGCGCGAGATCCGCGAAGTGGTCGATGTCGACGCGCGCATCCTGCGCGCGGGCGACCATCACGGCTCGACCTATTTCCAGCATGTCCGGTTCCTCGATCTGGTGCGTGCGGGGCGGGGCACGCCCGAGGTCAGCCTCGCCGATGGCTACTGGTCGGTGCTGGTCGGCGAGGCGGCAGAGCAGTCGATTCGAACGCATCAGGTGATCGACCTGCGCACGAATGGTCACTCGACCGCGTCGGCTGCGTGAAGGGGGCAGGCATGAATGATATCGTGATCTCGGAATTCATGGACGAGCCCGCCGTGGACTGGTTGCGCGAACGCTTCGCGGTCACCTATGACCCGAGCCTTGTCGATGACCCGGAGCGGCTGAACGCGGCCTGTGCCGGGGCACGCGGGCTGATCGTGCGCAACCGCACTCAGGTGCGCGAGGCGCTGCTGGCCGCCAGCCCGAAGCTCAAGGCGGTCGGGCGGCTGGGCGTCGGGCTCGACAATATCGACCTTGCGGCCTGCAAGGCACGCGATGTCGCCGTGTTTCCGGCCACCGGGGGCAATACGGTCTCGGTCGCGGAATATGTCATCACCGCGGTGCTGATGCTGCGTCGCAAGGCCTGGCTGGGCAGCGCCGAAGTGCTGGCGGGGGGCTGGCCGCGCCAGCGCATGATGGGGCTGGAGGTCTCGGGCGCGACGCTGGGGCTGCTGGGCTTCGGAGCCATCGCGCAGGCGGTCGCGACCCGCGCGCAGGCGATGGGAATGCAGATCGCCGCCCACGATCCGTTCGTGGCAGTCGACCACCCCGCCTGGGTAGGGGTGCAGAATTGCGAAAGCGTCGAGGCGCTGCTGGCGGTTTCAGATGCGCTGAGCCTGCATGTGCCGCTGACCGATCAGACCCGCAACCTGCTTGACGCCGCACGGCTTTCCCGCATGAAGCCCGGCGCGGTGCTGGTCAACACCGCCCGTGGCGGGATCGTGGACGAGGCCGCGCTGGCCGGGGCGCTTGCGAGCGGTCATCTGGCCGGTGCCGCGCTTGATGTTTTCGACGCGGAGCCTCTGCCCGATGACAGCGTCCTCAAGGGCGCGCCGGGCTTGATCGCCACCCCGCATATCGCGGGCGTCACGGTTGAATCCAACACCCGGATCAGCTGGATCACAGCGGAAAACGTCGCCCGCAGTCTCCGGACATGACGGCCCTTTCGCAAGTCAGACAGGAGCGAAGATGCTTGACCAACCCACCAGCCTGAAATCGCGCTTGTCCGATCCTGCGCTACTTGAGACCCGCGCCTATGTGGGCGGGGAGTGGTGCCAGGCCGATCATGGCGCCACCTTCGAAGTGCGCAATCCCGCGCGCGGCGATGTGATCGCGCAGGTTGCCGATCTGGGCTGCGCGCACTGGCAAGGCGCGCAGGGGCGTGCTGCGCCGCTGGTTCGATTTGATGACGGCCCGGGTTTTCGGATTTCTCGCTGATGGTCGCCTGGTCAAGCGTGTCACCCTGAGCGTTGGAACGCTGACCGCCCGTATCCTGACCCTTGGGGCCATCGTGCAGGATTTGCGGCTTGAAGGTATCGCCCATCCGCTTGTGCTGGGGCGCTAGGGCATATGTGGGGTTTGCCTTGTCTTATCGGGCTTTGCGCCCAGTCAAGCATATGATTGAAAATGATAAACAGGCATCATGGCGGGGCAACTGCTTTGCCACTTGCCCCACGAAAGCGTTCTCCTGACCCGGCTGCGGCCGGATCTTTCCGTTGTTTTCAAGGGTTATGCAGGTGAGGCTGAGCACTGGCTTGTCCGACGACTGGCCCGTAAACAGTCTCTCACGGCTGATATTCTCTGGACCTCATAACTGCGTGGTTACGGCGAATGGCGTATAAGCAGTCAACAAACGATGACAAGGCGCGTGCTGTCTTTCGGTTCAGACAGTTCGCTGGCTCAAGCCGAGCGCCCGGTGCGGTGGTCGGGCATCCTGTTGTCGGGTCAGGCCCCGACGAGCTCTGCAGGGGCTTTGCGGCGCTTTCTGGGTGCAGGTTTCCGCGCCGTGCTCTGTGCGGGCTTTGGCGCAGGTTTGAGCATGTCTTTCATGGCCTCGGCCTCGCGCGCGAGGTCCGCCGAGTCTTCATGCGGGATCGAGACCGCAAACGTCCCGAGCGCGCGGAAATACGCCTCTTGCTGCTGCTTGTATATCTTGAACCAGAATACGGAACTCTGCATCCATAGCGAGACCGGGTCAAACATCATCTTTCCCCCCTAATCAGACCGTTGCATGGCGCACTGCACGCATCGCGATTTACCGAGTGCGCCCCAGCCTATACATGTCAGGATGACACTGCATTGACATCGCGCAAGTTCTGACAATGTTTTGACCGCAGCGGGCGACATCCATGGCATCAAGTTACGTAGCGTAAGCCTAGCGCAGGTTCTGCCTGGGAAGTCAAAACGTCATTGGTCGCGGTATGCGATGTTTGCGCAAATGCCCCTGACTTGGGCGTTAGGCTGATGAGGCGCCGGATTTGTCGGCAGTGCGGGAACCTGCAAAGTCAGGGCGGTCGTCGGATCGGACCGGAAGCCGGGCACTGCGTCAGCGGATCACGATTTCGTCGGGGCGCACAAGGCCGAGCACATCACGGGCGCGTTCATCCAGCAGGTCCAGATCCAGATAGTCATCCGACAGGCGATGAGTGCGGTTGCGCAATTTCGTCAGCGTGATGTCGAGCCGGTCGCGCTCTTCGCGCAAGGTGGCGACATCGGCTTCTATCTGAACCCGGTTGAACAGCCCGAAAGCGCCCTGAACGGCTGAAAACGTGAAATAGATGCCAAGCATGATGGCCGTGCCGAAGTAGAACAGCGCGCCGATGGCGGGACGGGTATGTTTCATGTGCTCTGCCTCTCGTGCAGGGTTTCGCCCTGTCATTCGAGGCAGTATCGCACAGCAAGCCACGATTGGGAATCCCCTGAAACCGCGAGTGCGCCGCGCTCAGCGCAGGAACAAGCCCAGCACCACAAGCATCAGGCCCAGTGTCGAGATGGCAAGGGCCGCAAAATTCACGATCACGGCCTTCTGCATCCGCGTGCGCATCGTTGGTTCGTCGAGGTCCGCGCGGCGCAGTCGTATGACGTAGATGATGCACCAAACCAGTGCGGCCACCCCGGCCAGCGATACCGCAGCCCCGATCCAGATCAGGTTTTCCATGCTTAGTCCCCGCGCGCCAACGCTGCGACGCCGGGCAGCGTCTTGCCTTCCATCCATTCAAGGAAGGCCCCACCAGCAGTCGAGATATAGCTGAAGGCCTCTGCCGCACTGGCCTTGTTGAGCGCGGCAACGGTGTCGCCACCGCCTGCGACCGAAACCAGCCCGCCCTCGCCGGTCAGCCGCGCGGCCTCTTGCGCGGCGGCTGTGGTGGCGGCGTCGAAGGGTGCAATCTCGAACGCCCCGAGGGGACCGTTCCAGATCAGCGTGCGGCACTTGCCCAGCAACTCTGTAATCGCGGCCACAGTTTCGGGACCGGCATCGAGGATCATCGCATCCTCGGGGCAGGCATCGGCGGGCAGGATTTCATGCGCGGCTCCGGCGGCGAATTCGCGCGCCACCACTATGTCACGCGGCAGGTGCAGCGTGCAGCCCTTCGCTTCGGCCTCGGTCATGATATCGCGCGCCGTCTCGGCCATCTCGCGTTCGGCCAGCGATGTGCCGATCCCGACACCTTTCGCCACAAGAAAGGTATTGGCCATGCCACCGCCGATAATCAGATGGTCAACCTTGTCGATCAGGTTGGACAGAAGCTCCAGCTTGGTTGAGACCTTGGCCCCGCCAACCACGGCCGCGACCGGGCGTTCCGGGTCCCCCAACGCGGCCTCCAGCGCCTTGAGTTCGGCCTCCATCAACCGGCCCGCGCAGGCGGGGCGCAGTTGCGCGATGCCTTCGGTCGAGGCATGGGCGCGATGCGCCGCCGAAAAAGCGTCATTGACATAGATATCGCCCAGCGCCGCCATCGCTGCCGCGAGCATCTTGTCGTTCTTTTCCTCGCCCGCGTGAAAGCGCGTGTTCTCCAGCAGCAGCACATCGCCCGCGGACATGGCCGCGACCGCATGCTTGGCAGGCGCACCCATGCAATCCTCGGCAAAACCCACTGGCTGGCCCAGCGCGGCTTCGAGCGCGGGCCGCACGAGCGAAAGCGACATTTCGGGCACGCGCGCGCCCTTTGGGCGTCCGAAATGCGCCAGCAGCACGGCCTTGCCGCCAGCCTCGGTCACATGCCGGATTGTGGGCAGGATCCGCTCGATGCGCGTGCTGTCTGTGACAACGCCGTTTTCCAGCGGCACGTTGATATCCACCCGGATCAGCGCGGTCTTGCCAGCGAAATCCATGTCGTCGAGCGTCTTGAATGCCATTGGCCCACTCCCTCCCGGTCACTTTGGCGCTATCTGGCGTGAAAGGTGGGGCAGGGTCAATGGGCTGCCTGTCCGATAGGGGTTTTCCTGCGCGCGCTCGCACAGTAGGGTGCGGCGAAATTCCAGATAGAGGAGGCCCGGATGGCCGAAATCAAGGACCCTGAGAACACGATCCTGATGGAACTGACAGGCGGGACCGTCGTGATCGAGCTTCTGCCCGACGTCGCGCCGGGGCATTGCGCCCGGATGAAAGAGCTGGCGCGCGCTGGGGCCTACGACAATGTTGTCTTCCACCGCGTGATCGAAGGCTTCATGGCTCAGACTGGCGATGTGGCCAACGGCAATACCGAAAAGAACTACAATCCCGGTCGCGCAGGCACTGGCGGGTCGGAACTGCCGGACCTGAAAGCAGAATTCTCTGGTGTCCCGCATGATCGTGGCACACTGGGTGCCGCGCGCTCCTCGAACCCCGACAGTGCGAACAGCCAGTTCTTCATCAACTTCAATGACAACCATTTCCTGAACCGGCAATACACGGTCTATGGCCGCGTGATCGCGGGGATGGAGCATGTCGATGCAATTACCCGTGGCGAGCCGCCGGCGAATCCGGACAAGATGCTCTCCGTCAAGGTGGCCGCCGATGCGTGATCGTCTGATCTTTGTCGGCCTGTTCGCTCTAGGGTTTGCGATCCTGGGTGGCTATTGGCTGAATATCTCGAGCATGGCCAATGCCCAGACCGAGGTACCGTCCGACCATTCCGGCCCGGTCATGATCATCGCGGTCGAGGGTCAGGCCAATGGCGAGATACGTATCGCCTTGCGCGACGATCTGGCACCGGCTCATGTCGAGCGCATCGTCACGCTGGCCGAGCGCGGCGATTATGACGGTGTGGTGTTCCATCGCGTGATCGATGGTTTCATGGCGCAGACCGGAGATGTCGCCCATGGTTCGATTGATGGCAATCCGCGCCGATGGGGAACGGGAGGATCGGATTTGCCAGATCTTCAGGCTGAATTCAGCGGTCAGTCCTTTGAGCGTGGCGTGGTTGGCATGGCGCGCTCGCAAAGCCCGGATTCGGCCAACAGCCAGTTCTTCATCATGTTCTCGGCTGCACCGCATTTGAACGGGCAATACACGGTTGTGGGGCAGATGCTGGAGGGCTACGAGGTGCTGGACGCGATTAAGCTTGGCACGGGTGCCAACGGCGCGATCATGGGAACGCCCGATCGGATGGCGCGCGTCACGATAGAGCGTTGAACGTAAAACGCCGGGGCGACAAGTCCCCGGCGTTCCTGCCGCAAAAGTTGCTGAACCTCAGCCCCCGTGGGTTTCCGAAAAGCGCGCGTCGATCCGCGCAGCCAGTTCGGGGTCAACGGCTGCGGCCTCGCCGATGGCGATATACTCATCCACCGAGATATCGGGCGATTGTTCGACCACTTCGAGAATGGCGGCATCGGCTTCCTGCACGATGGCCATCTGTTCGTCCTGATCGGTGGTTGCCTCAAGCTGAGCCAGATATTGCTGGCGCGTCTCGGCCACGGCCAGCGCTGCCACGATGAAGGCATCGACCTTATCCGTGTCCTGCGCAAGTTCCGCGCCATGCTCGGAGGTCCCGGTTTCCTGCGCGGCGGCCTCTTGGGCCAGATAGGGTGTCGCCACCAGTCCAGCTGCAAGGATCGTCGATGCAAGAAGGCGGTTGAGTGCCATGAATAACTCCTGTCTGTTTTCCTGCCGCCAAGCCTCATCACCCGGCGCGAAAGGCAGACCTATGAGCGCGGACCGCGCTTTGCAAATCCCTCGGCGGGAATTTGCTTAAATTGCGGACCAGGCTCCTTTGCGCGCCTTGAGAAAACGCCAACTTAGCGCCCCAACTCCGTGATCCCACGCGACAATCCTTCCAGCGTCATCGGCACCATGCGGCCCTCGAAAATCTCGCGGATCATGCCGATGGACTGCGTGTAGCGCCAGTGTTCCTCGGGCGTGGGGTTGATCCAGAGGTGATCGGGCCATTGTGCCCGGGCGCGCTCCAGCCAGACCTGACCGGATTCGGCGTTCCAGTGCTCATTTGCACCGCCGGGATAGGCGATCTCGTAGGGCGACATGGCCGCGTCACCCACGAAGATGCATTTCCAGTCGCTGCCAAAATGGCGCAGCAGATCCCATGTTGATTGCCGCTCGGTCCAGCGCCGCGCATTGTCGCGCCAGACGAATTCATAGAGGCAGTTGTGGAAACAGTAGTGTTCCAGATGCTTGAATTCGGATTTTGCGGCGCTGAACAACTCTTCCACCGCGCGCACATGGTCATCCATCGACCCGCCGATATCCAGCAGCAAGAGCACCTTGACCGCATTGCGCCGCTCGGGCCGGGTGCGCACATCAAGCCAGCCCTGTTCGGCGGTCGAACGGATTGTGCCGTCAAGGTCGAGCTCCTGCTCCGCGCCGTCGCGCGCCCATTTGCGCAACCTTTTGAGGGCCACCTTGATGTTGCGCGTGCCAAGTTCCACCGAGTCATCGAGATTGCGGAACTCGCGCTTGTCCCAGACCTTGACCGCGCGCCTGTGGCGCGAGCCGTCCTGCCCGATGCGCACCCCTTCCGGGTTGTAGCCATAGGCTCCGAAAGGCGAGGTGCCGGCGGTTCCGATCCACTTGGAACCGCCCTGATGGCGACCCTTCTGTTCCTCCAGCCGCTGCTTCAGCGTTTCCATCAGTTTGTCGAACCCGCCAAGGGCCTCGATCTGGGCGCGCTCTTCTTCAGACAGCGTCTTTTCGGCCATCTTCTCCAGCCAGTCGCGCGGCAGGTCCAGCCGCTCGATGACCTGATCCAGGCTGATCTCTTCCAGACCCTTGAACGTTGCGGCAAAGGCCCGATCGAACCGGTCGAGATGGCGCTCGTCCTTCACCATCGCGGCGCGGGCAAGGTAGTAGAACCCTTCGATATCATAGGTCACCAGCCCGGCCTGCACTGCCTCTAGAAAGCCGAGATACTCGCGCAGGGAAACCGGAACCGCATGATCGCGCAGGGACTGGAAGAAGGGCAGGAACATCAGAGCATCTTTTCCACCCCGATGGTGACGAACAAGCCGACCAGTCCACCGATGATACCGCCCACGGCTGCGTATTGTGCCTTGTCCTTGGTGTTACCACCCTGTTTGCGCGCCGAGGCGTAGCCCCAGCCGATTCCTGCTACCATGCCCAGAAGCACGATCATTTTGCTGCCCCTTGTTGCTGTGCTGTCATTTCACTGTCGGATCAGCGCGGCGATCTCGTCTCGTCGCCCCTGTGCTGCGGCTTCTGATCCGAAGCCAAAGACTGCATAGGGCTGCGCCGCGCGTCGTAGCCGCTCTGCCTCGGCAGTGCGGCTCATACGTTCCAGCGCTTGCGCGCGCAAGAGCATCAGCGAAGACACCAAAACCCCGTTCTCGCTTCGCCGGGCAGGCGGCATGGCACTGTCGGTCAGGCGCAACACAAGGTCATATTGCCCTGTGGCCAGCGCCTGCGCGGCAAGATGCATTTCGATATGGGCGCGCGGCACCCCGCCTCCGGGTCGGTTGGCATATATCCGCGCCGCCTGCGTCAGCGCGTCAAGCGCTTGCCGACCTTCGCCATCTGGTGCGAAACGGGCAGCGACGAACAGCGAAAACGCCAAACGTTCATCGCGCCAGCCCTGCCGTATGGCGATGCCCAGCGCCTGCTGCGCCAGCGCAAAGGATCGGCGGCGGCTTGGTGTCCCGAGCGCGCTCTCCACAGCGACAGTCCAGGCCCGCGGCGTCGGCACCGGGTCGAGCGGCGGCCCTTGCCGCTGGCCGCGCGGATTGTGCCTTGCCAGCAGCGCGGGCAGTCGCTCTGCCACATCTTCGGCACTCATGCCGAGGCGCAGCGCCGGATCATTCCACACTCGCAGCACAAGCATGTCATAGCCGGTGAGCGCAGTCTGGAAATTGTCGTCATTCCAGACCGACTCACCGATGCGGAACAGGTCATTGAGCGGCCCGAGCGCCTGCGCCACTTCCTCGTGCAGACAGTCGCGCATTTCCTGCACCGTGCTGTCCGAGGGGGCTACCACAAGCACCTTCTCGCGACGCACGACCTTCGTCCAGTCCAGTTTTGAAGCGCGTGGATTGGCGCGGAACTCTTCCCAGCTTGCGACATTGGGCAGGATGAAACAGGCGGCCTCGGGCACGATGCGGCGCATCTTCGCGCGCGGGACGAAATCGACGATGATCTGTGAGGCGGCATCTCCCCGGCGGATATCGATCCCAGCTTCGTCGCGCAGCCGGGCGATCAGCCGGTCGGTCTCGATCACGCCGAGCGGCGGAATGGCCCCGGTCAGTTGCACCCCCACCGGCCCTTCGAAACGCGAGAATTGCGGCATCTCCCGCCCTGATTCCAGCCGAAAGCCCAACGCAATGATATCCTGCGCGATCTGGGCATTGCTGCGTTCGGGCGGGTAAGGGCGCGGGGTGCCGAACAGGGCGCGCGATGAAATCGCCGGAGATTGCGTGGCCAGATCCACCGGGGCGCGGCTGGGCAGCTCGGGCGGTGCCGGCGCACAGGCCGCAAGCCCAAGAGCAAGTGCGAAAAGGAAGGATACGCTCCCTCTCATCCGGTCCTCGCATATTTGACGAAAGGCGTGCATTCGCCCACCCTGTCATACAGCGAACGCGCGGATGTATTGAACTCCTGAGTCAGCCAGTAAACGCCTTGCACGCCACGCGCATCGGCGGCCTGATAAACGGCCTCGATCAATGCCCGTCCCGCGCCGCAGGTGCGGGCCTCCGGTGTCACGAACAGATCCTGCAGGTAGCAGATCCCCTCGGGCCGCCAGCAATGGGCATGAAACAGGTAATGCACCAGCCCGATGATGCGCCCGTCAGCTTCCGCCAAGAAGCAAGAGGGGCCGTGCGGGTCATCGGACAGCAGTGCGGCGAAAGTGGCGTCATAGACCCGCGCAGGCAGAGCGGTCTGGTAGAATTCCAGATAACCCTGCCAGAGTTCGGTCCACATGGGCCGGTCCTCTGTCTGCAATGGGCGGATCGTGACAGCCATCTCAGCGCCGCTCCCGCCGCGCCATGAAGGCCAGCCGCTCGAACAGATGCACATCCTGTTCATTCTTCAGCAGCGCGCCGTGCAGACGTGGCAATGCATTCGGCCCGTCGCGGCGAAGGTCCTCGGGGCTCAGATCCTCGGCCAGCAGCAGCTTGAGCCAGTCCAGCACCTCGGAGGTGGAGGGCTTCTTCTTCAGCCCAGGTGTCTCGCGCAGCTCGTAGAACTGCGTGAGCGCGGTGGTCAGCAACGCAGGTTTGAGACCGGGAAAATGCACCTCGACAATGGCCTTGAGCGCCTCCATGTCGGGGAAGCGGATATAGTGGAAGAAACAGCGCCGCAGGAAGGCGTCGGGCAGGTCCTTCTCGTTATTCGAGGTGATGATGACGATCGGGCGGTGGCGCGCGCGGATCGTCTCGCCGGTCTCGTAGACGAAGAATTCCATCCGGTCGAGTTCCTGCAACAGGTCGTTTGGAAACTCGATATCGGCTTTGTCGATCTCGTCGATCAGCAGGACCACACGCCCCTCGGCCTCGAATGCCTGCCACAACTTGCCCTTGCGGATGTAGTTGCGGACGTCATTCACACGCGCATCGCCCAACTGGCTGTCACGTAGACGCGAGACCGCGTCGTATTCATACAGCCCTTGCTGCGCGCGGGTGGTCGATTTGATCGACCATTCGATGATCGGCAGGCCAAGCGCTGCGGCGATCTGCATGGCCAGTTCGGTCTTGCCGGTGCCAGGCTCGCCCTTGACCAGAAGCGGCCGCTGAAGGGTGATCGCGGCGTTGACCGCCGCCTGCAGGTCGTCACTTGCGATATAATCTTGCGTCGAGGTGAAGTGCATCCTGGTTCCTGTGTCACGCCAATATGGCGGATGATGACTGGTGCTAAACTAGTCCGCAAACTGCTGCGCGACAAGCAAACTTCCCTATGCCTATTGCGTAATTTCGCGAAAGGGCGTGACATTGGGCAGCGCTTCCGGTATCGCACCGGCGAGGGAAAAACATATAGGTGAATCACAATGAGGAACCTCAACACCTATAACAATTCCAGCGATGGGGCAGACAACGAGGAGCGGCGCATGAAACCAGAGATTTTTCTTCCGGAAGACTACCGGCCTGCGGAAAATGAGCCGTTCATGAACGAGCGCCAGCTGGAGTATTTCCGTCGGAAATTGGTTGTCTGGAAAGAAGAAATCCTCAAGGGGTCGCAAGAGACGCTAGTGGAACTGTCCAATTCAAGCCGAAATATTCCTGATATCGCTGACCGCGCGTCAGAAGAAACCGACCGCGCACTGGAGTTGCGCACCCGTGACCGCCAGCGCAAGCTTATCGCCAAGATCGATGCGGCGCTGCGCCGGATCGAGAGTGGCGAGTTCGGCTATTGCGAGGTGACGGGCGAGCGGATTTCGCTCAAGCGTCTTGACGCGCGCCCAATCGCCACGATGACGCTACAGGCGCAGGAAGCGCATGAGCGCAACGAGCGCGTGCACCGCGACGATTGAGGGCGCAGTTTGCGCGTGCGAACAGACAAGGATTTGCAAGGCACCGGGCTTCGCCCGGTGTTTTGCGTCGGGAGGCAGGCGTGTCACTGAGCGGGCTGGAGGTTCTGGTCGTGGGGGGGGGTGTTGCAGGGCTTGCCTCTGCGGCAGCGCTTGCACATCGGGGTGCCTCGGTGCGGCTGCTCGAGCGGGCTGACGGGTTTCGGGAAGTGGGCGCCGGGCTGCAGATAAGCCCCAACGGCGCGCGGGTGATTGCGGCTCTGGGGCAGGACGAGGCGCTTGCGCAGGCAGGCATACAGAGCCGCGCTGTCGTGCTGCGCGAGGGCGCGCAGGGGCACGCGGTGCTGCGAATGGCACTGCCTGCGGACGGATCTGGGTTTCACTTGATCCACCGGGCGGATCTGATCGCGGTTCTGGAAGGGGCGCTGCGCGGGGTCGAAGTGACGTTCGGAGCGTCAGTCGAGGCCGTGTTGCCAGAGGGTACGCGCCCGGCGATCGTATTTGGGGATGGTAGCCGCGAAAGCGCAGATCTGATCATCGGAGCGGACGGCCTGCACTCAAGACTGCGTCCTGCGGTTCTCGGGGCGGCGCCTTCAACGCCGTTCTTCACCGGACAGGTCGCATGGCGCGCGCTCATCCCGGCAGAAGCTGGGGCCGCGCCCGAGGCGCAGGTCTTCATGGGGCCGGGGCGGCATCTGGTGAGTTACCCGCTGCGCGGCGGAGCGCTGCGCAATATCGTGGCCGTGGAAGAGCGGCGCGACTGGGCGCAGGAGGGGTGGACTCACCGTGATGACCCGGCGCATCTGCGAGAGGCATTCAGAAACTTCGGCGGACCAGTGCCGGGTTGGCTGGCGCAGGTGAAGGACCTCTGGCTCTGGGGTTTGTTCCGGCACGAGGTTGCCGCACGCTGGCATCGGAGGCGCGTGGCGATTCTCGGTGACGCAGCGCATCCGACATTGCCTTTCATGGCGCAGGGGGCCAACCTGGCGCTGGAGGATGCCTTCGCGCTGGCCAGCGCGCTGGAGCGGACGCAAGGATTGGAGGAGGGGTTGGCAGAATGGCAGGCCGCGCGCCTGCCGCGTGCGCGGCGTGTCATTCAGGCCGCCAATCGCAACGCGCGCAACTACCATCTGCGCGCCCCGCTCGCCCCACTCGCGCATCTGGCGCTGCGCCTCTCGGGTCGGGTTTTCCCGGATGCGGCGCTGCGGCAATTCCGGTGGATCTATGACCATGATGTCACGGCGGCGTGATTACTGATGGTTTTCTGGCGCCCGACTCCCAGATACACCAGATAAAATACCGTTGGCATAAGGAAACATGATGGACAGTGATCAGGTCATGCGGCTGGTCTATCTGGGCATCTGGGGCACTGTTCTGATCAGCTATTTCCTGATCGCGCGCACCCAGGGGCTGGGTCAGAGCCTGCGCCAGCTTCTGCTCTGGGGGTTGATATTCGTCGGTGTGGCGGCAGGCTATGGGTTGTGGCAGGATATCACGCGCCAGCAGGCAGCGGTCAGCGTCACGGGCGATGGCGCGGTCGAGTTGCGCGCGGGGCGAGACGGGCATTTCCGGCTGACGCTGGGCGTGAATGGCACTCCGGTCGAGTTCATCATCGACACAGGGGCGACGGATCTGGTGCTGTCGCGAGCCGATGCTGCGCGGGTGGGGTTCGACCCCGACGCATTGGCCTATCTGGGGCAGGCACGCACGGCCAATGGCGTGGTCGGTATCGCCCGGGTCTCGCTGGACGAGGTGGTTCTCGCACATGACGGGCTGGAGATCCGCGACACGAATGTCGCGGCCCTTGTCAACGAGGGCCAGCTGGAGGTCTCGCTTCTGGGGATGGGTTATCTGCGCCGTTTCGCGCGCATTGCTATCGAGGGCGACCGGCTGATCCTCGAGCGGTGATCGCACCGCCCGCGCCCCCGCCCGCAACCGGACCGCCCACCCGCCCTCGCTGCGCGCCCCTTGCAGGGGCGCTTGCTTGCCGGTTGCGGGCAGGGGTGCCCGTCTTGGACATGGCGCATTCCCCTTGCCCGGTTGGCCTGCGCGCGCTAGGACCGCAAAGGATACAGCCAGAGGACATCTCATGCCCGAAGATCTCATCAATTCCTTCCTGAGCGGCCCGGACGAGCAGGGGCGCTTCGGCATCTATGGCGGGCGGTTCGTTTCCGAGACGCTGATGCCGCTGATCCTCGATCTGGAAGCGGAATATGAGCGCGCCAAGAACGACGAAAGCTTCTGGGCGCAAATGGATGATCTCTGGACGCATTACGTGGGTCGCCCCTCACCCCTCTATTTCGCCGAGCGGCTGACCGAGTTTTGTGGCGGCGCGAAGATTTACCTCAAGCGCGACGAGTTGAACCACACTGGTGCGCACAAGATCAACAATGTACTGGGTCAGATCCTGCTGGCCATGCGGATGGGCAAGACCCGTATCATCGCCGAGACCGGTGCAGGCCAGCACGGGGTCGCCACGGCAACGGTCTGCGCACGCTTCGGGCTGCAATGCGTGGTCTATATGGGTGCGCATGATGTCGAGCGTCAGGCACCGAACGTGTTCCGCATGAAACTTCTGGGCGCCGAGGTGGTGCCGGTGAAGTCCGGGCGCGGCACGCTGAAAGACGCGATGAATGACGCGCTGCGCGATTGGGTGACCAATGTGCGCGACACCTTCTATTGCATCGGCACCGTGGCCGGACCGCACCCCTATCCGGCGATGGTACGCGATTTTCAGGCCATCATCGGCAAGGAGGCGCGCGCGCAGATCCTCGAGCGTGAGGGTCGCTTGCCGGATACGATCATCGCGGCCATTGGCGGCGGGTCGAACGCGATGGGACTATTCTACCCGTTCCTCGATGACAAGGAGGTGGCGATCATCGGGGTCGAGGCCGGGGGCAAGGGTGTGGATGACCGCATGGAGCATTGCGCTTCGCTGACTGGCGGGCGTCCGGGCGTGCTGCATGGCAACCGTACCTATCTGCTTCAGGACGACGACGGGCAAATCCTTGAAGGCCATTCGATTTCGGCGGGGCTGGATTATCCGGGGATCGGGCCGGAACATGCCTGGCTGAAGGATATGGGCCGCGCCGAGTATGTCTGGATTACCGATGACGAGGCACTCGCGGCCTTCCAGACCTGCTGCGCGCAAGAAGGCATCATTCCTGCACTCGAGCCCAGCCATGCGCTGGCCCATGTGCTCAAGATCGCGCCGGAACTTCCGCGTGACCATTTGATCGTGATGAATATGTGCGGTCGGGGCGACAAGGACATCTTTACGGTCGCGCGGCATCTGGGCGTCGAGATCAGCGGGTAGGCTGCAGCCACATTCTGTAGCGACAACGCCGCATCGGATGGTCGGTATCACGGTTACGTTGCCGTGCGGCCTTCACACGGTGTCAATGTTATGTTATCACAAATCTGGACGTCATAGATGCAGCTATGGGCTGCGCCTCGCACCAAAGCGCTGTGGACCAGTGGAAGTGGTTTGAGGGTCGCACGGCCGTGCGCTGCCCGCCGAGCACCTCCCGCGATTGTTTAACGAGTATGCTGTATATTTCCGCACCTTGCGCTCTGCGCAGGGTGCGGTCGCGCCACCTTCCCGCAGCTTATTCCGTGTCCAGCGCATAGCGCTTCAATATTTCAAGCGGCACGATGTCCAGCGTACGCCGATGCGTGCTTTTCAGGTAGACGTGCGGTGCGACATCCTCTTCATGGGCCTGAAGAAACCGTCGTGCGCACAGACACCACTGATCACCTGGCTTGAGCCCCGGAAAACCAAACTCAGGCCGCGGGGTGCTCAGGTCATTGCCCAAGTACTTGGACAGCGCCAGAAACTCTGCTGTCATCACCGCGCAGACAGTGTGACTGCCGCGATCTTCAATACAGGTGTCACAGCAGCCGTTGCGGAAAAATCCGGTCTTCGGATCGTGCGAACATGGGGCCAGATTGCCCCCCAGAACATTGACGGAAGGTGCGATGCGCAGAGCCATGGTATCTCACTCTCACTGAACCTCGCTGCCAGTTAATTCGCGGCACGCGCATGTCCACAAGAAATGACAAGCCGAAACTGTCTCAGGGCTCAGGTGCATTCCATTCGACCCAGCGGCCGTGGAAATCGGCGCGGCCAAGTGTGATCACCTCGTCCCCGGGCCAGATATGCAGTCGTAATCCGGCACCTGGGCCGTGACTGTCCGCTTCCATTGCCAGATGGACAAGCGGCTCGTCGGATCGCATCCGTGCACCCGCCCGCGCCAGTAACGCCTGCCCGCGGATCTGTGCCTCGAGTGGCAGGTATTGCCAGACGACTGTGTGAAACACCAAATGCACAGCCTGTGGAAACGGTCTGGCCAGCCGCGCCTCCATCCAGTCGATGGCACATCCGCGCGCAATTTCGGGACGGGCTTCTGCCGCGTGGTCGAGCGCAGCTACGCTGCGCGCGCGCCGTGCGTTCTGATCGGCCCAGATATAAGCCAGCATCCGCTGCCGGTCGGCCACCGGGTCCAGCGGCGCAAGATCCACGCCAGCACGGGCGCGGACCACGGGGGGCGCGTTGGGTGGCAGTTCGCCCTGCCAGTCAGGCGCAAGCGTCAGGACCGGATCGGGCGGGCCAAAGAGCTGCCCGCCTGCGTTCAGCGCGTAGCGGTCCCAGAGCAGGTTCAGACCAGCACTCGCCCCCAGCTCCGACAGCACAAGCGGCAGCTCGAACCGCGCGCTCAGCCAATGGGCGGAAGCAATCAGCACGGCGGAGCGCGCGACCTCGTTGGTCTGCGGGGGCTGGTCCAGCATGACGAGGATGCCCGGCGCATGCTGGCGCAGCGCCGCTTCGATGATGCGCCAGAACTGGCTGTCACTGTCAGGCGGGGCACGATAGGCGCGCGCAAGGATCGGCGCGGCACCCGTCAGGACCAGATAATGCAGCGCACCGGCAAGCCGCAGCGCCACGGCATCATCGCGCAGCCTTTCCTTGGGCCAGGCGAGCAGCCGGTCCGCGACTGCCCCGCCCGGCACCAGGCGCTCGGACAGAAGCGTCAGCAGCCGTGCCGTGAAGGGGGATCCGAGCGCGGCGCAGGCTTCGGCCTGCGCGCGGGCGTGGGATCGGAAACTCACCGGAAACGGTCCATCAACTTCTGCAGTGGCGTGCGGGTGTCTTCCACAGGTGCAGCGGGCGCTTCCGATGCAGGGGCGGGCGTCACGCTCTTGGCCTTGCGCGGCGGGTTGGTGCGCAGCGCGACCGCGTTCGCGAATCGCGCGCCATCGCCTGCCGCCAGCGCCTCGGCCCCGTCCGAGATGCCAGTGAGCAGCGCCTCCAGCCAGTCCCCCTCGGATTTGGCGAAATCCGATAGGACATAGGGCGCAACCTTGTCCTTATGGCCCGGATGACCGATCCCCAGCCTGACACGGGTATAATCGGGGCCGATATGGTCGTGCAGCGAACGCAACCCGTTATGACCCGCATGCCCGCCGCCCTGTTTCAGCCGCATCTTGCCGGGGGCAAGGTCAAGCTCGTCATGGAACACGACCAGATCGGCGGGGCTCTGCTTGAAAAAGCGTATCGCCTCGCCCACCGGCTGGCCCGAGCGGTTCATGTAGCCTTGCGGCTTGATCAGCACGAGTTTCTCGCCCGCCAGCCGCCCCTCACTGAGTTCGGCCCCGAATTTGGCGCGCCACGGTCCGAAACCGTGATCGGCGGCAATACGGTCCACTGCCATGAAGCCGATATTGTGGCGGTTGCTGGCATAGCGCGCCCCCGGATTGCCCAGACCTGCAAAGAGTTTCATACGCGGATCTCCTGTGTTGCGGCGCAGCATAGTCAAGCGCCGGGGCGCTGAAAAGCACCGGCTTGCGCGCAGGTTCTGCCCCGCTATGTTGCGAAGAGCCGAGAGGAGACGCGCATGTATCTGACCATCAACCGCTTCAAGGTGCGTCCGGGGCAGGAAGCTGCCTTCGAGGAGATCTGGACATCGCGTGAAAGCAAGCTGCCGGATATGGATGGTTTCGTCGAGTTTCACCTGTTCCGGGGCGAAAGCACCGAGGAGCACACGCTGTACCTGTCGCATACGCTGTGGCGTGACAAGGCGGCGTTCGACGATTGGGTGCGGTCACAGAATTTCCGCGGCGCGCACAAGGGAGTGCGCGAAAACGGCAGCATCTATCTCGGTCCTCCGGAACTCGAGGTCTTCTCCTCGGTTCAGACGATCCGGGGCTGAAGCGGGTGCCGGTCTTCCAGCTTGGCGAGATCACGCTCGACATTCCCGCCGAGCATCTGGGGGCGCGTGTGCAGGCCGCGCTCGAGCGCGGCAGCTTCGAGCGTGACGAGGCGCGCGCGCTGGCGCGCCATTTCACACCGCAAGACCGTCTGCTCGATCTGGGATCGGGCACGGGCTACATGGTCTGCCTTGCCGGGCGTATTGCCGGAGGCTCCGCTGTGACCGGTGTGGAGGCGTTGCCCGGCATGGTCGAGGTCGCGCGCGCCAACCTGCTGCGCAATGGCATTGATGGCGCGCGGCTGCATTGGGGTGCCGTCGTGCCCGACAGCCATGCCGAAACGCATGTGCGCTTTGCCGCGCGGCGACAGTTCTGGGCTTCGGCCATCCTGCGCGATGAGGATACGCGCTATCGCGCTGCGTTGCAGGTGCCTGCGCTGCGGTTGACGGCCCTGCTGCAAGAGACCCGGGCCACCGTGCTGAGCTGCGATATCGAAGGCGGAGAGCAGACGCTGTTCGAGGTGACCTTTCCCGACAGCCTGCGGCTCGTCATCGTCGAAATCCATCCCAAGCTTTATGGGGATGCTGGCACCGCGCAGGTTCTGGACGGGTTGCGACGCAACAACATGGTCTATTGCGCGAAAGGATCGGTCGGCACAACGCTGGTGTTCCGGCGCATCGGCACTGAGCCGTGAAACAAGTCGGGGGGCGTCCTTGCGGACGCCCCCCGAATGATACCGACCGTCGCGCGGATTATTCCTCGACGGCCTCGGTCTCTTCGGTTTCCTCGTCATCGGCCGCGGCCAGCGCGCGCGGTGCGGCGATATTGGCAATGACGAAATTCCGGTCGATCGTGGGCTTGGTGCCCGCGGGCAGGCTGATCTCGGAAATGGTGATCGTGTCGCCAATCTTGTGACCTTCGAGATCGACCACGAGCTTCTCGGGAATATCGCCTGCGACGACGTTCAACTCTACTTCAGCCCGCACCACGGTCAGCGTGCCACCGCGCTTGAGGCCCACGCATTTCTCGTGGTTGATGAACTCGACCGGGATGAACAGGTTGATACGCGAGGTGCGGCGCAGGCGCATCAGATCGACATGGGTGGGCAGGCCCTTGACCACGTCGCGCTGAATGCCGCGGCAGATCACGCGCACATCTTCCTGACCCTCGACCTTGAGGTTGAACAGCGTCGAGAGGAACCGACCGGCCTTCAGTTTGGCGATCAGGTAGTGGTAATTGAAATTCACCGGCAGGGGCTCGGCGCCGCCGCCATATACGATACCGGGTACGAGATGCTCACGACGAGCTTGACGGGCGGCCCCCTTGCCTGTCCCCGTGCGTACCTCGGCTACAAGATCAGGGATCTCACCAGCCATTGGACATGTCCTTTGTTACCAAGTTGAACAGCCCGCCTCCAAGGGTGCGGGCTGCAAGTGGAGGGGCTTTAGGCCAGCGGCATGGCGATGGCAAGCGCAAAGCAGCGTCATGCGGGCGCGAAACACCGGATTCGGGCATTTCTGCCAAAATGAAGCCGCAGGGCCGGGTTCAGGTGTCCAGCGCCTTGGCGAGATAGGCTTCCAGCCAGTGAATGTTGTAGTTGCCGGTCAGCACGTCTTCTTCGCCCAGCAGCGCGTGGAAGAGCGGCACGGAACTGTCCACGCCATCGATGATCAACTCTCCGAGCGCGCGTCTGAGCCGCGCCAGGGCTTCGGGGCGGTCGCGGCCATGCACGATCAGCTTGGCGATCAGGCTGTCGTAATAGGGCGGCACGCGGTAGCCGGAATAGAGCGCGCTGTCCATGCGCACGCCCAGCCCGCCGGGGGCGTGATAGGTGTCGACAGTGCCGGGGCAGGGGGTGAATTGAGGCAGGCGTTCGGCATTGATCCGCACCTCGACGGCATGGCCGTTGAGGTACAGATCCTCTTGAGTGAAAGAGAGCGGCTCGCCCGCTGCCACCCGGATCTGTTCGCGCACCAGATCGACACCGAAAATCGCCTCGGTCACCGGATGCTCGACCTGCAGGCGCGTGTTCATCTCGATGAAGTAGAATTCACCATTCTCATAGAGGAATTCGATCGTGCCGGCACCGCGATAGCCGATCCGTGCCACGGCCTCGGCACAGGTCTGGCCGATACGGGCGCGGGTCTCCGGGTCAAGCGCAGGGCTGGGGGCCTCTTCCAGAACCTTCTGGTGGCGGCGCTGGAGCGAACAGTCGCGCTCGCCCAGATGCACCGCATTGCCCTTGCCGTCGCCGAAGACCTGAATCTCGATATGCCGGGGCGCACCCAGATACTTCTCGAGATAGACCTCGTCATTGCCGAAAGCGGCCTTGGCCTCGCTGCGCGCAGTGTGGAAGGCGCTGTCCAGATCTGCCGCGCCGCGCGCAAGTTTCATGCCGCGTCCACCGCCGCCCGCGGTGGCCTTGACGATCACAGGAAAGCCAATCTCGGCGGCGACGCTGCGCGCGGTTTCGAGATCGGGAACCCCGCCATCGGAACCGGGCACGCAGGGCACACCAAGGGCTTTCATGGTCTCTTTGGCTGTGATCTTGTCGCCCATTAGACGAATATGTTCCGCCGAAGGGCCGATGAAGGTGATGTCGTGATCCTCGACCACCTGCACGAAAGCCGCGTTCTCGGACAGGAACCCGTATCCGGGGTGGATCGCGTCCGCGCCAGAAATCTCGCAGGCCGATATGATAGCGGGCACATGAAGGTAGCTTTGTGCCGAGGGGGGCGGGCCGATGCAGATGGCCTCATCGGCCATGCGCACATGCATCGCATCAGAGTCGGCGGTGGAGTGCACGGCGACCGAGGCGATCCCCATCTCGCGGCAGGCACGGATCACGCGCAGGGCGATTTCGCCGCGATTGGCTATCAGGATCTTGTGGAACATCGCGCGCGCCTTACTCGATGATCATCAGCGGGGCGCCGAATTCGACCGGACTGCCGTCGCTGACGAGGATGCGCTTGACTGTACCCGCGCGGGGTGCAGGGATGTGATTCATCGTTTTCATTGCCTCGATGATCATCAGCGTCTCGCCCTCAGAGATCTGCGCGCCGACCGAAACAAAGGGCGCGGCACCGGGTTCGGCGGCCAGATAAGCGGTACCCACCATTGGCGAGGTCACGGCACCCGGATGCTGCGCCGGGTCGGCGGAGGCTTCGGAACGAGCCGAGGCCGGGGCCGCCGGAGCCGGGGCGGCGACTGCGGGCATGGGCGCAGGCGCCGCAGGCAGCGGGGCAGGCTGTGCGCCCTGCCGCGAGACGCGAACGTTCAGACTGTCATTCTCGGCATATTCGCGTTTGACGCTCAATTCCGCCAGATCGTTTTCTTGAAGCAGTTCCGCAAGGGCTCGGATAAAGGCGACATCGGCGTCATTGCGGTTCTTGGTCATGGGGTTCCTCGAGACAACGCGGTTTTGGCCATCGCGCTTGGACGCGCGTCAGGCAACTGGCGGGGCTTATACTTGAGTGATCCGCGCCTGTGAAGCCGCGTTTTTTCGATCTGCAACGCAGGCATCGCTAAGATGGATTGGGGCTTCCCGCACGAGTCAATTCCTGTAAATTGGGCGCGAAAGGAGTTTACAATTGCCCCGTCCCGCCCTGACCGGCACACGAATCCGCGCTCGGCGCAACCTGCGCGGTCTGCGACAGGCCGAGCTTGCGCGTGCGGTGGGCGTGTCGCCATCCTTCCTCAACCTGATCGAGCACAACCGCCGCAAGGTCAGCCCGCAACTGCTCGAGGCACTGGCGCAGGCGCTTGCGGTTTCGGCGGATGCGCTGATCGAGGAGACTGACGGGCGGCTGATCGAGGGCGCGCGCGCGGCGGCGCAGCGTAGCGAAGCCGATCTGGCCGAGTTGGAGCGGATCGACGAGTTTACCGGCCGGTTTCCCGGTTGGGCCAAGGTGCTGGCCGAAACTCAGGGCCGGGTCGAGCGGCTGGAACGCGTGGTCGAGAGCCTGAATGACCGCATGACCCACGATCCCTATCTGGGCGAGGCACTGCATGAAATCATCTCTGCCGTGACCTCGGTGCAATCAACTGCCAGCATCCTGACCGATAGCGAAGAGGTCGATCCCGACTGGCAGGCCCGCTTTCACCGCAATATCGTTCAGGATTCCGCGCGGCTGGCCGAGGGGGCAGTGGCGCTGGTAAACTATCTCGACACTGCGCAAAGCGACGAGGCGGGGCTCGCCGCGCCGCTGGAAGAGGTCGAGGCATGGCTCACGCGGCTGGGCTTTCACCTGCCCGAGATTGAACAGGGGCGCGTCGATGCCGACGCGATGGTGCAGGGGCAGGTCGAACTGGCCTCGGATGCCTCTCGTGCGCTGGCGCAGCAATGGATCACACGATTTGCGGCAGATGCCGCGGCGCTGCCATTGGCAGAACTGACTGCGGCCCTGGACGAGACCGGGCTGGCCCCCGAGGCCCTGGCGGCGCGCTTCGACGTGCCTTTCGACAAGATCCTTCGCAGGCTGGCGCTGCTGCCCGAGACGTGCTTGCGGGACGCTGGCCTGCCGCCGCTTGGGCTGGTGATTTGTGACAGTTCCGGAACAATGGTCTTTCGCCGCGCGGTCGAGGGTTTTCGCCTACCGCGTTTCGGGGGGGGGTGTCCGCTCTGGCCGCTGTATCAGGCGTTGCAGCGTCCGCTGGTGCCGCTGCGCAAGGTATTGGTCACAGCAGGGCGTCTGGGCAGGCGCTATCTGACCTATGCCTGCGCCGCGCCGGTCGGGTCGCTGACTTATGACGGACCGGTCGCGTTGCACGCGACGATGCTGGTCGCGCCGCTTGCGGTGGGCGGGGCCGACACAGAGGCCGAGCCGGTGCCCGTCGGGGCCAGTTGCCGCACCTGTGCGCAGCTTGACTGCATCGCACGGCGCGAACCCTCGATCCTGGTGGCAGGGGGATGAGACAAGGTGTTTGGCAACAGGCAGTGCATGTTTGCGCTTTGACAGGCGGAAGTGAATGCAGGATACAGAAAACATGCGCCGGACAGCACGGGAGGAGCCAGGCTGGTCGGCGCGGTCGGGTGGACACGCGCGGCAAAGGGGGCTTTCGCTCCCCGCTGCGCCGGGCCGCCAGCTCTGGGAGGAGCCTTGCGATGCAAAAGCGCGTGCTGGTCATCGAGGATGAGCCCAATATCTCGGAAGCTCTGCGCTTTATCCTCAGCCGCAACGGATGGCGGGTCGAGGTCAGCGCAGACGGGAAAGCGGCGCTGGGCAGTCTGAGTGCAGATCCGCCCGATCTTCTGATCCTTGACCTGATGCTGCCGGGCGTGAACGGATTTGACATCTTGCGGCAGGTGCGCGCCTACGATGACACCCGCACTCTGCCGGTGCTGATGCTGACCGCGAGGGGGCAGGCGGCCGACCGAATCGAGGCCGAACGGCTGGGCGTGACCCGTTTCATGACCAAACCTTTCGCCAATGCCGATGTGCTGGCGACCGTGCATGAGATGGTGCAGACATGAAGCCGCCGAAACCAACGCAGTTCCTGGGTCGCGAAAGCTACCGTCTGCGGCGGCTGATGGATGCAGCGCGGCTGCTGCCTGTCATTGGTTTCGTGCTGCTGTTGCTGCCGCTGATGCGCCACAGTCCGGAAATGGAAGCGCCGCCAACTGCCGGCGAAAGCGTCTATCTGTTTGCCGTATGGGCTGTTCTGATCCTTCTGTCCCTATTGCTATCGATCTGGCTACGCCGCGCGCTTGAGCCGCATGACGAGCCTACGCGCTCTGACCGCCCTTCCGAGTCCGGAGATTAGCGCGAATGTCCTTCAATTTGCTTGTCCTGACTTGCCTGGGCTATGTGGTGCTGCTCTTTGCCGTCGCCTCGGCGGCCGAGCGCGCGGCGGTTGCCGGGCGGGCAGGGTGGCTGCGTTCTTCGCTGGTCTACACGCTTTCGCTCTCGGTCTATTGCACGGCCTGGACGTTCTACGGTGCCGTGGGATACGCGGCGCGTTCCGGGCTGGAGTTCATGACCATCTATCTGGGCCCGACGCTGGTTTTCGTGGGCTGGTGGCTGCTTCTGCGCAAACTGGTGCGGATCGGGCGCGAGAACCGCGTCACTTCGATTGCCGACATGATTTCTGCGCGCTACGGAAAGTCGAATGTGCTGGGCGTGATCGTGACGCTGCTGTGCATTACCGCTGGCGCCCCGTATATCGCGCTGCAACTGCAATCGATCGCGCAGTCCTTCACGGTCTTTGTCAGCGACCCGGAAAGCTCGCCGCTGGCGACCGACACCATCTTGATTGCTTTCTGGGTGGCGGCCGGGCTTGCGTTCTTCGCCATTGTCTTCGGGACCCGCTCGCTGGATGCCAATGAACAGCACCCCGGTATCGTGACGGCCATCGCGGTCGAGGCCGTGGTCAAGCTTCTGGCGCTGCTCGCAGTTGGCGTGTTCGTCGTCTGGTTTGTCGCCACCGGGCCGGGCGACATTCTCTCGCGCATCGACACACAGGCGCTGCCGGAATGGGAAATCCAGCCGGGGCGCTGGACCGGGCTGATCCTGCTTTCAGCGATTGCAATCATCTGCCTGCCGCGCATGTTTCAGGTCACAGTGGTCGAGAATACCGAAGACAGGCATTTGGCAACGGCAAGCTGGGCCTTTCCGCTCTATCTGTTCCTGATCAGTCTCTTCGTGCTCCCGATCGCCGTGGTGGGCATGGAACTGATGCCGGCAGGGTCCAACCCGGATATGTTCGTACTGACGCTGCCGCTGCATCTGGGGCAGGACGGGCTGGCGCTGCTGTCCTTCCTCGGCGGGTTCTCGGCGGCCACCTCGATGGTGATCGTGGCCTCGCTGGCGCTGGCCACGATGGTCTCGAACCATATCGTGGTACCGCTCTGGCTGCGCGCCCGATCCGCGCGCCAACGCGACACGGGCGACATGCGGCTATTGGTGCTCAGCGTGCGGCGGCTGTCAATCTGCTTCATACTCGGACTGGGCTATCTCTATTACGTCATTACCGGCGGCTCGGCGGCACTGGCCGCCATCGGGCTGATCGCCTTTGTGGGCGTTGCACAATGCCTGCCCGCACTGATCGGTGCGCTCTACTGGCGCGGTGCCAGCCGCAACGGCGCGGCGCTGGGCTTGGTGGCGGGCATGGCGATCTGGCTCTATACGCTGTTTCTGCCCAGCTTCGGCCCCGACGTCTTCCTCTCGGCGCGGGTGATGGAGAGCGGGCCGTTCGACATCGCGTGGCTGCGTCCCTACAACATGTTCGGCCTGACCACGCTCGACCCGCTGCTGCATTCGCTGTTCTGGTCGCTGATGGCGAATGTCATCGCCTTCTGCGTTGGCTCGATCCTGTCATTTCCCAGCGCGATCGAGCGTGTACAGGGCGCGCTGTTCGTCGACATCTTTAACCGCCCCGGCACCGCCCGTAGCTGGACCCGCCCGATGGCCGAAGCCGAGGATCTACTGCCCATGGCTCAGCGAATCTTCGGGGCGACCGAGGCACAGGCCTTCTTTCGCGCTCAGGCCGAACTGCAGGGCAAGCAGGGGTTTCTGCCCGATATCACGCCCGAGTTCCTCGAGGCGCTGGAGCTGAAACTCGCAGGCTCGGTGGGGTCGGCAACGGCCTATGCGATGCTTGCGCAGACAGTGGGCACCTCGGTCGTGTCGGTCGATGACCTGATGGCAGTGGCTTCGGAAACCGCACAGATCATGGAATACTCGGCCAAGCTCGAGGCGAAATCCGAAGAACTCAGCCTCACCGCACGCAAGCTTCGCGAGGCGAACGAGAAGCTACAGACCCTATCGGTGCAGAAAGACGCCTTCCTCAGCCAGATCAGTCACGAATTGCGCACGCCAATGACGTCGATCCGGGCCTTTTCCGAAATCCTGATGGATGCCGAAGGCATATCAAACGAGGAGCGTACTCATTTTGCGCAAATCATCCATGACGAATCGATTCGTCTGACCCGCCTGCTTGATGACCTGCTCGACCTGAGCGTCCTCGAACATGGACAGGTGCAGCTCAACATCGCATCTGCCAATCTGCACGATCTGATCGACAAGGCGATCACGGCCTCGAAATCGGTGCAGGCCGAGCGCCAGTTTGTACTGCATCGCAACCGCGACAGCGAGGATGTCCAGATCGTCACCGATACCGGGCGGCTGACGCAGGTCTTTATCAATGTGCTGTCGAATTCGCGCAAGTATTGCGACGCGGCAGAGCCGCAGATGCGGATCAAGGTCAGACGTCGCGGCGAGATGGTCGAAGTCGATTTTATCGACAATGGCTCGGGTATCCCGCGTGAGCAGGATGCGCTGATCTTCGAGAAATTCTCGCGCCTCACCGATTCGATGCAGGCCGGGGGGGCCGGGCTTGGCCTCGCGATCTGCCGCGAGATCATGCACAATCTGGGTGGTGAGATCACCTATGTGCCGGGGCAGGGGGGCGCGGCATTCCGCGTCGTTTGCCCGCTGAAGCTGAGAGCACGCGACAACGCGGCGCAACCGGCGAGCGACTCGACCGAAGCCCCTGAATAGCGCGGAGTCAGCGGGGCCATCGTCTGGCATATGCATGTATGCCTTCAGGGGCTTGGCAAGGTGCTACAGAGTGTTGCGCCTGCACGGGCGGCGTGCCAACCTTAGGCTCCGTCGAATGACGTGGGTAGTACCGGGGCCGGGATGGAATTCGACTATGTGATCATCGGCGGTGGCTCGGCAGGCTGCGTGCTGGCCGCGCGCCTCTCTGAATCCCCCGGTACCAGCGTCTGCCTGATCGAGGCCGGAGGTCAGGGGCGCGGCTTTCTGGTGCGCGCCCCGGCGATGGTGGCGGCCACGATATCGGGGCGACCCAAGCTCAATAACTGGGCGTTCTGGACAACCCCTCAACCGGCGCTGAACGGACGACGGCTCTATCAGCCGCGCGGGCGGGGCCTGGGGGGGTCATCGGCGATCAATGCCATGCTCTATATTCGCGGCCACCCGTCTGATTACGATGCCTGGGCCGAGTCCGGGGCCGAGGGCTGGGACTGGAACACGGTCCTGCCATGGTTCCGCAAGGCCGAAGGCAATGTGCGTGAGGCTTCGGGTTTCCACGGCACGGATGGCCCGTTGCAGGTCGCTGACCAGCGCCGACCCGCAGCCATCTCGCGTGCTTTCATCGAAGCCTGCGCAGAGGCGGGGATCCCGCCCAATGACGATTTCAACGGCCCCGAGCAGGAGGGCGCGGGGCTGTTTCAGGTCACGCAGTTCCATTCCGGCCCGCTCAAGGGGCAGCGCTGCTCGACCGCGGCGGCCTATCTGCACCCGCTGCCCCCGCGCCCCAACCTGACCGTGTTGACCCGTGCCCGCGCCGATCGCCTGACGCTGGAGGGTCGGCGCGCGACTGGCGTGCTGATCCGGCGGCGCGGGCGGCAGCACCACATCCGGGCGCGGCGCGAGGTGGTCCTGTCTGCCGGGGCGTTCGGCTCGCCGCAACTCCTGATGCTCTCGGGGATAGGCCCGGCCGATGAGTTGCGTGCCCATGGGATTGCCGTGGCGCACGAGCTGCCGGGTGTCGGGCAGAACCTGCAGGACCATCTCGATTACATCATCCCCTATATCTCGCGTCGCGCCGATGTCGTCGGGCTCAACCCTGCCGGACTGGTGCGGATGCTGCGCGCGGGGCTGGAGTGGCGCAAGAGCGGCGAGGGGCTCTTCGCCTCTCCCATGGCCGAGGGCTGCGCCTTCCTGCGCTCTGACCCAAATCTCGCCCGACCCGATCTGCAACTGCATTTCGTCATAGGCATTGTCGATGAACACATGCGTCGGCTGCACCTGCGCAATGGCTATTCCTGCCATGTCTGCCTGCTGCGCCCCCGTTCGCGTGGCACGGTTGGGCTCAACAGCGCGAGCCCCGCGGTTCCCCCCCGGATCGACCCGGCCTATCTGTCCGACCCGCGCGACATGGCCGTGCTGATGCGCGGCGCGCGCCGGATGGAGGACATCCTTGAAAGCGCCGCGCTTGCGCCATGGCGGGGGCAGCGGCTTTATCCGCATGACGGTTCCGAGAGCGCACGCGAAGCCGATATCCGCGCGCGCGCCGAGACAATCTATCATCCGGTGGGCACCTGCCGAATGGGGCGCGACGACATGGCGGTGACAGACCCGCACTTGCGTCTGCGCGGGATGGACGGGCTGCGTGTGGTCGATGCAAGCGTGATGCCGACCCTCGTCGGCGGTAACACCAACGCACCCACCATCATGCTGGCAGAACGCGGCGCGCATCTGATTGCCTCGGGTGCAGACGCTCGACCCTTGCACGCTGCTCGTTCGTGACGCACAAGGCAGTCAAGCGACAAGGGACAGCGCCATGATTGTAGTGCAGGGATTTGAGGGCAGGCGCGTGGCCGTTCTGGGGCTGGGGCGTTCGGGGCTGGCAAGCTGTGCCGCGCTCAAGGCTGGCGGGGCCGAGGTGCTGGCCTGGGACGAGGGGGCGGAGGCGCGCAGCGCCGCCGAGGCCGCAGGGATCGCCCTCACCGATCTGGGCCGCGAGGACTGGTCGGGCGTGGCAGCCCTCATCACCAGCCCCGGCATACCGCATCTTTATCCGGTGCCCAACCGGATCATCGCCGCAGCTCTTGTCGCAGGGGTGCCGGTGGACAATGACATCGGCCTGTTCTTTCGCAGCTTCGCCACCGCGCGCAGCATGGCCTTTGATCAACCGCCCAAAGTGGTGGCCGTGACCGGCTCGAACGGCAAATCGACCACGACGGCGCTGATTCACCATATATTGCAGGCGGCCGACCGCCCCGTGCAGATGGCGGGCAATATCGGCAAGGGGGTGCTGTCGGTCGACCCGCCGGGCGAGGGCGAGGTGGTGGTGCTGGAACTCTCCAGCTATCAGACCGAGCTTGCCCGCGCGCTGACCCCCGATATCGCCGTCTTCACCAATCTCTCGCCCGATCATCTGGACCGCCATGGCGGCATGGGCGGCTATTTCGCTGCCAAGCGGCGGCTCTTTGCCGAAGGCGGACCGGACCGCGCGGTGATCGGGGTGGATGAGGTCGAGGGACAGTTTCTGGCCGGTCAGATGGCGCAGGAACCCGAGGATGCGCGTGTGATCCGCGTCTCTTCGGGGCAAAGGCTCTCCGGTCCCGGCTGGAACATCTTCGCGCGCAAGGGGTTCCTGTCGGAATACCGGCAGGGCCGTCAGGTCGCGTCCATTGACCTGCGCGCGATGCGCGGGTTGCCCGGCGCGCATAACCACCAGAATGCCTGCGCCGCCTATGCTGTGGCCCGCACGCTTGGCCTTGCGCCCCGGTTGATTGAGGATGCGATGGACAGCTTCACAGGACTGCCGCATCGCAGCCAGTTGGTGGCCGAGGCGGGCGGGGTGCGGTATATCAACGACTCCAAGGCGACCAATGTCGAGAGTGCGGCGCAGGCGTTGCAGGCGTTCGAGCGTATCCGCTGGATCGCCGGGGGCTTGGGCAAGGAGGGCGGCCTCACCTCGCTTGTCCCGCATCTGGCGCATGTGACGAAAGCCTACCTGATCGGCCATTCCGCGCGCGAGTTCGCCCTGCAACTGGGCGACACCCCGCATGAGATCTGCGAGACCATGGCACACGCAGTTACTGCCGCCATGGCCGAAGCCGAGCCAGGCGAGGTGGTGTTGCTGGCCCCGGCTGCGGCAAGTTTCGATCAATACCCTGATTTCGAGAAACGTGGCGAGGATTTCATCGCCCATGTGCGCGCAGGGCTACCCGATGCAGGATGACACGCCGCGCGGCTTTGCCTTTGCGGGTGGGGCCTTCTTCCTTTGGGGCCTTCTGCCCTTCTACTTCAAGGCGCTGGAGCACGTGCCCACGGTCGAGGTGATCGCGCATCGCATCCTCTGGGCGGTGCCGGTAGCGCTGGGCGTGCTGATCTGGCTGGGCCGCACGGCGGATCTGCGCGTGGCGCTGCGGACCCCGCGAATGCTGGCAATGGGCTTTGTCACAGCGGCGCTGATCTCGGTCAACTGGGGCATCTATGTCTGGCTGATTCAGTCAGGGCAAGCGATGGAGGCCGCACTGGGCTATTACATCATGCCTATCTTCAGCGTCTTCCTTGGTGCCACTCTGTTGCGCGAGCGCCTTTCGATGCAGCAATGGGGGGCTGTTGCACTGGCAGCGGCTGCGGTGTTGGTGCTGACATGGGAGGGCGGTCAACTGCCGCTGGGTGCGCTGGGGCTGACCTTCAGCTGGGGGTTCTATGCCTATTTCAAGCGTGCTCTGCCCATTGGCCCCAATCAGGGCTTCACGCTGGAAGCGATGATCCTGACCCCGTTCGCACTGGGCTTCCTGATCTGGGGCTGGCAGGGCGGCACGCTTTATTCGGCGCAGGCGGGAGCGCTGGACTGGGTGCTGCTTTTGGGCTGCGGGGTGATCACGGCAGTGCCGCTGATGCTCTATGCCAATGGCGCCAAGGGGTTGCGGCTTTCGACGATTGCGATTTCCAGTTATGTCATTCCGACCATGATCTTCCTGATCTCGTTGACCTTCTTCGCCGAACCCTTCGAGGGCGCGCGCAGGGTAGCCTTTCCGATGATCTGGGCGGCGATGGGTCTCTATATCTGGGAAGTCCTGCGCCAGCGCCGCGCCCCGAAACTGCCGCCCCGCTTGAGTTGATCAATGATGCGCTAGATTGAGCCCCAGGACCGCAATGTTCCAGAGACCACTTGCACTTATGATCCTGATCGTGGTGGTTGCCACCATCTGGCTTCTTGTAACGCGCTTTCCAGTTTATTTGCCCCAGCTTGATGCCAATGCGCCGCCCCCTCCCGAGGACGACGTCTATGTGTTCGGCTTCGCGACGCTGACCAATCCGTTGGTCCGTCTGGTCGTGGTGGGCCGACCCGTGACGACCGAGCCTGCCGCGCTGCGCGGTGTAACGCGCTTTCGGCGCGACTTGCGCGATGCTTCGCCCGACATGGTCCTGCATGGCGTGCGCTTTCGCGTTACACCCGAAGAAATGGTGCGCCTTGACCGCTACGAACAGACCGGGCGAAAATACAGGCGCGATCTGCTGCCGCTCGCGGATGGAAGCCTTGCATGGGTCTACCGGCTGATCGACGAAACCGGGGTCGAGGCCCTGCGCGATTGAGTGAGGGGACTACCATGGCCACGTTTCACGCGCTGCTGCCACGTGACCGTTTCCTGCATCTGCCCGACCACGGCGGTATGTCCAGTGCGTCCCGGCGGTGCGGCGTCGAGATAGAATTCACCGGGTTGAGCCTTGTGGAAACCGCGGCACAGGTGGTTGCGCTCTGGGGGGGCGAGGTCAGGGAAGACGGTCCACGCGACCTGCGCGTTACCGGGGGGCGGTTCGGCACGGTCAAGGTCGAGCTGGATATCAGCCTGAGCCGAAAATGGGCCGAAGATGTTGCCGCGCAGGTTCTGGGCGATCTTGTGCCGGTGGAAATCGTCACAGCCCCTATGGCGCAGGTTGACCTGCCAGAAGCGGACCATCTGGTTCGCGCGCTGGTGGCCGCCGGTGCGCAGGGGACCAAGGCCAGCCTTGCCTACGGGTTCGGCGTGCATCTGAATCCCGAACTGCCGTCAGACCCTGCGGCCCTTGTGTCTGTGGCCCGCGCCTACGCCATTTGCGAGGACTGGCTGCGCGCCGCCGACCCGCTGGACCCCGCGCGCCGCGTCCTGCCCTTTGTGGACCCGTGGCCGCGCGCACTTGTCACTGCACTGGTCGAAGCCGAGGGCTGGTCTGTCCAAGACCTTGCGCGTGCCTATGCCACGCTCGCCCCGTCGCGCCATTACGGGCTTGACCTGCTGCCCGCCCTTGAACATCTGTGCCCCGAGACGCTGCGCGATATTCCCGATGACCATCTCAAGGGTGGACGCCCGGCCTTTCACTACCGCTTGCCCGAGTCCCGGCTCGACACGGATGATTGGTCGATCGCCTATGAGTGGAACCGCTGGTGCGTCGTCGAGCATGTCGCTGCCGATGCCGCGCTGCTGGCACGGCTTGCGCGGGACTTTGCCGCGCAGGACGGGTTGCTGACCCGATTGCAGGGAAGCTGGCCCGCGCATGTCTCAGAGGTGTTTCTGGCATCAGATCTGCCCGCGCGGCTCGGGCTTGGCTCTGGCCCGTCAGGGTGATTCCGGCTAAGACTGGCGCAGGAACAGGAGCTTGAGGAGAGCAGGGTGGACGCAAGTTTTGCCTCGGTATTCTATGAAATCGCGCTGCTGGTGCTGCTGGCCGCGGCTGTGGGCTTTGTCGGGATGCTGTTTCGCCAGCCTTTGATCGTGGCCTTCATTGCCTTGGGCGTTCTGGCGGGGCCGGATGCGCTTGGGCTGGTCTCATCAACCGAGTTCATCGAAACCTTAAGCCAGATTTCGATTGCCGTGCTGCTGTTTCTGGTCGGGCTGAAGCTGGATGTGTCGCTGGTGCGCAATCTGGGCAAAGTGGCCGTGGCCACTGGCATGGGGCAGGTGACCTTTACCGCCTTTTTCGGCTTCCTGATCTGTCTGGCGCTGGGGATAGACTGGCTGACCGCGCTCTATATCTCGGTTGCGCTGACCTTTTCCTCGACCATCATCATCGTCAAACTGCTGTCCGACAAACAGGAAATCGGCGCGCTGCATGGCAAGATCGCGCTGGGCTTCCTGATCGTGCAGGATATCTTCGTGGTCCTCGCCATGGTCACGCTCTCGGCCATCGGTGTTGGTCTGGGCGAGGAAACCGGCGGTGTCTGGGAGGTCGCGCAGGTCTTCCTGGGTGGCGCAGCCATGGTTGGGGCAGTGATTCTGTTTATCCGCTATGTCGCTGAACCGTTGCTGTCGCGAGTGGCACGCTCGCCCGAACTGATGGTGATTTTCGCAGTCGGCTGGGCGGCCTCGCTGGCCGCATTGGGTGATTTTCTGGGCTTCGGCAAGGAACTGGGCGGGCTGTTGGCCGGGGTCTCGCTGGCCTCGACCGAATATCGCGAGGCAATCTCTTCGCGACTGGCCTCGTTGCGCGACTTTCTGCTGCTGTTCTTTTTCATCAACCTGGGCGCGGCGCTGCAGCTCTCGACACTGGGCGACCAGATTGGCCCGGCCATCGTGCTCTCGCTCTTCGTGCTGATTGGCAACCCGCTGATCGTACTCGCGATTATGGGCTTCATGGGCTATCGCAAGCGGACTGGGTTTCTGGCGGGGCTGACCGTTGCGCAGATCTCGGAATTCTCGCTGATCTTCATGGCCATGGGCATCACTATCGGCCATGTCGGCAACGAGGCGATGGGGCTGGTGACGCTGGTCGGCCTTGTGACCATCGCGTTGTCAGTCTACATGATCACCTGGTCTCACAAGCTGTTCGAGCTTTGCGAGCCCTATCTCGGGATGTTCGAGCGCAGGCGCGCGCATCGGGAAGCAGAGGACAGCGATGCGGCTGCGACCGGCGGGGGGCATGATTTCATCATCTTCGGACTGGGGCGTTATGGCTGCCGGATTGGTGCGCGCCTGCACGACCAGGGCTTCCGGGTTCTCGGGATCGATTTCGACCCTGAGGCGCTTCAAAACTGGCGCCGGATGGGACTGGACGCGGCCTTCGGCGATGCCACAGACCCGGAATTCGTGGCGCATCTGGACCTGTCGGGCGTGCGCGCCGTGATTTCCGCCGTACCGCGCGACCGAGGCCCGCTGACCGAGGCGGACCCGCAACTGGCGCTGCTGCACGGGCTGCATTCGGCGAATTACAAAGGCCGCGTGTTCCTGTCGGTGCAGAAATCGGCCGAGGTGGAAGATCTGCTGAACAAGGGGGCGAGCGTGGTGCTCAAGCCCTTTGACGATGCCGCCGATTACGCGGTGCGCCAGTTGATCGAGGGGCATGAGGACGCGTCCTGAACCCTGCACCACCCCCGCCCGAG